>NZ_DAMBKZ010000001.1:0-453956 GCF_032066345.1 Brucella sp.
TGCGTTCAGGTGTTATTGCACAGAAGCTGGGCATGACCCGCGTCTATAACGACGCTGGCGAACATGTACCAGTGACAGTTCTCCGCATGGAAGACTGCCACGTGGTAGCTCAGCGTACAGTTGAAAAAAACGGTTATACGGCTGTTCAGCTTGGCGTTGGACTTGCCAAGGTAAAGAACACAACTAAGGCTCTGCGCGGTCATTTCGCGAAGGCTGAAGTTGAGCCTAAGGCGAAAGTAGCGGAATTCCGCGTTTCGCCGGATAACCTTCTCGAAGTAGGCTCGGAGATTCTTGCCGAGCATTTCGTCGCCGGCCAGAAGGTCGATGTGACGGGCACTTCTATCGGTAAAGGTTTTGCCGGTGTTATGAAGCGCCACAACTTTGCTGGTCATCGTGCTTCGCACGGTAACTCAGTTACCCACCGCGCTCACGGCTCGACCGGTCAGCGTCAGGATCCGGGTAAGGTGTTCAAGGGCAAGAAGATGGCTGGTCACATGGGTCAAACCCGCGTGACGACGCAGAACATCGAAGTTGTCTCTACAGATAGCGATCGTGGCCTTATTCTGGTTCGCGGCGCGGTTCCTGGCTCCAAGGGCGCCTGGATCCTCGTTCGTGATGCAGTCAAGGTTTCGCTGCCTGAGAATGCACCTAAGCCGGCTGCCCTGCGTTCAAGCGCAAACAATGCAGCTGCGGATGCAGTCGCGACTGAGGGAGCCGAATAATGGATCTCACGATTACAACTCTTGAAGGCAAGGATGCCGGCAAGGTCAAGCTGAACGAAGAAATCTTCGGCCTCGACCCGCGCGACGACATTCTTCAGCGCGTCGTGCGCTGGCAGCTGGCTCGCCGCCAGCAGGGCTCTCATGATGCCAAGGGCCGCAGCGACATCAGCCGCACCGGTTCGAAGATGTATAAGCAGAAGGGTACGGGTCGCGCTCGTCACCATTCGGCTCGTGCACCGCAGTTCCGCGGCGGTGGTCAGGCTCACGGACCAGTAGTCCGTACGCATGATCATGATCTGCCAAAGAAGGTTCGCGCTCTCGGCTTGCGTCATGCTCTGTCGGCTAAGGCTAAGGCATCCGACCTGATCATCATCGATGATCTGGCTGCCTCTGAAGCCAAGACAAAGCAGCTTGTTTCGCAGTTCGCAAAGCTCGGTCTTGAAAATGCACTCCTCATCGGTGGTGCAGAGATCGACGTGAACTTCCAGCGCGCTGCTTCGAACATCCCGAACATCGATGTTCTGCCAGTACAGGGCATCAATGTTTACGACATCCTGCGTCGTGGCAAGCTCGTGCTTTCCAAGGCAGCTGTCGAAGCCCTCGAGGAGCGTTTTAAATGACCGATCTTCGCCATTATGACGTGATCGTCAGCCCAGTTATTACTGAGAAGTCGACCCTTGTTTCCGAACATAACCAGGTCGTCTTCAACGTAGCTCGCAAGGCGACGAAGCCGGAAATCAAGGCTGCAATCGAGGCGCTTTTCGGCGTCAAGGTAAAGGCCGTTAACACCACTGTGCGCAAAGGCAAGGTGAAGCGGTTCCGCGGCATTGTCGGGCGCCAGAGCGATGTCAAGAAAGCGATCGTTACTTTGGCTGAAGGCCAGAGCATCGACGTTTCGACAGGTCTCTGAGAGGCCATGGAGTAAAGACAATGGCACTCAAGCACTTTAATCCGACCACGCCAGGCCAGCGTCAGCTGGTCATCGTGGACCGTTCGGAACTCTACAAGGGCAAGCCGGTCAAGTCCCTGACCGAAGGTCTGTCCAAGAAGGGTGGCCGTAACAACACCGGTCGTATCACTGTTCGCTTTCAGGGCGGTGGTCACAAGCGTTCTTACCGTTTTGTTGACTTCAAGCGTCGTAAGCACGACGTCGTCGCTACGGTTGAACGCCTGGAATACGATCCAAACCGCACCGCGTTTATCGCGCTGATCCGCTATGAAGACGGCGAGCTGAGCTACATTCTGGCTCCGCAGCGTCTGGCAGCCGGCGACAAGGTCATTTCCGGCCAGTCCGTCGACGTTAAGCCAGGCAATGCAATGCCGCTTTCGTCGATGCCTGTTGGTACGATTATCCACAACGTGGAAATGAAGCCAGGCAAGGGCGGCCAGATTGCTCGTTCGGCTGGTGCATATGCACAGCTCGTCGGACGTGACCAGGGTATGGCTATCCTGCGTCTCAATTCTGGTGAACAGCGTCTGGTTCCAGGTGCATGTTTCGCAACGGTTGGCGCAGTTTCCAACCCAGAGCATAGCAACATCAATGACGGTAAGGCCGGTCGTTCGGTCTGGCGCGGTAAGCGTCCTCACGTTCGCGGTGTTGCAATGAACCCAGTTGACCACCCGCATGGTGGTGGTGAAGGCCGCACTTCCGGTGGTCGTCATCCGGTCACGCCTTGGGGCAAGCCTACGAAGGGTAAGAAGACCCGTTCGAATAAGGCGACCGATAAGTTCATCATGCGCTCGCGTCATCAGCGCAAGAAGTAAGAGAGGTAGTCTGAAGTGGCTCGTTCAGTTTGGAAAGGTCCGTTCGTCGATGGCTATCTTCTCAAGAAAGCTGAGAAGGTACGCGAGGGCGGTCGTAGTGAAGTCATCAAGATGTGGAGCCGTCGCTCCACTATCTTGCCGCAGTTCGTTGGCCTGACCTTCGGTGTTTATAACGGCAACAAGCATGTGCCGGTATCGATCTCCGAAGAAATGGTTGGACACAAGTTCGGTGAATTCGCGCCGACACGTACCTATTACGGTCACGGCGCGGACAAGAAGGCAAAGAGGAAGTAACGATGGGCAAGGCCAAGGCTCCCCGCCAGCTTAAGGATAACGAGGCGAAAGCCGTCGCCCGTACGCTTCGCGTCAGCCCGCAGAAGCTTAATCTTGTCGCGGCATTGATCCGCGGTAAGAAAGTAAATGCGGCACTTGCTGATCTGACGTTCTCGCGCAAGCGGATCGCGGAAACAGTGAAAAAGACGCTCGAATCGGCTATCGCCAACGCAGAGAACAATCATGATCTCGATGTTGACGCGCTGATCGTTGCTGAAGCTTATGTCGGCAAATCCATTGTCATGAAGCGTTTCCACGTTCGTGGACGTGGTAAGGCAAGCCGCATCGAAAAGCCGTTTTCGCATCTCACCATTGTTGTCCGCGAAGTTGCGGAAAAAGGGGAGGCCGCATAATGGGCCAGAAGATTAATCCAATCGGTCTTCGTCTCGGCATCAACCGCACCTGGGATTCGCGTTGGTACGCGAATACCGGTGAGTACGGCAAGCTTCTGCATGAAGACGTGAAGATTCGCGAATATCTTAAGAGCGAACTCAAGCAGGCTGCGATCTCCAAGATCGTAATCGAGCGTCCGCACAAGAAGTGCCGCGTGACGATTCACTCGGCTCGTCCGGGTATCATCATCGGCAAGAAGGGTGCAGACATCGAAAAGCTTCGTAAGAAGCTTTCCGAGATGACGAATTCCGATGCGTCGCTCAACATTGTTGAAGTTCGCAAGCCGGAAGTCGATGCTACGCTGATCGCTCAGTCGATCGCTCAGCAGCTCGAACGCCGTGTGGCATTCCGTCGCGCCATGAAGCGTGCTGTTCAGTCAGCAATGCGTCTGGGTGCGGAAGGTATTCGTATCAACTGCTCCGGCCGTCTGGGTGGCGCTGAAATCGCACGTATGGAATGGTACCGCGAAGGCCGCGTTCCTCTTCACACGCTGCGTGCTGATATCGACTACGGTACAGCAGAAGCGCAGACCGCTTACGGCATCTGCGGCGTGAAGGTTTGGGTATTCAAGGGCGAAATCCTTGAGCACGACCCAATGGCTTCTGAACGTCGTGCGGTTGAGGGTGACAATCAGGGTTCCCAGCAGAACCGCCGCCGCGAAAACGCTTAAAAAGCGGGCCGCGGGCGAGAAATTTGGAGTAGAGAACAATGATGCAGCCTAAGCGCACCAAGTTCCGTAAGCAGTTCAAGGGCCGTATCCACGGCAACTCGAAGGGCGGTACGGACCTTAATTTCGGTGCATTCGGTTTGAAGGCCGTTGAGCCTGACCGCGTCACAGCACGACAGATCGAAGCGGCTCGCCGCGCGATCACCCGTCACATGAAGCGTGCCGGTCGTGTATGGATCCGTATCTTCCCGGATCTGCCAGTAACATCGAAGCCTACCGAAGTCCGTATGGGTAAAGGTAAGGGTTCAGTTGACTACTGGGCATGCCGCGTAGCACCAGGTCGTATAATGTTTGAGCTTGACGGCGTACCCGAAGATGTGGCACGCGAAGCCCTGAGACTCGGCGCTGCAAAGTTGTCGGTCAAGACGCGCTTCATTCAGCGCATCGCAGAGTAAGAGAGGCAGTCATGAAAGCCGCAGACGTTCGGGCCAAAAGCCTCGATCAGATGAACGATGAGTTGGGCGCCCTGAAGAAAGAGCAGTTTAATCTGCGCTTTCAGAAGGCAACCGGCCAGCTCGAAAAAACCGCGCGCGTGAAGCAGGTTCGCCGTGACATTGCGCGTATTAAGACCATCGCCCGCCAGAAGGCGGCCGAAAGCAAGGCATAAGGAACAAGTATAATGCCTAAACGCGTTCTGCAGGGCGTTGTCGTCAGCGACAAAAACGATAAGACTGTTGTGGTTAAGGTTGAGCGTCGCTATTCGCACCCGCTCCTCCAGAAGACCGTTCGCCAGTCGAAGAAGTATAAGGCGCACGACGAAAACAACCAGTTCAAGATTGGTGATCAGGTTTCTATTGAAGAATCCAAGCCAATTTCGAAGGACAAACGCTGGGTCGTTCTTTCGAACGTAACAGCGGGCTAAATTACAAACACGCAGCTTAGGTAGGGCAGGAGCCCTTAACCAGCTGAAGGAAAAGAAGGCGGCCAGTCATGATTCAGATGCAAACAAACCTCGACGTGGCGGATAATTCCGGCGCACGTCGTGTCATGTGCATCAAGGTGCTGGGCGGCTCGAAGCGGCGTTATGCTTCCGTTGGCGACATCATTGTGGTGTCGATCAAGGAAGCTATTCCGCGCGGCCGCGTCAAAAAAGGTGACGTGATGAAGGCGGTGGTCGTACGGACCGCCAAGGACATCCGTCGCGCAGACGGTAGCGTTATTCGTTTCGATAATAACGCAGCTGTTCTCATCGATAACAAGAAAGAGCCTATCGGCACGCGTATCTTCGGACCGGTTCCGCGCGAACTTCGCGCAAAGAGCCACATGAAGATCATTTCGCTGGCTCCGGAAGTTCTGTAAGGAAGCAAGACGATGCAAAAGATTCGCAAAGGCGACAGCGTTGTCGTGCTGTCCGGTAAGGACAAGGGCCGTACAGGCGAAGTTCTTCAGGTTATGCCTAAGGACGACAAAGCCGTTGTTCGTGGCATTAATGTTGTGAAGCGTCATCAGCGCCAGACACAGACTCAGGAAGCCGGCATCATCTCGAAAGAGGCGCCGATTCATTTGTCGAACCTGGCAGTTGCTGATCCTAAGGACGGCAAGCCAACTCGCGTTGGTTTCCGCGTTGAGGACGGCAAGAAGGTTCGCGTCGCAAAGCGTTCGGGAGCAGTGATCTGATGGCTGAAGCTAAGGCACTTCCACGCTTCAAGAAAGTTTATCTGGATACGATCCGCAAGGCTCTTCTTGAAGAATTCAAATATGACAACGAGATGCAGATCCCACGCATCACCAAAGTTGTTCTCAATATGGGCGTAGGCGAAGCCACTTCTGATTCGAAGAAGCCAGCTGTTGCAGCAGAAGATCTGGGCTTGATTGCCGGTCAGAAGGCTGTCATTACTCGCGCCCGTAATTCGATCGCGACCTTCAAGTTGCGTGAAGACATGCCAATCGGTACGAAGGTAACTCTTCGTGCGGACCGCATGTACGAATTCCTTGATCGTCTGATCACGATTGCGCTTCCGCGCGTTCGAGATTTCCGCGGTCTGAATCCGAAGAGCTTTGATGGCCGCGGCAACTTCGCCATGGGTATTAAGGAACACATCGTGTTTCCAGAAATCAACTACGATAAAGTTGATCAGATCTGGGGCATGGACATCATCGTTTGCACGACCGCTAAGACGGATGATGAAGCCCGCGCTCTTCTGCGCGCCTTCAACTTCCCGTTCCGGCAGTAACGGCAAGCGTAGCGAGGTATATTAATATGGCCAAGACTAGCGCAGTCGAAAACAACAAGCGCCGCGAAAAGTTGGTTAAGCGTCATGCTGAAAAGCGTGCACGTCTGAAGGCGATCGTAATGGATCAGAGCCTTCCGCTGGATGAGCGTTTCCGCGCTACTATCCAGCTCGCCGAACTGCCGCGCAATTCTGCTAAGGTCCGTATTCGCAATCGTTGCGAAGTTTCGGGTCGCCCGCGTGGTTATTACCGTAAACTGAAGATGTCGCGTATTGCGCTTCGCCAGTTGGGTTCGCTTGGACAGATTCCAGGCATAGTTAAGTCGAGCTGGTAAGGAGTAGCATATGTCTGTGTCAGATCCTATCGGCGATATGCTGACCCGTATCCGCAACGCAGTTGGCCGCAAGAAGACCAAGGTTTCGACCCCGGCTTCGAAGCTGCGCGCTCGCGTACTGGATGTTCTTCAGTCTGAAGGTTACATCCGCGGATACACGCAGAGTGAATTCGTGAACGGCAAAGCCGAGATCGAAATCGAACTGAAGTATTATGAAGGCGTTCCAGTCATTCGTGAACTGACCCGCGTTTCGAAGCCTGGCCGTCGCGTTTACGTGTCGGTCAAGTCGATCCCGCAGGTTGCGAATGGCCTTGGCATCTCGATCCTGTCCACCCCTAAGGGTGTGATGGCTGATCATGAAGCTCGTGAACAAAACGTTGGTGGTGAGCTGCTCTGCCGCATCTTCTGATGCGGCCGACAGTGAACAGATAAAAGACAGGTATAAAAATGTCTCGTATCGGTAAAAAACCCGTGCCGGTCCCGGCGGGCGTGACCGCCAGCGTTGAAGGTCAGACCGTCAAGGCTAAGGGCGCGAAAGGCGAATTGTCTTTCGTAGTGCACGATGAAGTTCTGGTTAAGCTCGAAGACGGCGCTGTAAGCGTCGATCCTCGTGACCAGTCCAAAGAAGCTCGCTCCAAGTGGGGCATGTCGCGTTCGATGATCGTTAACATCTTCGAAGGCGTCGAAAAGGGCTTTGAAAAGAAGCTTGAGATTAGCGGCGTTGGTTACCGTGCTGCTATGCAGGGCAAGAATGTTCAGCTTTCGCTCGGCTTCAGCCACGAAGTGGTCTATGACGTGCCTGCTGGCATCACTGTTGCTGTTCCTAAGCCGACGGAAATCGTCGTCTCTGGTATCGACAAGCAACAGGTCGGTCAGGTCGCGGCTGAGATCCGCGAATATCGCGGCCCCGAGCCTTACAAGGGCAAGGGCGTCAAGTATGCTGGCGAGAAGATCGTCCGCAAAGAAGGCAAGAAGAAGTAAGGGAAGCGCGTCATGGCATCGCCAAAAGAAACTTTGCAGCGTCGCGCTGCTCGTGTACGCCGTCAGGTCAAGGCTGTCGCAAACGGCCGTCCACGTCTCAGCGTACACCGCTCTTCCAAGAACATCTACGTTCAGGTTATCGACGACGTTCGCGGTGTTACCATCGCAGCTGCTTCGACCCTGGATGGCGACCTGAAGGGCAAGCTCAAGACCGGCGCCGACTCCGCAGCAGCAGCTGCAGTTGGCAAGCTGGTTGCAGAGCGTGCTAAGAAAGCAGGCGTCAGTGAAGTAGTGTTCGACCGTGGTGCATTCATTTACCACGGCCGTGTGAAGGCTCTCGCCGAAGCTGCCCGCGAAGGCGGACTTAGCTTCTAATAATTTTGTGCTTCCGGAAAAAAATAAAGGAATAGGATATGGCACAGAAAGAACGTAACCGCGAAGATCGCGGTCGTGAGGAGCGCGACAGCGAATTCGTTGACAAGCTCGTTCACATTAATCGCGTCGCCAAGGTTGTTAAGGGTGGCCGTCGTTTTGGTTTCGCTGCGCTCGTCGTAGTTGGCGACCAGAAGGGCCGCGTTGGCTTCGGTCATGGTAAGGCACGCGAAGTGCCTGAAGCGATCCGTAAGGCAACTGAAGCTGCTAAGCGCGACATGATTTTCGTTCCGCTTCGTTCGGGCCGTACTCTGCATCACGATGTGCAGGGCCGTCACGGCGCTGGCAAGGTTCTCCTCCGTGCAGCTCCTGCCGGTAAGGGTATCATTGCTGGTGGTCCAATGCGTGCAGTGTTCGAAACGCTTGGCGTTCAGGACGTTGTTGCTAAGTCGCTCGGCTCCTCGAACCCTTACAACATGGTTCGTGCAACCTTTGACGCTCTGAAGCATCAGATGCATCCAAAGGACATCGCTGCACAGCGCGGTATCAAGTACTCGACCCTTCAGGCTCGCCGCCATGATGTGGTCGGTTCGGAAGAATAGCCGATAGTTTGTGCCAGTCCGGTGCACAAACACCGGATACGCCATAGACAAGGGATTTGAGTGATGGCTGAGAAGAAGGGTAAGACGGTTACGGTCGAACAGATCGGAAGCCCTATCCGTCGTCCAGCCGAACAGCGTGCAACGCTGATCGGACTCGGACTTAACAAAATGCACCGCCGCCGCACACTGGAGGATACTCCTTCGGTTCGTGGTATGATCGCCAAGGTTCAGCATCTCGTCCGCGTTGTGGACGAGGCCTGATAACGCAGGGGATAGAGACATGAAACTCAACGATCTGCGTGATAAGCCAGGTTCAGTAAAGGCGCGTAAGCGCGTCGGCCGTGGTATCGGCTCCGGCACCGGTAAGACCGCTGGCCGCGGCGTCAAGGGACAGAAGTCCCGTTCTGGCGTAGCGATCAACGGCTTTGAAGGCGGCCAGATGCCAATCTACCGCCGTCTGCCTAAGCGCGGCTTCACCAACATCTTTGCAAAGAGCTTCAACGTTGTTTCGCTCGGCCGTGTTCAGGCTGCGATCGACGCTGGCAAGCTGGATGCAAAGGCAGTTGTGAATAGCGATTCGCTTAAGGCTGCTGGCGTGATTCGTCGCGCTCTGGACGGTGTTCGCGTTCTTGCGGACGGCGAACTGAAGGCAAAGGTAGCCTTCGAGGTTGCTGGTGCTTCCAAGGCTGCGATCGAAAAGATCGAAAAGGCCGGTGGTAGCGTAAAGCTTCCTGAAGCTGCTGCCGAATAAGGCATCGACATAAAAATAAAAAGCGGCGGCCCTTGTGCCGCCGCTTGCACATTTATGCCAATGCGCATATCTGGGTAGGGTCTTCTTGTCCGAAGGGATGCGAGTTGGAAAAACGCGCGTCGATGGGAGTGGGGGACCGGAGACTTTTCACCGGAGAAATTTAATGGCATCGGCTGCTGAACAGCTAGTTTCCAATCTCAATTTTTCGGCTTTCTCTAAAGCTGAAGAACTCAAGAAGCGCATCTGGTTCACACTGGGCGCTTTGCTGGTGTACCGTTTCGGCACCTATATTCCGCTGCCCGGCATCAATCCTGATGCGCTTGCGCAGGCTTTCCAGCAGCATAGCCAGGGTGTGCTCGGACTTTTCAATATGTTCGCCGGTGGTGCGGTTGGCCGTATGGCTATCTTCGCTCTTGGCATCATGCCGTACATCTCTGCCTCGATCATCGTGCAGCTTATGACGTCGGTTGTTCCGACGCTTGAAGCGCTGAAGAAAGAAGGCGAGTCGGGTCGCAAAATTATCAATCAGTACACCCGCTATGGTACGGTGCTTCTTGCAATCGTACAGGCTTATGCCATTTCGGTGGGTCTGCAGTCGGGTAATGGGATTGTCACCAATCCTGGACCAATGTTCCTGATTTCGTCGGTGATTACGCTTGTTGGCGGTACCATGTTCCTGATGTGGCTTGGTGAGCAGATCACTGCTCGCGGCATCGGTAACGGTATTTCGCTCATTATCTTCGCCGGCATTGTTGCAAACCTTCCACATGCTATTTCCGGTACGCTGGAACTAGGTCGTACTGGCGCTCTGTCGACCGGTTTGATCCTCGGCGTTATCGTTCTGGCCATCGCGCTGATCGCTATCATCGTTTTCGTTGAGCGTGCGCAGCGTCGTCTTCTGATCCAGTATCCGAAGCGTCAGGTTGGCAATCGCATGTTCCAGGGCGATACTTCGCATCTGCCTCTCAAGCTCAACACGGCTGGCGTTATCCCTCCGATCTTCGCTTCGTCGCTGCTGCTTCTGCCTGCCACCGTTGCTGGCTTTGCAAATACAGCTGAAATGCCGGCTTGGGGAACAACTATTCTCAACGCTCTCGGTCATGGTCAGCCGCTTTATATGCTGTTCTATGCGGGCTTGATGGCATTCTTCTGCTTCTTCTACACGGCTATCGTGTTCAATCCCAAGGACACAGCTGACCAGCTTAAGAAGCACTCCGGCTTTATTCCGGGCATTCGTCCGGGTGAACGTACAGCTGAGTACATAGACTATGTGTTGACACGCATCACTGTTGTCGGCGCCATCTATATTGTGCTTGTCTGTCTTCTGCCGGAATTCCTGATTTCCGCGACCGGTGTACCATTCTATCTTGGCGGTACTTCGCTGTTGATCGTGGTCAGCGTAACGCTCGATACGGTTGCGCAAATTCAGGGACATCTTGTCGCTCATCAGTATGAAGGGCTGATCAAGAAGTCCAAACTCAGAGGTGGGAAACGTAATAAATGAGACTGATACTTCTTGGGCCGCCCGGAGCAGGTAAGGGGACGCAGGCTGGACTTCTTACCAAGAAGCATGGAATACCTCAGCTTTCGACTGGCGACATGCTGCGTGCAGCAGTCGCTCAGCAGAGCGAGATCGGGAAGCGCGCCAAGGCAGTGATGGATGCCGGGCAGCTGGTTTCTGATGAAATCGTCAACCAGATCGTTTCAGAGCGCATTGATGCGCCGGACTGCGCAAGCGGTTTCATTCTGGACGGTTATCCGCGTACTGTGCCTCAGGCGCAGGCCCTCGGCGAAATGCTGGTTGGCAAAGGTCTCAAGCTTGATGCGGTCATCGAGCTTAAGGTTGACGAGAATGCATTGGTCAAGCGGATGGAAAGCCGCGTGGCTGAAACGATTGCCAAGGGTGGTCAGGTTCGTTCCGACGATAACCCTGAAGCCTTCCGTAAGCGTCTCGTTGAATACCGTGAGAAGACTTCGCCTCTTTCCAGCTATTACGCTGGAACCGGTGAACTTCGCGTCATCAATGGTATGGCTCCGGTTGAAGAAGTTACTGCCGAAATTGAGAGAATTCTCGTTCCGGCTTGAGGCTTGAAAAAGTCGTTTAAAAATTGCGGACAGGAAGACGTTTAGCGTTTTTCTGTCCGCTTCTCGCTTTCAAGAGTTGCTTTTAATGTCTGTGCAGTTGCTTTGGCAGCTTTACGGACAGTTAAGAGTTGACTTTTTCGGGCGATTCCGTCAAAGACTGCCCCACTTCAATTGGTTTGAATGGTCGGTTCTGGCGGAAATAGTAAGAGGCCGGGACCGGTCAAACAATGCTGTCTGGTTGATCGCATCTGCCAGATCGATTTTTATGTAACTCAAGGAGAACAGACGTGGCACGTATCGCTGGCGTCAACATCCCGACGAACAAGCGCGTAATCATTGCGCTTCAGTACATCCACGGGATTGGACCTAAATTTGCTCGTCAAATCGTAACGAAGGTCGGCATTGCTGACGATCGTCGCGTAAACCAGCTGTCGGATGCTGAAGTACTTCAGATTCGTGAAGCTATCGATGCTGAATACCGCGTCGAAGGTGACCTGCGTCGTGAAGTTTCCATGAACATCAAGCGTCTGATGGACCTTGGCTGCTACCGCGGTCTGCGTCATCGTCGTTCGCTGCCAGTTCGTGGTCAGCGCACGCATACCAATGCACGTACCCGTAAGGGTCCTGCAAAGGCTATCGCAGGTAAGAAGAAGTAATTTTCGGCAGAACCAATCGTTCTGTCGGGCTTGCCCGATAATCGGGTGGGTTCGGTGCTGGTCCTTATCAAAGGGCCGGTGGAGCCGCTGGAATTACGGCGGTGTCGAGATCGAGTTTTGAGAGGACTATCATGGCTAAGGAAGCCCAGCGTATTCGCCGTCGCGAGCGCAAAAACATCTCGTCGGGCGTTGCCCACGTTAATTCGACGTTCAACAACACCATGATCACCATCACGGATGCACAGGGCAATGCGATTGCCTGGTCTTCTGCAGGTGCTCAGGGTTTCAAGGGTTCGCGTAAGTCGACCCCGTTTGCCGCACAGATCGCTGCTGAAGATTGCGCCAAGAAGGCTCAGGAACATGGCATGCGCTCCCTCGAAGTCGAGGTTTGCGGACCGGGTTCTGGTCGTGAATCTGCGCTGCGCGCCCTTCAGGCTGCCGGCTTTGTGATCACGTCGATCCGCGATGTTACGCCGATCCCGCACAACGGTTGCCGTCCGCGCAAGAAGCGCCGGGTCTAATTTCTTTTATATGCCGCATGAGCCTCGGACCATGTGTCCGAGGTTCCTCTGCGGTTCTTCACAAGATCGCTACGATTGGATGGTAGCGACGGTTGATAGAGGAAAATAAAATGATCCAGAAGAACTGGCAGGAACTGATTAAGCCGAACAAGGTGGATTTTATCACCAACGGCTCACGCACCCATGCAACCGTCGTTGCTGAACCGCTGGAACGCGGTTTTGGTCTGACGCTCGGTAACGCACTGCGTCGCGTGCTTCTGTCGTCGCTGCGCGGCGCTGCTGTAACCGCCATTCAGATCGATGGCGTTCTGCATGAATTCTCTTCCATTCCGGGCGTCCGCGAAGACACCACGGATATCGTTCTGAACGTCAAGGAAATCGCTATCCGTATGGAAGGCGAAGGCCCAAAGCGCATGGTTGTCCGTAAGGAAGGCCCTGGCGTTGTTACGGCTGGTGACATTCAGACTGTTGGCGATGTCGAGATCCTTAATCCGGATCACGTCATCTGCACGCTGGATGAAGGCGCTGAAATCCGCATGGAATTCACTGTCAACACCGGTAAGGGCTATGTGCCTGCCGACCGTAATCGTGCGGAAGATGCTCCAATCGGCCTTATTCCGGTTGATAGCCTTTATTCGCCGATCCGCAAGGTATCGTACAAGATCGAGAACACCCGTGAAGGTCAGGTTCTTGATTACGACAAGCTGACGCTCAACATCGAAACCAATGGTTCCGTGAGCGGTGAAGATGCAGTTGCTTATGCAGCTCGTATTCTTCAAGACCAGCTGGCGATCTTCGTCAACTTCGAAGAGCCGCAGAAGGAAGCTCCGCAGGAACAGGTTGCGGAACTGGCTTTCAATCCGGCTCTGCTCAAGAAGGTGGACGAGCTCGAACTGTCGGTACGTTCGGCAAACTGCCTGAAGAACGACAACATCGTCTATATCGGCGATCTGATCCAGAAGACGGAAGCCGAGATGCTGCGGACTCCGAATTTCGGCCGCAAGTCGCTCAACGAGATCAAGGAAGTTCTGGCGTCGATGGGTCTCCATCTTGGTATGGAAATCCCAGCCTGGCCGCCTGAAAACATCGAAGATCTCGCTAAGCGCTACGAAGACCAATATTAAGACCGGACGTTTCCGGCAGAACTGAGTTAAAAGGAGAAGGCCATGCGCCACGGTAATGGACAGCGTAAGCTGAACCGCACTGCCTCGCATCGCAAGGCAATGTTCGCCAACATGGCGGCTTCGCTCATCGAGCACGAACAGATTGTGACCACGCTTCCTAAGGCTAAGGAAATCCGTCCAATCGTAGAAAAGCTTGTCACTCTCGGCAAGCGTGGTGACCTGCATGCACGTCGTCAGGCGATTTCCGCCATCCGCGACGTCAAGCTGGTTGCTAAGCTGTTCGATACGCTGGCTGCACGTTATGCAACCCGCAACGGCGGCTACATCCGCATCATGAAGGCAGGCTTCCGCACTGGCGATAATGCGCCACTCGCAGTTGTCGAATTCGTTGAACGCGATGTTGATGCCAAGGGCAAAGCTGACCGCGCACGCGTTGAAGCTGAAGCTGCTGCAGAAGCTGACGCAGCGTAATCTACGCTTCGTACTTATTGAAAAGGGCTGCCTCGTGCGGCCCTTTTTTCGTTTGCAGATAGTTTTTATTGAATTGTTGCGAGGTTAGGAGAAGCGTAACGTAATTCATTACGAAGCTGTAATGCGCTTTGCCATATTCCAGCCCTTTATACTTGGCCTTGTTAGCTCCATATTGCCGATATTGGCTCCGAGGAATCGGATGCGAGATGAGGAAAACTGGAGTTTGCGAATGAATTGGCGGCGTTATGGAATTGCGGGTCTGCTTATCGCGTCGATCAGCACAGTCACTTTGCCTGCGATCGCGCAGGAAACAGCCGTTCCAGCTCAGGGCAAACAGATCCCTCTAAGCCGTGGCGATATGCAGCTTTCCTTCGCGCCTCTGGTGAAGGAAACAGCGCCTGCAGTCGTTAACGTCTACGCCGCGCGTCAGGTGCAGCAGCAGGCATCACCATTTGCAGGCGATCCGTTTTTTGAGCAGTTTTTCGGGAAGCAGTTTGGCGGCGGTGGCAAGTCGCGCACTGAGCAGTCGCTCGGTTCGGGCGTCATCGTTGATGCGTCTGGTATTGTTGTCACAAACAATCACGTCATTAAGGACGCCGACGAAATTAAGGTGGCGCTTTCAGATGGCCGCCAGTTCGAAAGCAAGGTGCTGCTGCGCGATGAAACGACCGATCTTGCGGTTTTAAAGATCGACGCGAATGACAAATTCCCGGTTCTGTCGCTGGGTGATTCCGATGGTGTTGAAGTTGGCGATCTTGTGCTGGCTATCGGCAATCCGTTTGGGGTAGGCCAGACCGTTACCAACGGTATTGTTTCCGCCCAATCTCGTACGCAGGTTGGCGTTTCAGATTTTGACTTCTTCATTCAGACTGATGCCGCTATCAATCCCGGAAATTCGGGCGGCGGTCTGATTGACATGCGTGGACGCCTGATTGGCATCAATACCGCAATTTATTCCCGCTCAGGTGGATCTGTCGGTATCGGATTCGCTATTCCTTCCAATATGGTACGCGCCGTTGTTGATGCCGCATTGAGCGGGAGCACGAGCTTTGAACGTCCATTTATCGGTGCGACCTTCCAGAACATCACGCCTGACGTTGCTGAAGGTCTCGGCATGGATAAGTCCTTTGGCGTGCTGGTGACAGCCGTCACCAAGGGCGGTCCTGCCGAACAAGCTAGCTTGAAAGTTGGCGATGTGGTGCTTTCGGTACAGGGTGTCAGGGCCGATAATATCGATGTGCTCGGTTATCGTCTTTCGACAGCTGGCATCGGCAATACAGTGACGCTGGATATTGTGCGTAACGGTAAGGACAGCAAACTGCCTGTTAAGCTTGCAAAAGAGCCTGAAGCCAAGCCGCAACAGAAGCAGACCATAGAGGGTGATAATCCCTTTGCAGGTGCCGTGGTTGAAGAATTAACACCACAAACGGCTTCAAAAATGCGTCTGCGTGATGGGGCGCGGGGCGTTATTGTGACTGATGTCGTCATTAATTCGCAGGCCGCACGACTTGGTTTGCGTCAACGTGATATTATCAGAGGTATCAATGGTAACCCGATCCGCACGATTAATGATCTGACTGCAGCGCTTAATGATGGCCGAGGTTTGGCCTGGAGACTGGAAGTTGAGCGTAATGGCGCGCTGATCCGACAGTTTGTTCGCTGACCTCATCGCCAAGCATTTAAAGTTGCATGTCGTTTCAGGCGGGACTATGCCTGAGACGACATCTGTTTTTCTGGCATTGAGCGAAGCGAAATGAGCGACCTTTTTTCAACTGCGGTTGATCCGAATGCGGACCGTAACAGGCCACTCGCTGATCGCTTGCGCCCGCGCCACCTTTCGGAAGTGACGGGGCAGGAACACCTGACAGGACCAGAAGGTGTGCTGACACGCATGATCGCGTCCGGCTCGCTCGGCTCGATGATCTTCTGGGGCCCTCCGGGCACTGGCAAGACAACAGTTGCCAGGCTGCTTGCCGGAGAGACTGATTTGGCTTTCGAGCAAATTTCAGCGATTTTCTCCGGTGTTGCTGACCTCAAGAAGGTTTTTGAATCAGCGCGCGCACGACGCATGTCGGGTCGCCAAACACTGCTCTTTGTAGACGAGATTCATCGTTTCAATCGCGCGCAACAGGATAGTTTTCTGCCAGTAATGGAAGACGGCACGGTCATCCTGATTGGCGCTACGACAGAAAACCCTTCGTTTGAACTCAACGCCGCTTTGTTGTCGCGGGCGAGGGTGCTGACTTTTCATCCGCATAATGGCGAAAGCATCGCTACGCTTCTCACGCGTGCAGAAGAACAGGAAGCACGTCCGCTGCCGCTGGACGAAGAAGCACGAGCAAGCCTGGTTCGCATGGCCGATGGTGACGGTCGTGCCGCGCTAACACTTGCAGAAGAAGTATGGCGTGCAGCACGGCCTGACGAGGTGTTTGACGCTGCAAAGCTTCAGGATGTTGTTCAGCGTCGCGCGCCAGTTTATGACAAGGGACAAGACGGCCACTACAATCTGATTTCCGCTTTGCATAAATCGGTGCGGGGATCTGATCCTGATGCCGCTCTTTATTATCTCAGCCGCATGTTCGATGCCGGTGAAGATCCGCTCTATCTTGGGCGTCGTCTTGTCCGCATGGCGGTTGAAGATATTGGCCTGGCTGATCCACAAGCGCTTGTTATCTGCAATGCCGCGAAAGATGCCTATGATTATCTGGGTTCACCGGAGGGGGAACTGGCGCTTGCCCAAGCCTGCGTCTATCTCGCGACAGCACCCAAATCCAATGCGGTTTACATGGCTTATAAGGCTTCGATGCGTGCCGCTAAAGAGAATGGCTCATTGTTGCCGCCGAAACACATTCTCAACGCGCCGACGAAGCTGATGAAGAATGAAGGCTATGGTGATGGTTATGCTTATGATCATGATCAACCTGACGCATTTTCGGGTCAGGATTACTTCCCGGAAGCCATGGGACGGCAGGTTTTCTATGATCCGCCGGAAAGAGGCTTTGAGCGCGATATTCGCAAGCGGCTTGATTATTGGTCACGCCTAAGGGCCGAACGTCAAACACGTCGTTGAACGGATGGTTTTTGCGTGACGTCAGAGTTGTGCTTCGATGCCTGCTTTATCGAGAACAGACCAGACCTTGCTGATTTTGTTGTCCGAAAACTCATAAAAGACGTTCTCGGAAAAACGGATATTCCTGCCATTTATGGGAAGGCCGAGAAATTGCCCGACAGGCGTGCAATCAAAATCAAATCTGCTTGCGACAACTGGTGGCTCAACAACCAACAAGCCTATCTTAAACTGTAGATCCGGTATCTGTTGATAACCTCGAATGAGCATGTCGCGATATCCGTGAACGCCCAATCTCTGACCATTATGCTGAGCATCTTCAGCCACATAAAGCTTTAACGATGGCCAATCCTGAGCATTAAGACAGGATATATATGCTTCGTAAACTTCACGCAGCTTTTGCACATTCATGAAAACTCCTCCGTTGTTGTATGCATGAACACACTCTGCAACAGACACGTTTTAACAGCGTTTTTGACTTTAGTCACAATTCGGCCTTCATCCTGCAAGCCGCAGTCAATGGGTAAGCAATCAAGGGTTGTATTCGGTGGCCGTGCTGAGATTGGTTTTACCAATGAATTCAAACGTTCAGCAACCAACGGAAGAGGCTGTAAACATTGTAGTAACCATAATGAAATCAATGCCTTAGTTTAAGTCCTCTTTAATTTTTACAATTTATCAATTTTTGTAATTGCAATGAGGTTTCCCATGACGCGCGTTTTGCTTCTCGTCGCGCTCGTTATTCTTGGCGGCTGCGCGACTGCCCCACGACAGGTCAGCAATGTTTGCGCAGTCTTTGATCAACGCGACGGTTGGATAAATAATTGGCAGAAAGACGCGACCCGCGCTTCGCGCGAGTTTGGCGTACCGGTCCATGTTCTAATGGCGACAATTTATACTGAATCCGGTTTCCGCCCTTATGCTCGTCCACCGCGTACCAAGCTGCTTGGATTTATCCCATGGAAACGCGCTTCGAGCGCCTATGGCTATTCGCAGGCACTGAACGGAACCTGGGATCGCTATAAGCGTGAGACTGGTCGCTGGACCGCTTCTCGCAGCAACTTCGGCGACGCGATCCACTTCATCGGCTGGTATCACAATCAGAGCTATCAGAAGAATGGTATCAATCGGGCTGACGCTTACAGTCTCTATCTCGCGTATTACTCGGGACATGGTGGATATTCCCGTGGAGTCTGGCGCGGCAATGCGACAGCGTTGAACGGTGCGAGACGCGCCCAATCCATGGCCAACCGTTACGCAACTCAGCTGCGTCAATGTGGGCGGATTGGCTAACGCGCGGCGATCAAATGTCGGCAAGCTGTTGTAAACAAGCCAAATTGCGTTCTAAAAGTCGCGGATGGGGATTTAAAGACACCATCCGGCCTTAATCGAAGCTATCATTCGCGACGAATCGACAATTGAGGATTACCAATACATGCTGAAGAAAATCGGGATTGCCCTAATTGGTGCCACATTTCTGGCAGGCTGCACCACCGATCCTTATACCGGTGAACAGAAGGTATCAAACACCGCCGGTGGCGCTGCAATCGGTGCCGCTGTTGGTGCGCTTGGCGGCCTCATGGTCGGCGGCTCCAGCCGCGCTCAGCGCAATGCAGTCCTGATCGGCGCCGGTATTGGTGCTTTGGGTGGCGGCGCAATCGGCAATTACATGGATCGTCAGGAATCCGAACTGCGCAATCAGCTGCAGGGCACTGGCGTTTCAGTTACGCGTAATGGCGACCAGATTATCCTGAACATGCCTTCAGCCATTACCTTCGATACAGATCAGGATCAGGTTAAGAGCCAGTTCTACCCAACGCTGAACTCGGTTGCGATTGTTCTGCGTAAGTTCAACCAGACTCTTGTTGACGTTCTCGGTCACACTGACTCGACCGGTAGTGCTAGCTACAATCAAGGTCTCTCGCAGCGCCGTGCGTCGTCTGTTGCAAGCTATCTGGGTTCGCAGGGTATCGATCCACGTCGCTTTGCGGTTATCGGTTACGGCGCTAGCCAGCCAGTTGCGACCAATGCGACGCCGGATGGCCGCGCGCAGAACCGCCGCGTTGAAATTCAGATTTCGCCGCTTCGTGGCGCAAGCTGATAAATCAAGAATCAGTCAGATTCTTTTTCAGCGCAGTCCTTCGGAAGAAGGGCTGCGTTTTGTATTTTGAAGAATCGTGTATCAAAAACTTCAGTTTTTCTTAACTAATGCGTGGATAGCGATTCACATTTGCCATTTCTAATATTATAGAACAATAATAGAACAAAAAAATTATACCTATCTAAATCAATTGCTTGACTAGGTTGCTAAATTGGAACAAAACGGATACAAATAGATATTGGCGATGAGCCCTATGGGCTTCTAGCGAGGCAAGAGGATGGTGTAAGATGTCTCAGAAATCATTGCGACTCGTTGAGGAAAATTCAGTGGACAAGACTAAGGCACTTGATGCGGCGCTGTCGCAAATTGAACGTGCGTTCGGCAAGGGCTCAATCATGCGGCTCGGTCAGAACGAGGTCGTCGATATTGAGACTGTGCCAACCGGCTCGCTTTCTCTCGATATCGCATTGGGCGTCGGCGGTCTGCCCAAGGGACGTATCGTAGAAATCTATGGCCCGGAAAGTTCGGGTAAAACCACTCTCGCACTGCATACGATTGCAGAAGCACAGAAGAAGGGTGGTATTTGCGCATTCGTGGATGCGGAACACGCACTTGATCCGGTATATGCCCGCAAGCTTGGCGTTGATCTTGAAAACCTGCTGATTTCTCAGCCTGATACTGGCGAACAGGCACTTGAAATCACGGATACGCTTGTGCGTTCCGGTGCTATCGATGTTCTGGTTGTCGACTCGGTTGCTGCTCTTACGCCGCGTGCTGAAATTGAAGGCGAAATGGGCGATTCTTTGCCGGGCCTTCAGGCGCGTCTGATGAGCCAGGCTCTGCGCAAGCTCACCGCTTCGATTTCGCGTTCAAACTGCATGGTCATCTTCATCAACCAGATTCGTATGAAGATCGGCGTTATGTTCGGTTCGCCTGAAACAACGACCGGCGGTAATGCACTGAAGTTCTATGCTTCTGTACGTCTTGATATTCGCCGTATTGGTTCGATCAAGGAACGTGACGAGGTCGTTGGTAACCAGACTCGCGTGAAGGTGGTCAAGAATAAGCTTGCCCCTCCATTCAAGCAAGTCGAGTTCGACATCATGTATGGTGCAGGTGTTTCCAAGACTGGTGAGCTGGTCGACCTTGGCGTTAAAGCCGGTGTGGTCGAGAAGTCCGGAGCATGGTTCTCCTATAATTCCCAGCGTCTCGGGCAGGGCCGCGAAAACGCCAAGCAGTACCTCAAGGATAATCCGGAAGTCGCGAAAGAAATCGAAACGACACTCCGTCAGAACGCCGGCTTGATCGCCGAGCAATTCCTTGAAGATGGTGGTCCGGAAGCAGATGACGGTCCAGACGCAGCCGAAGCATAAGTTTCCTGGCTCTATAATTTGACAAAAGCCCCGCACGAAAATGCGGGGCTTTTGTTTTTGAGCTGGGGCGCATCGCGTCAGACATTACGCGCAGCATTTACGGTGAAGCCGAATTATTGGCTCTCCTATGGTTCAACACTGTTGCATAGATGCCGTTTTCTAGGTTTCCGGGTGAAATTGCTTTTATAGCGCACACTGCTTATCTGGACAGAAAAGCAGCACGCCGCTAAAAGCGGACAACCGAAACTCTACCTTACGGACTTTCCATTATCGGGTAGTCGAAGCGTGGCGGCAAAATGTGCCGTATATCGCCGCATTCCTGCGGGTGGAGATTATATAATTGATGCGTATTGCGCATCTCATGCAGGGCAGAAAATGTCCAAGGGTGAATTATGGCTGGCGTCAACGAGATAAGGTCCACATTCCTCGACTATTTCCGCAAAAACGGACATGAAGTCGTTTCATCAAGCCCGCTCGTTCCTCGTAACGACCCGACGCTGATGTTTACCAATGCGGGTATGGTGCAGTTCAAGAACGTTTTTACTGGTCTTGAACAGCGCCCTTACAGCCGCGCGACTACTTCGCAGAAATGCGTACGCGCTGGCGGCAAGCATAACGATCTGGATAATGTGGGCTACACAGCACGCCACCACACTTTCTTTGAAATGCTCGGCAATTTCTCGTTTGGTGATTACTTCAAGGAAGAAGCGATCAGCCATGCCTGGAACCTGATCACCAAGGAATTTGGCCTTAACAAGGACAAGCTGCTCGTCACCGTCTATCACACGGATGATGATGCTGCGAATTTCTGGAAGAAGATTGCCGGTCTTTCGGATGATCGTATCATCCGCATTGCAACGAATGACAACTTCTGGGCTATGGGTGATACCGGGCCTTGCGGTCCTTGCTCGGAAATCTTCTATGATCATGGCGATCATATTTGGGGTGGACCTCCCGGATCAGCTGATGAAGACGGCGATCGTTTCATTGAAATCTGGAACCTCGTTTTCATGCAGTTCGAGCAGGTTACTCCTGATCAGCGCATTGATCTTCCACGCCCGTCGATTGACACAGGCATGGGCCTTGAGCGTGTTGCGGCCGTCCTTCAGGGCGTGCACGATAACTACGATATCGATCTGTTTAAGGCGCTTATCCGTGCTTCGGAAGAAGCAACAGGCGTTAAGGCTGAAGGCGATTTCCGCGCCAGCCATCGCGTGATTGCCGATCATCTGCGTGCATCGAGCTTCTTGATTGCCGACGGCGTTCTGCCGTCTAATGAAGGTCGCGGTTATGTTCTGCGCCGCATCATGCGTCGCGCTATGCGCCATGCGCAGCTGCTTGGCGCGAGCCAGCCATTGATGTGGCGTCTGCTGCCAGCGCTGATCCGCGAAATGGGCCAGGCCTACCCGGAACTCATCCGCGCAGAAGCGCTTATTTCCGAAACGCTCAAGCTGGAGGAAACCCGTTTCCGCAAGACGTTGGAACGCGGCCTCGGCCTGCTTTCCGATGCTTCGGAAAACTTGGTTGAAGGTGATCGTCTTGATGGCGAAACCGCGTTCAAACTTTACGATACCTATGGTTTCCCGCTTGATCTGACGCAGGACGCTTTGCGCCAGCGCGGCGTGACGGTCGATACTGATGGTTTCAATTCCGCTATGCAGCGCCAAAAGGCCGAAGCTCGTGCCAACTGGACCGGTTCGGGCGAGGCTGCAACCGAAACCATCTGGTTCGGCATCAAGGATAAGGTCGGCGCGACCGAGTTCCTCGGCTATGAAACCGAAAGTGCGGAAGGTGTTATTGCTGCCCTCGTGCGTGATGGCGCAGAAGTGGCATCGGCTGCCGAAGGCGAAACCGTGTCCGTCGTAGTCAACCAGACGCCATTCTACGGCGAATCTGGTGGTCAGCAGGGCGATACCGGAACAATCTCCGGCGAAGGCTTTGTCATCACGATCAAAGACACCCAGAAGAAGGGTGAAGGCCTCTTCGTTCATACCGGCGAAGTTACCAAGGGTTCGGCAAAGGTTGGCGAACCGGTTGAGCTGAAGGTGGATGGCGAGCGCCGCACGCGCATCCGTTCCAATCACTCGGCAACTCACCTCTTGCATGAAGCGCTGCGTGAAACTTTGGGTTCTCACGTTGCACAGAAGGGTTCGCTCGTCGCGCCTGATCGTCTGCGCTTTGACTTCTCGCACCCAAAGCCGATTTCGGCTGAGGAACTGACAGCTGTTGAAAATCTCGCCAACGAGATCATTCTGCAGAATGCGCAAGTCACCACGCGCTTGATGGCTGTGGATGATGCTATTGCCGAAGGTGCGATGGCGCTGTTCGGCGAAAAATACGGCGATGAAGTCCGCGTTGTTTCGATGGGCACGGCGAAGCACGGCGAAAAGGCTGGTAAGGCTTACTCGGTTGAGCTTTGCGGTGGTACGCATGTGCGCCAGACCGGCGATATCGGTCTCGTTCGCATTCTATCTGATAGCGGAGTTGCTGCCGGTGTTCGTCGTATGGAAGCCCTTACGGGTGAGGCGGCTCGTCTTTATCTCGAAGAACAGGACGAGCGCGTCAAGGCAATCGCCGGCGTGCTGAAAACCACGCCATCGGAAGCACTGGAGCGCGTCAATGCTCTGGTTGATGAGCGCAAGAAACTCGAACGAGAACTTACCGAAGCACGCAGACAGCTTGCGTTGAGCGGTGGTTCTTCGGACGGTGGCAGCGCTGTGGAAACCGTCAACGGTGTCAATTTCCTTGGCAAGGTTGTAACAGGTGTCTCGCCGCGTGATCTCAAGCCACTTGCCGACGAAGGCAAGAAGCAGGTTGGCTCTGGTGTTGTCCTCTTCATCGGTGTTGGTGAAGATGGAAAGGCAAGCGCAGTTGCTGCTGTGACCGAAGATCTGGTTGGTCGGTTCATTGCAGTTGATCTGGTTCGAGCTGCTTCTGGTGCGCTCGGTGGCGCGGGCGGCGGCGGTCGTCCGGATATGGCTCAGGCCGGTGGTCCCGATGGCACCAAGGCAAATGATGCAATCGCAGCGGTTAAAGCGCTGATCGTCTGATAAATTTCTTATAAGAATAAAAAGGCCGGGATTTTCCCGGCCTTTTTTTATGCTGCGTGAATCTTGCGGCTATCGTCAGGAGCTTCTTCGCGTTGATCGAGTCCGTAATCGCGAGCGACATTCGCAACACGTAGACGGTAGCTTTCAAACACACCTCCACGCCCTTTCGTCTGTGCGATCCGATGTGTTGGCAGATTACGCCACTGCTTTACGGCATCTTCGTCACGCCAGAAGGAGAGAGACAGCAGCTTTTCTGGCTCAACCAGGCTTTGAAAGCGTTCAATGGATATGAAGCCGTCAATTTTTGCCAAATCGGCGCGCAGGCTTGCGGCGATATCGAGATACTGCTCGCGCCTTTCATCATCTGCTGGCCAGACTTCAAAGATGACAGCGATCATGGCTTGATAAACTCCGCATGTGGAGCTGATTGAAGCTTAAGAAATATGCGTTCTTCAGACCGGATGAATTGCTCGCGCTTCGCGAATTCATAGTTTGCCCGGCCGATTGGGTCTGCGGCCAGACGTGCGCGAAACTGTTCATAGGCAGCAAGGTCTTCGACTGAATAAACGCCATAAGCGGTTGTGGTGGAGCCCTCATGCGGGCCGAAATAGCCAATCAGCTTCGCGCCACAACGGGGGCTTGCCTGGCCCCAGTTGCGTGCATATTCCGCGAAAGCATCGGCTTTGAACGGGTCGATTTGATAGCGGATGAAGCAGGTAATCATTCTTATCTCCTGAAATTGGCTGATTTGCTGGAGACGTTTTAGCGTATTGAACTTCATCCATGCTTCGGTTAGCATCGAAGTATGAGAGACGGACCGATCATAGCTTCTGTTGCAGCACTTTTGGGTGATCCGGCGCGCGCAAACATGCTGACTGCGCTGATGGACGGTCGTGCTTTGACGGTAAGCGAACTTGCAGCCGCCGCAGGCGTAACACTTCAGACAGCCAGTGGGCATCTTTCCAAGCTTGATGCTGCCAATTTGCTGGTGGCTGAGAAGCAGGGCAGGCATCGTTATTTCAGGCTGTCAGGTACGGATGTGGCGCAGGTGCTCGAAGGTCTGATGGGGCTTGCACAGCGAACCGGCGCCGTACGTGTTCGCACTGGCCCGAAAGATCATGCGCTGCGTAAGGCGCGGATTTGTTACGATCATCTGGCGGGCGAGCGCGGCGTGGAAATGCTTGATGCATCATATAAGCTCGGTTTGATCAATGATGCCAACGAGCCACTGCTTACTGATGAAGGAAAGTCATTCTTCTCTTGCATGGGCATCGATGTTGATACGCTGCAAAAGGGCAAACGGCCACTCTGCCGTCATTGTCTAGACTGGAGTGAGAGACGCAACCACTTGGGCGGTGCGCTCGGTGCAGCGCTTCTGAAAAACTTCATCGATAAAGGTTGGGCGCGTCGTGAGGAAGGTCGTGTTATTGCCTTCTCACTCAATGGCGCCCAGGCCTTTGCTAAGGCTTTTCAGCTTTAGAGCGGTTCCAGTTAATATTGAATCATTGAAACCGCTCTATCTATTTGTTTTTATAGCATTATCCCGCGCAAATCCGCTTCGCCCTTTTGCTGGAAATGCTTTAACTAATGTTTTGAAGCCGCTGCGGCTGCGGCGGCATCATCCAGTTCATTGGCACGTTTCATCGCAGGGCGATCTTTCAGACGATCCCAATAAGCCTTAAAGGCAGGCTTCGCTGGCAAGGTGCCAAAGCGCAAACCCCATCCGATATGTGAGCCGACATAGACATCGGCTGCATTAAAGCGTGATCCGGTAATGTAGGGATGGCGTGACACTGCATTTTCAAGCGTATTAACAACCGTATCGTAATTGCCATAGCCGACCATACCCTGCTTGTCGGCTGGCACTTCATAACCCAGCGCGTGGTTGGACAGAGCGGCTTCGACCGGGCCAGATGTGAAGAAAAGCCAGCGATAAAAATCGGCGCGCTCGTCCGGATGCGGTGCAAGGCCAGATTCAGGGAAGGTGGTCGCAAGATAGGCACAGATGGCTGCTACTTCCGTGACGATGTCGTTGCCATGACGAAGGGCAGGCACTTTGCCCATCGGATTGATGGCGCAATAGTCTGGCCCTTTCATGGGTGGGCCGTAATCCAGTATTTCAACATCATAGGGTTGCCCGATCTCTTCGAGCATCCAGCGCGCAATGCGTCCGCGTGACATGGGATTGGTGTAAAGCTTCAAATCGCTCATTGCTGATCCTCCCTGCAAGCTCTGAGCAAGGATGCTCTTTCTTGCAGCAAAAAGAAACGGGAAACCGGCTTTTTTAGAGCGCCTTGCGATATTGAATGAAACCAGACTCTTGCGCGATGCTGTCATAAAGACGACGCGCTTTCGCATTGCTTTCATGCGTAAGCCAATAGAGGCGGCCAGCACCTTCTTCACGAGCAAGATCGGCCACAGCCTCAATCAATGCGGCACCTGTGCCTTTTCCACGCTGAGAGTTTTCGACATAGAGATCCTGGAGATAGCAGGTCCATTTTGGCAACCAGCAGGAGCGGTGAAAAATCACATGGACGATGCCAACAAGGCGTCCATCGTCATCAAACGCGCCCAGTGCGTGCATGGGCTCAGACGCATCGTGAAAGCGACCCCATGTAATGTCAGTTGTCTCTACGGGAATGTCGACTTCGTAAAAGACCTGATAGGCTTTCCATAATGGCTCCCACGCAGTCCGGTCTTGTGGCGTTAACGCCCGAATTGTCGACATATCAGTTCTCCCTGTTTCTGAATCAACAGACTATCGGGGAGCACTTGCGCTTACGAGCGATAAATAGTGCGGTGCAAACAAAAAACGGCGGGAAAATCCCGCCGTTTTTATGTGACTTTGCTTGCGTTTAAGCAGCCATTGCCTTCTGAAGGTTTTCGTCGATCTTGTCGAGGAAGCCAGTGGTCGAGAGCCAAGGCTGATCTGGACCGATGAGCAGCGCCAGATCTTTGGTCATGTAGCCGCTTTCGACCGTATCGACGCAGACCTTTTCCAGCGTGTCGGCAAAGCGCTTCAGCTCAGCATTGTTGTCGAGCTTTGCACGATGTGCGAGGCCGCGGGTCCATGCGAAGATCGAAGCGATCGAGTTGGTCGAAGTTTCTTCGCCCTTCTGATGCTGGCGATAGTGACGGGTCACGGTGCCGTGTGCAGCTTCCGCTTCAACGGTCTTGCCATCTGGCGTCATCAGAACTGAGGTCATCAGACCGAGCGAGCCAAAGCCCTGTGCCACGATGTCGGACTGAACGTCGCCGTCGTAGTTCTTACAAGCCCAGACATAACCGCCCGACCACTTGAGGGCCGAAGCAACCATATCGTCGATCAGGCGATGTTCGTACCAGATCTTTGCTTCCTTGAACTTCTCAGCGAATTCAGCCTGATAAACTTCTTCGAAGATGTCCTTGAAGCGGCCGTCATAGGCCTTCAGAATGGTGTTCTTGGTCGAGAGATAGACCGGATAGTTGCGCTGCAGGCCGTAGTTCAGCGAAGCGCGTGCAAATTCGCGGATCGATTCGTCGAGATTGTACATGGCCATTGCCACGCCAGCAGCCGGAGCCTGATAGACTTCGTGCTCGATGGTTTCGCCGTCTTCACCGACGAACTTGATCGACAGCGTGCCCTTGCCAGGGAACTTGAAATCGGTCGCGCGGTACTGGTCACCAAAAGCGTGACGGCCAACGATGATTGGCTGGGTCCAGCCTGGAACCAGGCGAGGAACGTTCTTGCAGATGATTGGCTCGCGGAAGATAACGCCGCCGAGGATGTTACGGATGGTGCCGTTAGGCGACTTCCACATCTTCTTGAGCTTGAATTCTTCAACACGGGCTTCGTCCGGCGTGATGGTTGCGCACTTGACGCCAACGCCGTGTTCCTTGATGGCGTTTGCAGCATCAATGGTAACCTGGTCATTGGTAGCATCACGGTGCTCGACCGACAGATCGTAATATTTCAGATCGATGTCGAGGTATGGATGGATCAGCTTGTCCTTGATGAACTGCCAGATGATGCGGGTCATCTCATCGCCGTCGAGTTCAACGACCGGGTTTGCAACCTTGATTTTTGCCATTGATAATGCCTCTCATTTAATGCGTCGCGCTCGTATAGCATCGGTAAACGCGAAGGCAAAGCGTAAGAGGCTTATTCTTTGGCCTATAGGCACATTTTCAGGCGGCGTGATGGGTGGATTTTCGCCATTCTGAGCGCTGATCACGATAAGTTTCCTGCTCACGCAGCAGAATGGCATCTGCATCCAGCGTCGAGATCGCAGTCGATTTTTCTGTAGGTATCAAACCATTGACCTGTAGTGCCAGATAGCGCCCGCAGCAAACGCGCAGAAACGATGCGAAATTATCGAGGTCGTGGCCTTCCGTGCGGGATTCCTCATAGAGGCGACCGAGAAGGCGATTGACGGTCAGATCGTCATGCGTGGCTATATCTTCCAGCGTCCACCAGAAGAAATTTTCGAGCCGCACACTGGTTACGACGCCATCAATGCGCAGTGAGCGCGTGACGCTTTGCCAGAGTTCGGTATCCGCCCCAATGAACAATCTGCACATATGTTCCTCCCGAAATATCTCCCGTCCCAATGTCGCGCAGTTTGGAGCTGCCTGCAACCAGCTTAGCATTGCAGGCAGCTTACAATCAGGCGTGTGTGATTTTGGTGCCGAGAACGGCGAGGAATTGTGACAACCATTCCGGATGGGCCGGCCATGCGGGCGCTGTTACCAGATTGCCATCAGTGACTGCCTGATCCACCGGAATATCAGCATAAGTGCCGCCAGCCAGCTCTACCTCAGGGCGGCAGGCGGGATATGCCGAGCAGGTGCGACCTTCCAGAACGCGTGCAGCCGCGAGCAACTGTGCGCCGTGGCAGACGGCTGCAACGGGTTTGCCAGCTTCAAAGAAGTGTCTGACGATGGCGATGACCTTTTCATCAAGGCGCAGATACTCAGGGCCACGACCACCGGGAATGACGAGTGCGTCATAGCTGTCGGCTTTGACGTCCGCGAAAGTAGCGTTGAGCGTGAAATTATGGCCTGGCTTTTCGGTGTAGGTTTGATGGCCTTCAAAGTCGTGGATAGCGGTAGCAATGGCATCGCCTGCCTTTTTCCCGGGGCAGACGGCATGGACTTTGTGGCCCACAGCGAGCAGCGTCTGAAACGGAACCATGGTTTCGTAATCTTCGCAGAAGTCGCCGCAAATCATGAGAATCTTTTTGCCGGACATGATTTTCCTCCCTGTAAACGTCAATGTCGGTGCCGACAGTCTGACATGGATGGGAAGAAGACTGGTGTTATTCCGCTACTACACGCGATTTTCGATATGGAATGTAAGGGGAATCTTTGCGATTTTTCGTCAATTATGTCAGGGAAGCGCCGTGTTTATAAAGTAGTGACGGAAATTACCATGGCAGGAACAGACAAACAGCGCCCTTTGATCACCGAGGGACCGGCGATCATTCTGGTGAACCCGCAATTGCCGGAGAATATCGGCATGGTGGCGCGCGCTATGGCGAATTTTGGTCTTGCCGAATTGCGTCTGGTTGAGCCGCGCGAAGAATTTCCGAGTGAAAAGGCACGCGCAGCCGCAAGCAAGGCCGATCACATCATCGACAATGCCGTTGTTTATGACGATCTTCCATCAGCGCTTGCTGACCTCAATTTCGTTTATGCCACCACAGCACGCGAGCGCGATGGTTTTAAACAGGTACGCAGCCCTGTCGAAGCAAATGGCGAATTGCGTCGTCGTTTTACCGCTGGTGAAAAGACCGGCATCATGTTTGGGCGTGAGCGTTTTGGTCTCAGCAATGAGGAAGTTGGCCTCGCAGATGAACTGGTGACATTCCCGGTTAATCCGGCCTTTGCATCGCTCAACATCGCGCAGGCTGTACTGCTTATGTCTTATGAGTGGATGAAGTCGGGCCTTGAGAGCGATACTGACACGGTTTTCCGTGGTCCGGAAATGGAAGCAGCGCCCAAGCTGGAATTGCAGAGTCTTTTCAATCATCTGGAAGAAGCGCTTGATATTCGGGGTTATTTCCGCCCCGAGGCGAAGAAAGAAATCATGGTCAACAATCTGCGCTCGGTGCTGACGCGCGCGGGTTTTGCATCTGCAGAGCTTAAGCTTCTGCGTGGCGTCATCACTTCGCTCGATGTTTTCACACCAAAAAAGCCGCGCGGTTCAGGCGCACCGGAAAGTCGGGCCCGCAAGCCTGCAACAGAGGACAAAGCTGAATGAAACACGCGCCCGCAGCAGACGTTTCTGCCAAACCGCTGGTGACAGATGAAAGACCCGTTCTGGTCTTCGATAGCGGTATTGGCGGATTGACGGTTCTGCGCGAGTTGCGGGTGATGATGCCGGACCGGCGCTTTGTCTATATCGCCGACGATGCCGGTTTCCCTTACGGCGATTGGGAAGAGGAAGCACTGCGCGCACGCATCGTCGAGCTCTTTGGCAAGTTCATCGCCGAGTATGATCCTGAAATCGCGGTTATTGCGTGCAATACGGCCTCTACACTGGTGCTGGATGATTTGCGCCGCGCTTATCCTGCTGTGCCATTTGTTGGTACGGTGCCTGCGATCAAGCCTGCCGCTGAACGTACGTCGTCGGGGCTTGTTTCCGTTCTGGCAACGCCGGGCACAGTCAAACGCGCCTATACACGCGACCTTATCCAGTCATTCGCCACGCAATGCCATGTGCGACTGGTGGGAGCTGACAGGCTTGCAGGCGTTGCGGAAGCCCATATTCGCGGTGAAAAGATCGATGAGGCGCTGGTTGTTGAGCAGATCGCGCCATGTTTTGTCGAAAAAGATGGGGAACGGACGGATATCGTCGTGTTGGCCTGCACGCATTACCCATTCCTCGCAAATGTTTTCCGCAGGCTTGCGCCATGGCCGGTGGATTGGCTTGATCCGGCAGAAGCCATTGCGCGCCGTACTGTATCGCTATTGCAGCCAAGACAGATTGATGAGGAATTGCACCATCACGATGATCTGGCGGTGTTTACATCGCAGAATCCGGATTATGCCATTCGCCGCCTGATGCAAGGCTTTGGCTTGCAGTTCGCCTGATCTAGCCTATGTTTTTCGTAGTCGCGATTTTATGCGCTTACTGAAAGCATCATGAGGCGAACCATGACCGGACAAATCCCGCAGGTGAAACTGGCGTCGGGCACCCATGTGCCAGTGGTAGGGCAGGGCACATGGTATATGGGTGAGGATGCGCGGCAGCGGCGACTTGAAGTTGAGGCGCTGCAATGCGGTATAGAACTTGGCATGACCCTGATCGACACCGCAGAAATGTACGCAGACGGTGGAGCGGAAGAGGTGGTCGGCGACGCGATCGAAGGCCGTCGCGATGATGTATTTCTCGTCAGCAAAGTGCTTCCCTATAATGCATCTGCTCAGGGAACGATTGAAGCCTGTGAGCGCAGCCTGAAGCGCCTTGGCACAGAAAAGATCGATCTTTACCTGTTGCATTGGCGTGGCCGCTATCCATTGGAAGAAACCCTTTCTGCATTTGAAGAGCTAAAGCGGGCCGGCAAAATCGGCGCATGGGGTGTCAGCAATTTCGACACGGATGACATGCAGGAGCTGACCAATATTGCTGGCGGCAAGGCGGTCGCGACCAATCAGATTTTGTATAATCTTATCCGGCGCGGACCAGAATTCGATTTGTTGCCATGGTGTGCCGCTCGCGAAGTGCCATTGATGGCCTATTCTCCGATCGAACAGGGGAGGCTTTTGGGCAACAGCGTTCTTCATGAAGTTGCGGATGAAATCGGCGTATCGCCTGCTGCAGTCGCGCTTGCATGGACCATGCGAAATGGCAATGTCATTGCTATTCCAAAAACATCGAAGTTCAGTCATGTTCGCGAAAATCGAAATGCTGCAGATATCAGGTTAACGGAAGAACAGCTGACTTTGCTGGATCGAACTTTCGCGCCACCAACCCGGAAAACGGCATTGGAAATGCTGTAGGTAATTTTCCAAGAAAAGACTTCAATATATTGTTTTAATTGCCTCTCTCAATACGACTCCGCTCGAGAGAGGCATGGATAAGAACAGGATCAGCTGGCGGCTTCCTGTCTGGAATCGCGCTTAGCCTGAGCGACACTTGCAGCCTTTTTCAGACGGCCACGCTCCATGGGTCGGATCAAGCTATCGGTCTTTTCATTCGGTATGTTGCGCATCCCATGGCGCGCATGACGCGTGTTGAATGTCTTATCCGGCTTTTCATTGGCTTTCTTTGTTGCCAGTGCTTTTTGCGCATTTGCTATAAGTTCGTTGCTGGCTGACATGCTGCGTCGGCGATCAACTTCTGCATTGATGCGGCGCATTGCCATTGCCAGCACAGACACCTTCACATGCGAACCTTCATCAGCCTTGGATGCAGAAGCGCCTCTAGCGGCAGTTTTTCCACGCATTTCGCGACGCCGCTGGTGGGCCTGATCGCGCGCCTTGCTGCGACGGTCGCGCAATAGCTTTGCCAATTGTGATAGCTCGGAGTCTGGTACGTCCTGAAGGTGAGGGTGATGAGATTTCTCGACCAGCTCCTTCTCTTCAGCATTGAGGGCGCGGGCTTCTTCCTTTCTTGTAATGGCCATAAGACGTCCTTTCTGTTTTTGATTAATTCGTCCACATTTTGGATATAGGCACGAGTTGTTTCAGGAAAAGGCGGCTGCGTCGTTTCATTCATTCTCTTCCTGCACGGCGGCGGCAGTTGCGCGTTTTTCGCCTTCCTGTTCGAGATGTTTTAAGATCAACTTGAGCTTATCGAGTGGGAGATGCTCTGCACCAATCGTCTCGCTTCGTGTTTTGGAAACGAGGTTTAGGATTTCATCGAGCTTTGCCTGGGTGGCGCTGGCTTCGCGGTCCTGCGAATTTTGGATAAGAAACACCATCAGAAAAGTGATGATCGTGGTCGATGTGTTTATCACCAGCTGCCAGGTGTCAGAAAAATCGAAAAATGGCCCGCTGATACCCCAAACGACAATGAACAGTGTTGCCAGAATAAACGCAGCATAGTGCCCGGCAAGTTCTGCGGCTTTCTCACTCACCTGCGTGAAAAACTGAGACATCGCTTCCTCCCACAATTTGCCAGAAAACGTTTCAGCATGACACAGGTTCCTTTTCGGGAACTATCGTGGTCGTTTGCCGTTGTTTCAGCAGGTGAAACACGGAGGTAAAAGCCATGGATATCGTTGAAACCCGTGTCAGTTCGCTTGGCGGTTTCGCGACCTATATGGTCGAATTTGTAACCGAAAGCGAAGAACGCATTACCGTCAAGGTCGAGAACGACACAGGTGCCGAGCTTTCACGCGATGCTGTGATCCGCAAAGCAGCACTCAAGCTCGGTGAAGCGCTAAGCGTTGCCTGTATTGAATGCGGTATTGAACCGGCAAGCCAGATCACCATTCCAAGTGCGCGTCGCGCCGGTGATCGTACCGAGCTTGAACGACAGCTGGATGAGGGATTGGAAGATACTTTTCCGGCTAGTGACCCAGTGTCCGTGACAAGTTCTGCCATTGCAGGTTTCGCGGGACCGAAGAACTGATTGGATCTAGACAATGAGAAGCCGGACAATTCATCCGGCTTCTGAAACGGCTCATAAAATGAGTCTCATAGTGCTCGTATATTATTGATAATATTATAAATTGCGCCGCTTGCCTTCCATGAGGTCAAGCACGGCGCGCGCGCAATCAAGTACATTGCTGCCGGGGCCGAATACTGCTGATACGCCATGGTCGAAAAGATATTGATAGTCTTGGCGCGGTACGACCCCGCCACATACAACGATGATATTTTCGGCACCTTTTTTGCGAAGTGTTTCGACTAGCTGCGGCAACAGTGTCTTGTGTCCGGCTGCGAGCGAAGACACTCCAAGTACATGTACCTTGGCCTTGATTGCCATGTCTGCGGCTTCATCTGGCGTTTGGAACAGAGGTCCAGCCAGCACTTCAAAGCCGATATCGCCAAAGGCGGAAGCGATGATTTTCGCACCACGATCATGGCCGTCCTGACCGAGCTTGGCTACCATCAGACGGGGGTTGTCGCCGCTATGTCTGGAGAACTCTTCGAGACGCTCTACAAGGGTCAGATATTCCGGCTCATTTTCGTAGGCGGTGCCATAAACCTTGCTAACGACCTTCGGCACAGCTGCATGATCACCGAAGGCGCTACGCATGGCATCGGAGATTTCTCCAACGGTTGCGCGGGCACGCGATGCTTCAACTGCTGCTGCAAGGATATTGCCTTCGCCGGTTCTCGCGACCTTTTCAAGCTCAGAAAGCGCCGCTTCAACTTTCGGTTTGTTGCGGGTTTCCTTGATCCGGTTGAGGCGTGCGATCTGTGAATTGCGGACGGCGGTGTTATCGATTTCAAGAATGTCGATATTGTCTTCCTGTTCCAGACGGAACTTGTTTACGCCGACGATGACTTCCTCGCCCTTGTCGACTGCTGCCTGCCGGCGCGTGGCTGCTTCCTCAATCAGCCGCTTGGGCAAGCCGCTTTCAACGGCTTTGGTCATGCCGCCAAGACCTTCAACCTCTTCAATCAAAGCCCATGCTTTTTCGGCCAGTTCGTTAGTCAGGCTTTCGATGTAATAAGACCCTGCCAGTGGATCGACGACTTTGGTAACGCCGGTTTCGTTTTGTAGAATGAGCTGTGTGTTGCGAGCGATGCGGGCGGAAAATTCTGTCGGCAAAGCAATGGCTTCGTCAAAAGAATTGGTATGCAGCGATTGCGTGCCACCAAGTGCTGCCGACATGGCCTCAAAAGCTGTGCGGACGATGTTGTTATAAGGGTCCTGTTCCTGCAACGACACGCCGGAAGTCTGGCAATGGGTGCGCAGCATCAGCGAGCCGGGCTTCTTCGGGTCAAATTCCTTCATGATGCGCGACCAGAGCAGGCGCGCTGCACGAAGCTTGGCGATTTCCATGAAGAAATTCATGCCGATGGCGAAGAAGAACGACAGGCGCCCTGCGAACTCATCGACATTAAGGCCTTTGTTCAAAGCTGCACGCACATATTCGCGACCATCGGCCAACGTGAAAGCCAGTTCTTGGACCAGCGTCGCACCGGCTTCCTGCATGTGATAGCCGGAAATGGAAATCGAATTGAATTTCGGCATTTCTGTCGCTGTATAGGCGATAATATCCGCAATGATCCGCATTGATGGTTCCGGCGGATAGATATAGGTGTTGCGAACCATGAACTCTTTCAGAATATCATTCTGAATGGTGCCAGACAGCAGGTCGCGTGAAACGCCTTGCTCTTCACCAGCGACAATAAAATTGGCAAGGATCGGGATCACAGCGCCGTTCATCGTCATGGAGACGGAGATTTTCTCAAGTGGGATGCCGTCAAAGAGGATTTTCATATCCTCGACGGAGTCAATTGCCACGCCCGCCTTGCCGACATCGCCTTCAACGCGCGGATGATCGCTGTCATAACCGCGGTGGGTCGCAAGATCAAAGGCGACAGACACGCCCTGTTGACCAGCCGCAAGCGCCTTGCGGTAAAAGTTGTTGGACTCTTCGGCAGTCGAAAAGCCCGCATATTGGCGGATGGTCCACGGACGGCCCGCATACATGGTTGCACGCGGACCGCGCAGGAATGGCTCGAAGCCGGGCAGGGTGCCAAGGTGGTCTACCTGTTCCAAATCGTCGGCGGTATAGAGCGGCTTCACATCGATGCCTTCGGGCGTGTGCCAGACGAGGCTGTCGGCGGGACGCTTCAGTTCCTTCTCGGCCAACGCCTCCCAATCCGCGCGGGTTTTTTGCGTCATTGGCTTATTCTCCATCCCATAAAGCCTTTGTGTCCTTGAGAGGCACAAGCGCGCCTCCTCAAAGCTTATTCAAATTCCATGATCAGTTCATCGACTGCGAGGCTCGCACCTGCTTCCGTGGTAATTCGTTTGACGGTAGCGCGGCGTTCTGCACGCAGCACATTTTCCATTTTCATGGCTTCAACCGTTGCCAGTGGCTGACCGGCTTCGACGGTATCACCATCTTTGACGAGAACTGAGGTGATCACGCCCGGCATCGGGCAGAGCAGCATCTTCGACGTGTCGGGTGGCAGTTTGACGGGCATAAGCTTTGCCAGCTCCGCCACGCGTGGCCTGCGAACGTGAGCGATCACATCAATTCCGCGCCAGCGCAGACGCCAGCCCGTGCCGGAGCGCAAAACCTTGACAGCGATTGACTCGCCGTCAACCGTGAACGAGCCGAGCTGCTTCCCCGGATGCCAGTCACTGGCGACGGTGAGGCTGTTACCATCAGCGAAGTTGATTATCGTACCGCCTTCACCCTCAGCAATCCTGATAGGCAAATTGAAGCCGCCCAGGGTGACGACCCAATCGGCTGATACAGACTGAACCTGTGAAGAGATACGGTCGGAAATCAGACCATTGCGCTGTTCAATAGCCATGTTGATCTGTGCTGAAACCGCGGCCAGCACATGGGCGTCTTCTTCCGACACGGTAACGCCCGCAAAGCCGTCGGGATATTCCTCAGCGATGAAGGCTGTGGTAAGCGCGCCAGCACGAAAACGCGGATGCTCCATAACGGCGGAAAGGAATGGCAGGTTGTGACCGATGCCTTCCACTTCAAATGCATCCAATGCGTCGCCCATGGCTTCAACTGCGCTGGTCCGGTCGGGTCCCCAGCTGCAAAGTTTTGCAATCATGGGGTCATAATACATCGAGATTTCGCCCCCTTCAAAGACACCAGTGTCGTTGCGGATGACAGAGCCATTATCGCGCCGACCTTCGACCGGTGGACGATAACGGGTCAGCCTGCCAATAGAGGGCAGGAAGCTGCGATACGGGTCTTCGGCATAAAGACGGCTTTCGATGGCCCAGCCGTTGAGCGTTACATCGGCTTGGCCGATGCGCAGCTTTTCGCCCGATGCCACGCGGATCATCTCCTCGACCAGATCAATGCCGGTGATGAGTTCCGTCACTGGATGCTCGACCTGCAAGCGCGTGTTCATTTCAAGGAAGTAGAAATTGCGCTCGCCATCAACGATGAATTCCACCGTACCGGCAGAATAATAGCCGACAGCCTTGGCGAGAGCGACGGCTTGTTCGCCCATCGCCTTGCGGGTTGCTTCATCAAGAAACGGCGAGGGTGCTTCTTCAATCACCTTCTGATTGCGGCGCTGAATGGAACATTCGCGTTCGCCAAGATAAATGACATTGCCGTGCTGGTCACCGAGCACCTGAATTTCGATATGGCGCGGCTGGGTGACGAATTTTTCGATAAAAATGCGATCATCACCGAAAGAAGCTTTGGCTTCGTTGCGTGAAAGCCGGAAGCCCTCGCGGGCTTCATCATCATTCCATGCAATGCGCATTCCCTTGCCGCCGCCGCCAGCGGAAGCCTTGATCATCACCGGATAGCCGACTGTGCTTGCAATTTTTACCGCTTCGTCTGCATTCTCAATCAGCCCCATATGACCGGGAACGGTGGAGACACCAGCCTCGGAGGCGAGCTTCTTGGACGTGATCTTGTCACCCATGGCCTCAATGGCATTCACTGGCGGGCCGATGAAAGTGACATTGGCGGCTTTCAGTGCTTCGGCAAAACGAGGATTTTCTGACAGGAAGCCATAACCCGGATGTACGGCATCCGCACCAGTCTCTTTGATCGCCGCCAGTATCTTATCGATGACAATATAAGACTGGTTTGAGGGCGCTGGTCCAATATGCACGGCCTCGTCGGCCATTTTGACATGCAGCGCATTACGGTCCGCATCGGAATAGACCGCGACGGTCGCAATGCCCATTTTCTTGGCTGTTTTGATAACCCGACACGCGATTTCGCCGCGATTGGCAATGAGGATTTTCTTGATCATCTGTATCGTACCCGTGGCTATCAGAGCGGAATCGTGTCGTGTTTCTTCCATGGCGTGTTCTGGCTTTTGTTACGAAGCGCAGAGAACGCACGGGCGATACGGCGGCGGGAAGAATGCGGCATGATGACTTCGTCGATGAAGCCACGCTCGGCGGCAACGAAAGGATTGGCGAAACGCTCTTCGTATTCCTTGGTGCGGGCGGCGATCTTTTCCGTATCCCCCAGTTCTGAGCGGTAGAGAATTTCGGTCGCACCCTTAGCACCCATCACGGCGATTTCGGCTGTTGGCCATGCATAATTGATGTCGGCTCCGATATGCTTTGACGCCATCACGTCATAAGCGCCGCCATAGGCTTTGCGGGTGATGAGTGTGACCATTGGGACGGTCGCTTGTGAATATGCGAATAGCAGCTTCGCGCCGTGCTTGATGACGCCGCCATATTCCTGGCTTGTGCCAGGGAGGAAGCCAGGAACATCGACCAGCGTTAGGATCGGGATGCTGAAAGCATCGCAGAAACGCACGAACCGCGCGGCCTTGCGTGATGAATCAATATCGAGACAGCCGGCCAATACCATGGGCTGGTTTGCGACCACGCCAATAGTCTGACCATCCATTCGGATAAAGCCAGTGATGATGTTTTTAGCGAAAGCTTCCTGAATTTCAAAGAAATCGCCTTCATCCGCCAACGCGAGGATTAGTTCTTTCATGTCGTAAGGCTTGTTGGCGCTATCAGGGATGAGCGTATCAAGCCGCATTTCAAGACGCGCCGGGTCATCGAATACAGGACGAACTGGCGGCTTTTCGCGATTGTTGAGCGGCAAGAAGTCAAACAGGATGCGTACCTGTTCAAGCGTTTCGATGTCGTTTTCATATGCGCCATCGGCAACGGAAGATTTCTTCGTATGGGTCGAAGCGCCGCCGAGTTCTTCCGCCGTAACGATTTCATTGGTGACTGTTTTGACCACATCAGGGCCGGTCACGAACATGTAGGAGCTATCGCGCACCATGAAGATGAAGTCTGTCATGGCAGGCGAATAGACCGCGCCACCGGCGCATGGCCCCATGATCACGGAAATCTGCGGAATAACACCCGACGCATCGGCATTGCGTTTGAAAACATCGGCATAGCCTGCGAGCGAAGCAACGCCTTCCTGAATACGTGCACCGCCGGAATCGTTCAGACCAATGACTGGCGCACCGTTTTGCACGGCCATATCCATAATCTTACAGATTTTCTGCGCGTGCGTCTCAGACAGAGAGCCACCAAGAACAGTGAAGTCCTGACTGAAGACATAGACCTGCCGACCGTTGATCGTGCCCCAGCCAGTCACGACGCCGTCGCCTGCTACTTTCTGTTTTTCCATGCCGAAGTCGGTACAGCGATGCGTGACATACATATCGAACTCTTCGAACGAACCTTCGTCGAGAAGCACTTCGATTCTTTCGCGGGCGGTGAGCTTGCCTTTGCCGTGTTGCGCATCGATACGCTTTTGTCCGCCGCCAAGACGGGCTTCGGCGCGACGGGCTTCAAGCTGTTCGAGAAGTTCCTGCATTCGCTATAACCTTGAAAGCTATGAATTTGTCTAACTGCTTAGAGCCAGTATGCCGCATTCTGAAAGCTTGAAAAGGTGCGATTGTGTAATTTATAAATTTGCAAATAGCGAAATGCAAAGTTGCAAACATGGCACCGAAAAAACTCTATGTCGGCAGGAAGATCCGCGAAATACGTGAGCAGCATAAGACGACACAGTCGGGCTTTGCTGAACGTTTAGGTATTTCAACGAGTTATCTGAATCAAATCGAGAACAATCAGCGTCCGGTTTCGGCGGCTGTGCTGTTGGCATTGGCCGAAAACTATCAGATCGATATTGGTGCGATTTCGCTTGGCGATGATGACCGGCTGTTATCGGCAGTATCTGAGGCGCTGGCCGATCCGGTGTTCGATAATTACAAGCCGAATTTGCAGGAGCTGAAGCTCATCACGCAGAATGCGCCGGGTTTGGCTCATGCGCTGATTGCTTGTCATCAGGCCTATCGGCGTAACAGTGAGCAGCTTGCAAGTCTCGATAACCAGCTTGGGCGCGCGCCGTCAGCGGCCGAGCCAGCACCCTATGAAGAAGTGCGCGACTTCTTTCATTTTATCGATAACTATGTTCATGAACTTGATATTGCAGCGGAAAAGCTTGCCGATGAGCTGAAGATACCATCACGTGATATCGGTGTTGCCCTACCGCAATATATGGAGGAGCGCTATCGCGTTCGTGTTGCACGCGCCGATCCCGATGAAGCTATTCTGCGCCGCTTCGATCCAATTGCTCGCGTCCTTTATCTTAATCCCTATTCGCCTGCGTCCACCCGTAATTTCCAGATAGCGTTTCAGATTGCCGAACTGGAGATGGAAGAGCTTGTGACCGCAATTGCTAAGCGTGCGGATTTTCGTTCGGCGGAGGCGGTCGAGATTTGCAAAATCGGTCTGCGCAATTATTTCGCTGGTGCGCTGGTCTTGCCCTATCAGACGTTTCTTTCAGCCGCCAAAGAGCTGCGACATGATCTGGAATTGCTCGCCTCGCGCTTTGGGGCAAGTTTTGAGCAGGTTGCGCATCGTCTCAGCACATTGCAGCGTTCAGGCCAGCGCGGCGTGCCGGTGTTCTTCGCACGAATTGACCGTGCCGGAAACATCACCAAGCGGCATAGTGCGGCCAAGCTGCAATTTGCGCGTTATGGTGCGGCATGTCCGCTGTGGAATGTGCATCAGGCATTCGAGACGCCTGGGCGAATTATCCGGCAGTTGGCAGAGACACCGGACGGCGCACGTTATCTCTGCGTTGCGACCGAACTTACCAAGAGCGAGGGCGGGTTTCATGCGCCACAGCGTCGTTATGCTATCGCTTTGGGATGTGAAGTCACACACGCGCAGGATTTTGTCTATGCGGATGGGCTGGATATTGCGACACGCTCGGCATTCGATCCGATTGGTGTTTCTTGCCGTATCTGCGACCGGGCAGAATGTGTGCAGCGCGCGGTCCCGCCTTTGAAAAGCAGGCTGGCGGTCGATCACGACCGCCGTGGTATCCTGCCTTACAGACTGCTCTAAAAATCAGAAGCCGGAATGCTCTTTGAGGAATTCGGCTTCTTCCGCTGTTGTTTCGCGACCCAGAACCTTGTTACGGTGCGGGAAACGACCAAAACGCTCAATAATATCGTGATGCTGGCGGGCAAAGCCCAAAGAGAACTCATCACCCAGCTTTTCGTAAAGATCGACACAGCGTTTCTGATCGCTGAGATGCTCGCTATGCATGAATGGCAGGTAAAAGAACTGACGTTGCTCAGCTGACAGCTTGCGGTCGAAGTCATGATCGAGCGCCTGCGCTGCAACATCACGGGCGAGGCCGTCGCTTTCAAATGAGCGTGGAGAGCCGCGGAACATATTGCGTGGGAACTGGTCGAACAGGATGGTCAGCGCGAGTGCGCTTTCCGGCTGCTGTTTCCAGTCTTCCAGCTTGTCAGCGCATGCATCTTCATAAGCTGCCAGAAATTTTTCGCGAATTGCCGCATCGATTGCATCGCTTTTGATGAACCAGTTTTCGCGCATCTTTGCAGAAAACCAGAAATCGAGGACGTCTTGGGGTTGAATGGCCATTACTGCCTCTTTTCAGGTTATGGATTTTGGTTTGGACTGTCGGGCTGCGGGCAGGGCGTCTCGCCCTTCATGTTACGAGACATGCAAGCGAATCGATCAAAGCCTTTGCCTGCATCCATTGCCGCTTTTCCGGCACCACAGCCGGAAAGAACGGCCAGCGAGATCAGTAGGACGACTTTGTTCATCTGGAGCGTTTCCGGTTTCAAAATGATGCCAATCACAGGGCTTGATAATAAGCATCGTGACTTCTAGCGGCAATAGTTACAGAGATTTGTGATCAACCGCGACCGCGATAATTGGGTACAGACTGTTCAGGAATCCAGACATTCTTTGGTGTTTCGCCCGTCTGATAAAACACATCAATCGGGATGCCGCCACGCGGATACCAATAGCCGCCAATGCGCAGCCATTCCGGTTCCAGCAGTTCAACAAGCCGCTTGCCGATTGTAACCGTGCAATCCTCATGGAAAGCACCATGATTGCGGAATGAGAACAGGAAAAGCTTGAGCGACTTGCTTTCAACCAGCCACTTGCCCGGAACGTAATCTATCATCAGATGAGCGAAATCCGGCTGTCCGGTCATAGGACATAAAGAGGTGAATTCTGGTGCTGTGAAGCGAACGCAGTACGGCGTTCCTGCTTGCGGGTTTGCAACCCTTTCAAGGATGGCCTCTTCGGGAGATTGTGGTATCGTGCTGTTCGATCCAAGTTGCTTGAGATCGGAATATATCGTCTTTTCAGACATTTGCGTGCCTTTTTAAAAGCCACGGTGCAGTCTTCACGCTTGCATATCAAGCGTTTGTCCTTGTTTTGACCGGGTAGGCTGCGACCGGTGGCAGATTGCCAATGGCTTCGAGTAGCAGTCTTGTACAAGCAGGTAAAGCCCATAGAAAAACCCGCGCTGGGAGGGCGCGGGTTAGTCGGGAGGATTTTTTTTGATCAGCGGCGATCGGAGGAGATCACGCAACCAATTGCAACGCCGATCAAAATTCCGAGTACACCAGCGGTGCCGAAAAGCGTCGTTGCCGTGCCAGGGTTTTCCTTGACTGTTTCCGCGACAGCCTGACCACGCTCACGAACAACCTGTGCCGCGTGGCGAAAACGTCCGGATGCATCATCAAACGCATCTTCGGCAGAATCCCTCAGATCGCTTGAGCGGGATGCCAAGGATTTCGACAGGCGCTTCAGTTCACCACGAAGATCAGAAATCTGCTGTTCCAGAGCCTGTTGAACGTCGCTAGCAGTCTTATTGTCGGCCATTTGAAACCTCCATTGGAATTGATGCGGATAGAACGTACCGACAACCAATTGGTTCCATTAGAGGAAAGAGATTTTACCTCTTCAATTTGCTTTCAAAGAAAGGCAGGAGGCTCAAGCCTCGGCCTATACAAACGCCCGCAAGGGCACCAACCGCTTTGAAAAGGAAATCGGCAAATTCACCGTGCCGTCCGGGTGCGAGCCGCTGAAGCAGCTCAAACATGCCTGCGCAACCGACTGTCAGTAGCAGGACTGCCAGCCATTGGCGGGGGTAGGCCAGTGCAAAGAGAAAACCGACCAGAAAAAAAGCAGCAAAACGCTCCAGATCAGCAGGCTCGCCGGTGATCGGACGGAACTGGATTGGGCTGATCGTTACCACGAGGATTAAAACCAGAATCGACCAGGCAGCGATACGCAAAAGTCGCGTCATTAAGTAAAGGCCTTCTATTCTGCCGTGTAGTTGCCGACAGGTTCATCCTGACTAGGGTCACCGCAGCGCTGATACATGCGATCAGTTATTGCTTTTTTCAGCCCGTTCGCAAATGGCAATTCATAATGAGCGATGACATCGACGCCCATGCACCATTTTACGTTCTGCGGTGAGAGGCCGTAATTGGTTTCGAGGAAGCCAATGGCATAGTTTATTCCTTCTTCGCAATTCTCAGTTGTGCAGAAATTGCCATCTTTTGCCAGCTGACGGATTGAGCCTTCGCCGATCTTTTGGACGATTGGTTCGACGGCAAAGGGAGTTGCCCCGGCAAGCGCAACAATAACCAGTCCAATAAGGGTAAATTTGATAGAGCGCCGCATGAATCGCCGTCAGTTATTGATCCTATTGTCATTTCATAACGCATGGGTGGCACTATGATGGCAAGGTCATACGTTAAATGTAGTGGCTTGAATTAGCCAATGTGCGGGATTGTGACGGTTTAATATTGACTTTTACGTAAATGCGGTTGCACAACATTCGCCTGCATATTGCAAGATTGGAATATTGTGGTGCGCGAATATTATACGATCACAGAACTGACGCGGGAATTCGGGATATCGACCCGGACATTGCGTTTTTATGAGGATGAGGGGCTGATCTCGCCGGTAAGGCGTGGTCGCACACGCTTGTTCAGGCCTTCTGATCGGCATCTTCTGAAGCAGATTATGCGTGGAAAGCGTCTTGGTTTTTCAATCGCCGAGATACACGAAATCGTACAGATGTATCGCGAGCCGCCGGGTGAAACCGGCCAGCTCAAGCTATTGATGAAGCGCGTTGAGGAAAAGCGTGCCGATCTGCGCCAGAAGCGTCGCGACATTGACGAAACGCTTTCCGAACTCGATCAGGTTGAAGAAGCCTGCATTGAACGTCTTGCAGAACTTGGTGTTTCTACCTGATTTAAGGCTGATTATCCGGCACTGGTGAGCACATCTCGGCGATCTGCTGAACCGTGCTGTTATTGTTCTGGTCAGCCTTGCCGTTAAAGACGTCGTCGAACAGTTTTGCCTTGTCGAGTTCGCTCACAACACAGCCGCAGAACTGCGTGCATAGCGTTTCACTTCCATTCTGAATGCAGGATGCGACGCAGGATTGCGTAAAGGCTTGGCGTGGCGCTGGCTGTGCTGGCGGCATGATCTGCGAGAACAGATAGACAAGCGCAATCAGCACAGGCTGATGGATCAGATAGAATGCAAGACTGTGGCGACCGATAAAGGTGAGCGGCTTTTGCAGAAAGGCGGGCTTAATGCCGCCGGATAGGATCGGGAGCCAGTTAAAGCGCTTGAAAATATGTGCCGCCGCTATACCAATTAGCACAGCGCCAAACCATGGAAACAGCGGCACGTAATCGTTGGAGCGAGGCGGGACCGTCGAAAGTCCGATCCATGCAAGCCACATCTGGTTGAAAATATCTGACTGCGCATAAAACGGTGCGGTGATGACGAAAGCTGCCACGATCAGTGTAACAACAGGTGGCAGGCGCAAGAACAGTAGACCCAGCACGCTTGCCAGTGCAATCTGATGCAGAATGCCGAAGAAAATGAAGTTATCGGGCGACATATAGTATGTCACAGCGGAAATGGCTGCTGCTGCTGCTCCTATCTGCAACAGACGCTTTCCCATTGCTTCCCAGCGGATGGCTCTGTCATGCGCGAGAACAAGACTAAAACCGACCAGAAACAGGAAGCTTGATGCGATGCAGCGCGCAAAGAGCTTCCATCCGCCATGTGCTGTCGTTGCCGCTGCCATGTAGCCGAAGAACTCAAGATCCCAGCCGAAATGATAGATCGCCATCGCAATAAGCGCGACGCCGCGCGCAATATCAATGCGCGTCAGGCGCGGACGGCTTGCGGGCGTTACAGTCATTTCAGCATTGCTCTGCATGTTATTTCCTGAGCTGTGACACTAAGAGTCGAGCCGATTCCTATCACATGCGATTGCATGGCTATAGCACTGGCACGAAAATCAGAATGATTTTTGGAAAGCGCGATGCACCGAATTGAACTATGTCAAAGGACCGGATTCGTTCGGTTCGAGTTATATCGTGCAGCTTATCGGTGGAGATCGCGTTGTTTTTCAGTGTTTCCAAGCTTTTCTGGCTGTTTTTTCAGCCGCTGACAATCATCCTCGTATTTCTGTTGATCGCACTTTTGCTGATCTGGACCGGCTTTAGAAAACTCGGGCTTACAACGCTTATTGCCGCTGTATTGGTGTTGTTTATCAGCGCTTATACAACGCTTGGCACCGTGTTGCTTGCGCCGCTGGAAGATCGCTTTGCAAAACAGACCGAGCTCCCGCAACGTGTTGATGGCATTGTAGTTCTGGGCGGCTATATGAATGGTGACATCAATACAGGACGTCCCGGATTTGAATTGAATAGCGCTGCCGATCGAATTTTTGAGACGATGCGGCTTGCACGACTTTATCCCGACGCGAAAGTCATTGTGTCCGGTGGGGACGGTGCTTTTTTTGAAGACACCAAGCCCGAAGCCGATAGCACACGCACAATGTTGTCTGATCTGGGCTTTTCAGGTGATCGCTTCATTTTTGAGAACAAATCCCGCAATACAGTAGAAAATGCGGAGTTTTCCAAGGCGCTCGCTGAACCAAAGCCCGGTGAAACATGGCTTCTGGTGACGTCGGCCTATCATATGCCACGGTCTATCGGATGCTTCCGCAAAGCAGGCTTTGACGTTGTTGCATGGCCTGTCGATTATAAGACACCAGCAAAGCAGAGCCTTTCACTCTATCTTGAATCGCCGAACGAAGCCTTGTCGCGTTTTAGTGTGGCAATGCGTGAATGGGTGGGGCTTACAGCCTACTGGATGACCGGCAAGACAGATATGCTGCTGCCTCAACCCTGATGCCCCATTTCTGCCGTGACTTTAAAGCTTTTGTTAAGCATAGCTGTTGTTAAGGTTCTGATACTAAATCAGTTTTTGAATCGTGCTGTTGCGAGATGATGAAATGCGCCGCATTTCCGCCATTTTTCACAGTTGCGTTTCATCTGCGTCAGGATTATATCTCCGGTAACAGCGTTGTGAAGGACGCTGCTTATAAGAGTTGCACAACAAGGTTGTAAAAAAATCTCCATGGACGAAACCGTTCAAAAATCCTGCTGGGGCGTGACGCTCTGGGCAGTCGTTGGCCTCGCTACAATCATTCTCATGGCTTATCTTTTCTCCGCTTGATGCGGATGCATTCGGTCCCGAAAAGTTGAATGGCTTTTCGGATACGGCTTTGCATTGAAAATGGACAGAACGTGCGTTCGTATCTTAATTGAGGTTCGACGTGCTATGGAGTTGCGTAAACCGGAAATTTAATGCCGCATTTCGGCATTCTGTTGGCGTTGTTCCTCTCCTACACTATCTGTTAATGGTGTAATATTATTGCGCGTTGGCGCGTGACATTGCGCTGCCCGTTTGCGGGGTGAAATAGGTGTAGAATGTTTCTGTCGGTATTCGATCTGTATAAAATTGGTATTGGGCCTTCGAGTTCGCACACGATGGGTCCGATGACGGCTGCCCATATGTTCCTCGATGAGCTGGTCAGCGGCAATTGGCCGAAGCCCGCCAATGCGAAGGTTTATCGATTGAAGGCGAGCCTGCACGGCTCACTCGCCTATACCGGCATCGGCCACGCCACGGATCGCGCTGTGATTCTGGGCCTTTGTGGTTTCACACCTGATTCGATTGATCCGGATATTATGGATAGCGAAGTCGAAAAGGTTTCGCGTGCCAGGACGGTTCAGCCCGCTGGGCATCCGGCATATCAGTTTGATCCCAAGACCGATTTGGTTCTTGATCGTAAGACGCCTTTGCCCGGCCATGCGAATGGCATGGCTTTTGAGGCATACGACAAAAGCGACCGATTGCTCCTCCGCCGTGTGTATTTTTCGATTGGCGGCGGCTTTGTTGTGACTGCGGAAGAATTGAGTCGCGTGCAGACCAGTGGTGGAAAGCGCGAGGAAAAGGCCGATGTGCCTTATCCGTTCAACAATGCTGCTGAAATGCTCGCTATGGCACGTTCAAGTGGGCTTTCCATTGCCGACATGAAGCGCGCCAATGAAGAGTGCCATATGTCGTGTCTTGATCTCGACGAAGGTCTTGATCGCATCTGGGGTGCGATGCGCGGTTGTATCGAACGTGGCCTGAGCCGTGATGGTATCATGCCGGGGGGCTTGAAGGTCCGTCGCCGTGCGCGTCAGCTATTTGAGCGTCTGGAAGACGATTGGCGCAACAACAAGCTCAATCCGCTGCTCGCAAATGACTGGCTGTCCGTCTATGCTATGGCCGTCAACGAAGAGAATGCTTCGGGTGGGCGTGTTGTAACCGCACCGACCAATGGTGCGGCGGGTGTCGTGCCTGCTGTTCTGCGATATTACCTTCATTTCCACGACGATGCCGATGCAAAGGGCATTCGAGACTTTTTGCTGACGTCCGCGGCAATTGGTGGCGTGATCAAGCACAATGCTTCGATCTCAGGCGCAGAAGTCGGTTGTCAGGGTGAGGTCGGTTCTGCATCAGCTATGGCCGCTGCCGGTCTTGCGGCTGTTATGGGCGGCACGCCTGAGCAGATTGAAAATGCAGCTGAAATAGCCCTTGAGCATCATCTGGGCATGACCTGCGATCCGGTTGCCGGTCTCGTGCAGGTGCCTTGTATTGAACGCAATGCGCTTGGCGCTGTGAAGGCTGTTACGGCTGCATCGCTCGCTGTTAAGGGGGATGGTCAGCATTTCGTGCCGCTTGATGCCTGTATCGAAACCATGCGTCAGACGGGTCACGATATGAGCGAGCGCTACAAGGAAACCAGTCAGGGCGGACTGGCCGTCAATGTGGTTGCCTGCTGAGGATAACATTCTTATCACTTGAAGCCTGCATTCAGCTTGGCTAAATCAGCCTCATGGCACTTAATCTCGTCAAACTTTGCGTCGGCTGCGATAGCATCGAAGATCTCGCAGCCTGGATCGATTTCAGGCTTGCGGAGCAGCGCACTGCCGGGCTTGTCCCGGAACAGTTTCACACGACACGCATGGTTCCCAAACGTATTGATGAACTGCTTGAAGGCGGATCGCTTTACTGGGTGATCAAAGGCAATGTTCAATGCCGCCAGCGCTTGCTCGATATACGTCCGTTTACGGATGAGCAGGGCATCAATCGCTGCCATCTGGTGCTGGAACCGAAAATCCATCCGACTCAGTGGCAACCACGCCGCGCTTTTCAGGGCTGGCGCTATCTCAGTGAAAACGAGGTTCCGCTTGATGAAGCCGCTGGTAAGTCGGGCAGGGCAGCATTGCCGCCAGAGCTTCGACAGGAGCTTGCAGCGCTGGGATTGCTTTAGTTTATAAACAAAAAGGCCCGTCGAAATGACGGGCCTTTTTTGTTGGTGAGATATTTCAGCTCTCAATTGTGATGCGTACTGCCACTTTATCGGACGTAACCGGCAGGGTCATACGCATCATGGTGCGCGGCTGCACCATGCGGCGATTGCGAGCGGCGTGGCCAACCAGCAATCCAACCAGATCACGCGTATGGAAACCTTTTCCATGACGCACATCGGCAAGACGAATCGCAGCCTGCTTAAGAGCCTGAACGGAGAACAGTGAACCCAGTCCGGATGGGCGAGGCGCTTGTTCAGTCCATATGCTGGACTTCAGTGCATATTGTCCGATCGTTTCATTCATATTCGACATCTCGAAACCCTCTACGCAATACTATTTTCGGGTTTAAAGCGGTTACGAGAGAGCTTCCCCTCTCGCTCGGATTAATTTGCGACTGCGTAGCAGCCAAAGTTCTTCTTTTTGAGCGATGCGCATGCATCCCATGCAGCCTGCTTCGAGGAGAAGCCTACAAAGCGAGCACGGTAGAAAGTGGAGTTACCCTTCACGAATGTTTCCGTGTAAGGCGATGCGGAACGAAGTGGCGCACCGACTGATGAAGAGACCTTGGTCAACATATCGCGTGCCTGGCCTTCGCTTGGCAGCGAGCCGACCTGAATGGCCCAACCACCGGAAGCGGGTGCTGATGCTGTCGTTACAGGGTCGATATCGTGTGCTGGAGCCGATGGAACTGCGGCCTTTGGCGTTGGGCGCACAGCTGCCTGCGCTGCCATTGCAGCTGGGCGCTGTGTCGGTGCGGCGAGAGCCAGAACCTGTGGCTGGTCAATATCGCCTTCGCCGCTTTCGTTGTTGATGACATCAGCAACTTCAGTTGTCTGACGAGCAACTGGAACCGGTGCATTACGTGCCTTTGGCAGATCAACCGATGCGACAACCTGTGGAACTTCACCACGCATCGCAACAAGTGGTTCCGAAACGCGACCACGAGTGGCTGCAGGAAGATACTTGCGGATCAGCTGGGTCATGTGTGCATCGCGGCTGGCGCCGGTGTTGCCGCCCATGACAACGGCAACGAGACGACGACCGTCATAGTTGACCGATGAAGCGAGGTTGTAGCCCGATGCATTGGTGTAACCGGTTTTAATACCGTCAACGCCTTCAACACGACCGAGCAGGCGGTTGTGACCATTGATTGTCTGACCACGGAACACGAAGCTACGACGCGAGAAGTATGAAAACTCCTGCGGGAAGTGCTGACGAAGCGCAATGCTGAGGATTGCCATGTCGCGTGCAGTCGTAACCTGCGACATGTTCGGAAGGCCCGACGCGTTGCGGAAAGTGGTGTTTGCCATGCCCAGACGACGGGCTTTGGCCGTCATCATCTGTGCGAAACGCTCTTCTGAGCCGCCAAGGAATTCGCCCGAAGCAGTTGCAACGTCGTTGGCTGACTTGGTCACCATGGCGAGAATAGCATCTTCAACACGGATGGTCTGACCTGGCTTGAAGCCAATCTTTGTCGGTGGACGCGCTGCTGCATAAGAAGAGATAGGAATACGGGTATCTTTATTGATACGACCTGACTTCATGCCTTCAAATAGCATGTACATGGTCATCATCTTGGTCAGCGATGCCGGATAGCGTTTAGCGTCTGCGTTGGATGCAAACAGCGTTTTTCCGGTGTTCGCATCAATCACAATAGCGGCATATCTGTCATTTGCCACAGCAGGAACTGTCGTTGAGGCCGTAGAGCAGCCTGTTACAACAGCGAGAAGAAGTGTGGCTTGCGCCGCTCTTTTCAAGGCATATGCTACTTTGCTGAATGCGGTACGCACGATGATGACCTGCCTGTATTCCGGTTTTTTTGAACTGCGGCGCAAAGGGCACACAGCTGTCTAATTCCGTAACCTTACTGTCATCAGCGTTACCAATCCGTTTATGGTAACTACAATATTCATAAATTTCAAAAAATGTGCCCAGCGGTTTCGGGTGCTCATTCGTCTTATTGATAGCTATTTTTGATTTTGAACATCTTTCGATGGTTGCCTACTCGTAAAAGTGACTGAGATAACTGTGCCAATGCAGCACCTTGCAATAAGTCTCGGTTGCAAGTGTCGATGAAGGGCTTAAAATCAGATCATGACGCCCTACATATGAGGGCAGGCAGGCCAGATAGTTGGGCATTCGGGTGTTAGGTTTCATGAGGCATTTTAATCCAGTCATGCAGAGCAAGACCAACGGCGGGAACGGACCGGATAACGGTACGGTTGTGGTCACGCGCACGCAGCCTAAAACCAAGAAGCCAAGCCTCTATCGTGTCCTGCTTCTCAATGATGACTACACTCCTATGGAGTTTGTCATTCATGTCCTGCAGCGGTTTTTTCAAAAGAATATGGACGACGCAACGCGTATTATGTTGCATGTTCATAACCACGGTGTCGGTGAGTGCGGCGTATTCACTTACGAAGTTGCCGAAACCAAGGTTAGCCAGGTCATGGATTTTGCCCGCCAAAACCAGCATCCATTACAATGTGTAATGGAGAAAAAGTGAGGTCATATGCCATCGTTTTCTCCCAGCCTTGAAAGGGCGCTGCATCAAGCGCTTACCATCGCGAACGAGCGGCATCACGAATATGCGACGCTCGAACACCTCTTGCTTGCCCTGATCGACGATCAGGATGCGGGCGCAGTGATGCGCGCCTGTAACGTCGATCTCGAGCATCTCAAACGGATCGTGACCGATTATATCGACCGTGAACTGGACAATCTCGTCACCGGCTATGACGAGGATTCCAAGCCGACGGCAGCTTTCCAGCGCGTGATCCAGCGCGCCGTAATTCACGTCCAATCCTCCAACCGTGAAGAAGTTACCGGTGCGAATGTGCTGGTTGCCATCTTTGCAGAGCGCGAAAGCCATGCTGCCTACTTCCTGCAGGAGCAGCAGATGACGCGCTATGATGCCGTCAATTATATTTCGCACGGCATTTCAAAACGCACGCAGAGCAGCGAAACGCGTACGCCGCGTGGCGCTGAAAGCCCGAGCGAAGAACGTACGAGTGTGGAGCCGGAAGAAGGCGCAAAGAAAAAGCAGGATGCGCTTACTGCCTATTGCGTCAATCTGAACGAGAAAGCCAAGTCCGGTCGTATCGATCCGCTGATCGGTCGTGACAGCGAGATCAGCCGCACCATTCAGGTTCTCTGCCGTCGCTCCAAGAACAACCCGCTTTATGTGGGTGATCCGGGCGTTGGTAAAACCGCGATTGCTGAAGGTCTGGCAAAGCGAATCGTGGAAGGCGATGTGCCTGAAGCGCTTGCTGATGCCACGATCTTCTCGCTCGACATGGGTACGCTGCTTGCAGGTACACGTTATCGCGGTGATTTCGAAGAGCGTCTGAAGCAGGTCGTAAAAGAGCTCGAAGAATTTCCGGGTGCGGTTCTATTCATCGACGAAATTCACACCGTCATCGGTGCCGGCGCCACTTCGGGCGGTGCGATGGATGCATCGAACCTGCTAAAGCCAGCGCTTTCTTCGGGTGCAATCCGTTGCATTGGTTCGACGACATATAAAGAATATCGTCAGTTCTTCGAGAAGGACCGCGCTCTGGTGCGTCGTTTCCAGAAGATTGATGTCAATGAGCCGTCGATTCCGGATGCGATTGAGATCATGAAGGGTCTGAAGCCGTATTTTGAAGACTTCCATAAAGTCAAATATACGGTTGATGCCATCAAGTCGGCTGTGGAGCTTTCCGCACGCTATATCTCCGACCGCAAGTTGCCCGACAAAGCCATCGACGTGATCGATGAAACTGGTGCAAGCCAGATGCTTCTGCCGGAAAACAAGCGCAAGAAGACCATTGGCGTCAAGGAAATCGAAGCAACCATTGCCACCATGGCGCGGATACCGCCGAAATCTGTTTCGAAGGATGACGAGCAGGTGCTCGCACATCTTGAATCGGAACTGAAGCGCGTTGTGTATGGTCAGGATCTGGCGATTGAAGCGCTTTCCTCTGCAATCAAACTTGCCCGCGCAGGTTTGCGGGAAGCAGACAAGCCAATCGGCTCCTATCTGTTCTCCGGCCCAACAGGTGTCGGTAAGACGGAAGTCGCCAAGCAGCTTGCTTCTTCGCTGGGCGTCGAACTGCTTCGTTTCGACATGTCGGAATATATGGAGCGTCACACCGTATCGCGTTTGATCGGTGCCCCTCCAGGATATGTCGGCTTCGATCAGGGTGGCCTTCTGACCGATGGTGTCGATCAGCATCCGCATTGCGTGCTGTTGCTCGACGAAATCGAAAAGGCGCATCCAGACCTCTACAACATTCTGTTGCAGGTTATGGATCATGGCTCGCTCACCGATCACAACGGCAAGAAGATCGATTTCCGCAATGTGATTCTGATCATGACCACCAATGCCGGTGCCGCCGATATGGCAAAGGCTGCGATTGGTTTCGGTTCGACACGGCGCGAAGGCGACGACATGGAAGCGATCAACCGGCTATTCACGCCGGAGTTCCGCAACCGTCTCGACGCAATCGTTCCATTCGGTCCGCTGCCGGTTCCGGTCATTCATCAGGTCGTTCAGAAGTTCGTGCTGCAGCTCGAGGCACAGCTTGCAGAACGTGGCGTGACATTCGAACTGACCGAGCCTGCTATCGCATGGCTTGCTGACAAGGGTTATGACGAGCGCATGGGCGCGCGTCCGCTGGCTCGCGTGATTCAGGAACACATCAAGAAGCCATTGGCCAATGAAGTGCTGTTCGGCAAGCTCAAGCATGGCGGTACGGTTCGCGTCGATGTGACGACAAAGGACGACGGTAAGACCGATCTTGCTCTTGAGACTGTTTCCGACAAGCCGGTTACTCCGAAGAAGGATATTCCGGCAGAAAAGAAGCAGCCCGTGCGCAAGAAGGCAGCACCGAAGAAGGCTGAAAAGGAAAAGGTTCTGGCTGGCAAGGATGAGGCCGCGCCAAAACCTGCCACCAAGGCTTCGACGGCGAAATCGTCGGTTCCTAAAGTGCCGCGTAAGAAATAAGAGCTTAAAGAGGCCCTTCACATGAAGGGCCTTTTTTATTGACCGCATTTGCGGCTGAAAAACCGCTTCGCACTTTTGCTGGAAATGCTTTAGTTTGAAGCATGTCTTCGAGTCTTTCCCCCAGTTCCGACCAACAGTCAGCAGAGCAATCTGGCCATCTTGGCTGGTTTTTTCGCGGTACGCGTCGAATCGTGAGCGTACCTGCCATTTTGCTGATGAGTTCTTTTATTGGCTTTTCAGGGCTGGCAATTGAAAGTGGCATAACAGCCGGGCAGGCGGTGTTTATGACACTGACCATTTGGGCTCTCCCTGCAAAGGTGGTGCTCATTGGCGCGATCAGCGCCGGGGTATCAATCCCAGCAGCGGCCTTGGCTGTCGGATTGTCGTCTGTTCGCCTCATGCCGATGGTGGTGGCGCTTTTACCGGAATTGAAAGGCCCAAAGACACGCAAGCTGACGCTTGCGGCCCTATGCCATTTTGTGGCGGTGACGGCCTGGGTCATGGCAATGGAAGAGCTGCGTAATGTGCCGCGCAATATGCGGACCAGCTATTTTGCAGGCATCGGCACCGTTCTTGTCGGCACGAATGCGCTTGTGGTCGCCCTGGTTTATATGCTGTCGGCATCTTTTCCGCCTGTCGTGTTTGCAGCGCTTTTCATGCTCACGCCGATGTATTTTCTAACGTCGCTCTGGAGATCGGCGCGCGAACGGGCAGGGCAGATTGCGATGGTTTCGGGCATCGTGCTGTTCCCGATCTTCCACCAGTTTACACCGGGCTATGATCTGCTTCTGACTGGTATTTTCGGCGGGCTGATTTCATTCGCCTTTCACCGCTCGCGCAAGGCGAGCAAGGAGGCTCTGCAATGAATTGGGGCAGCTATTCCGATTGGTGGTGGCCGTTTGTATTCATCCTGCTTGCAGGAGCACTTCCAACATACATCTTCCGCGTTATGGGAGTGGTTGTCGGTGGCCGGGTACGTGAGGATTCGGAGGTTCTGGTGTTTGTGCGCTGTGTTGCGACGGCACTGGTTGCAGGCGTGATCGCACAGCTTATTCTGTATCCGAACGGGGAGCTCGCAAACTCCCCGATGTGGCTTCGTGTTGGATCGGCAGCCGCCGGATTCGTCGCTTATCTTATCGCGGGTAAGCGCTTGCTTGTCGGTATTGTGGTGGCAGAAGCGCTGCTGATTGCCGGATTGTTGAGCTTATAAAGACGATTCTTATCAAAGTGCTGCGCGGATTTTCTCAGCATTTGCTGTAAGAACGGCTGCGTCTTCCATTTTTCCGGTGTGAGGCTTCAGTTCTACGCCTTCAAAACGCGGAATGACGTGGAAGTGCAGGTGGTAAACTGTCTGGCCTGCTGCCGGTTCGTTAAACTGAATGACAGTAACGCCATCCGCGTCAAAAGCCTTCTTCACGGCATTTGCGATCTTCTGCACGGCTTTGATGGCTTCGGCGAGCGCTTCCGGCTTTGCATCAAGCAGGTTGCGTGAAGGGGCTTTTGGAACAACCAGTGTGTGGCCGGTTCCCTGCGGCATGACATCCATGAATGCCACAACATCATCCGTTTCATAAACGCGCGTTGACGGAATCTCGCCGCGCAGGATTTTTGCAAAGATGTTGTTGTCATCATAGGTGGCGGACATGCTGTTCTCTCCAGTTCAGTCTCTTATTCGGTTGTTATCGTCATGCCTGCTTGAAGGGCGTGTGCTCTTCCAGTGCTGCATGTATCTGATCGACTTCTCGCCGTTCACGTTCCAGATAATCGCTGACAGCGCGGCGGAAACCTTCATGCGCAATATAATGCGCGGAATGGGTCGTAACAGGCACATAGCCACGCGCAAGCTTGTGCTCGCCCTGTGCACCTGCTTCCACAACCCGTAATTTGCGATCAATCGCGAAGTCTATTGCCTGATGGTAGCAAACCTCAAAATGGAGGTATGGGTGATCCTCGATACAGCCCCAGTGACGTCCATAAAGTGTATCGCTACCGATGAAATTGATCGCACCGGCAATGTAACGACCATTACGTTTCGCCATGACCAGCAGGATATCCTGCGCCATTGTTTCGCCAATCAGCGAGAAAAACTTGCGGTTGAGATAGGGGCGTCCCCACTTGCGGCTGCCTGTATCAACATAGAATTCATAAAAGTCATCCCAGACCGCTTCCGTCAACTCCTTGCCGGTCAGCCAGTCGATTTCGATGCCTTCTGAAAGCGCCTCTCGGCGTTCTTTTTTGAGAGCTTTGCGTTTTCTTGACACAAGCTCATTTAGAAAATCATCATAATTAGAAAAGCCATTGTTTATAAAATGAAACTGCTGATCGGTTCGATGCAGAAAACCGGCTGCTTCGAGCGATGAAATCTCGATCTGAGGCGCGAATGTAACGTGAGCAGAAGAAGCGCCTGTTTGATCAGTGAGTTGCCGCAGCCCCGTCGCGAGAGCAACCTGGATGGCTTCGGGTTCAAACTCCCGATGGTGAAGCAGGCGCGGGCCAGTTGCGGGTGTGAACGGAACTGATGCCTGAAACTTGGGGTAGTAACGCCCGCCTGCGCGTTCAAAAGCATCTGCCCAGCCGTGGTCGAATACATATTCGCCCTGACTATGGCCTTTCAGGTAATTGGGAATTGCCCCGATAAGATACCCCTGATCGTCCTCGAGGCGGAGATAGTGAGGCAACCAGCCAGCCTGTTGTGACACGGAGCCTGATTGTTCCAGCGCCAGAAGAAATGCGCGGGAAATAAACGGATTATAATTGCCATCCTGCCGGGAAGTTCCGGCAAGATGGTTCCATTCGTCTTCCGAAAAGTCGCCAACGCTTTCAACGATGCGAAGAGCGAAGCTTTGCTCAGTCTGCTTCTCGTCGTCACTCATGGCGAAATGTCCTGTTAAGCGACTAATGTGCGCGGATCGAAGCCTTCAAAGGTGATCTGATCCACGTTGAGATCGCTATGCTTTTTCATTTCTGTATCGCGTACTGTCCAGCTGATGACCGGAAGGGCGAGCTTTTCACGAACGAAGCTGACGAATGGGTTCGGCAGGTGATGCACATTATAGGATACGAAGGAAATCTGATGCGCTAGCATTGAGAAATGCGCTTCGAAATCCTTTGTACGTGTGCCTTCTGCGGTCAGGCCTCCCGGGATGCCGGGAGCGTCGCTTGCAAACAGTCGAACCAGATGATGGTCGAAAGACATGATTGCAGCTTCGCCTTTATAAGAAGCGAGTTCTTTTGCAACAGCCGCCACGAGACCATCATCGCGGCCTTCAATGCCCTTCAGCTCAATCACGACAGGCACGCGGCCAGCAATCAGATCAAGCATCTGTTTGAGCGTTGGCGCGCGATCAGCAGTGCCGCCAATATGAAGCTCAGTAGCCTCTGCGAGCGTCAGATCGCTGATACGGCCTTCGCGCCCGGTAAGGCGCTTGAGGTCGTCATCATGAAACACGATGACGCCGCCGTCTTTGGTCAGATGCACGTCGCATTCAATTGCAAAGCCAGCTTTCGCTGCTGCATCAAAGGCTGCGAGTGTGTTTTCCCACCGCTCTTTATTGAGATCGTGGAGGCCACGATGCGCAATTGGCTGTTTCTTGAGCCATTCAGGAGATGACATTATGCAACCTCGATGATTGCTTCGATTTCAACCGGTGCATTCAACGGCAGGCTTGCAACGCCGACAGCTGAGCGGGCGTGTTTGCCAGCATCGCCGAGGACAGCGACGAGAAGATCTGATGCGCCATTGGCAACCAGATGCTGTTCAACAAAATCGGCTGTCGAGGAAACGAATACGGTGATCTTTACGATGCGCTTGATCTCGTTCAGATCGCCAAGAGCTGCCTTTGCCTGTGCGAGAATATTGACGGCGCAGGCGCGTGCTGCGGCCTGGCCGTGAGCAACCGTCAGCGCATCGCCGATCTGACCAGTGTGAATGAGCTTGCCGTTTTCCAATGGAAGCTGGCCCGAAGTCAGCAACAGAGGGCCGGTTTGCGCGAAAGGCACATAGTTTGCAGCCGGTGCTGCAGCTTCCGGTAAAGATATACCCAGATTTTTAAGACGGCTGTCGATTGTGTCGGTCATTCCATTAATCCTTGCTAACTTAATGCCTTTCGCACCCGATACATTAAATAGAATCGGTGAAGCTTTGGGGAGGGTGCGTTTTTTGCCTCGCTTCCGCCACGAGTTTTTTTATCATGCTCCTCAATAGATCGGGAGATTCATGTATGCGTTTTTTGAGAATGACATTTGTGGCGACTGGAGCGGCAGTTTGTGTTTGGGGTGGTTCGGCAACGATTGCCAATGCTGCTTCGACGGTAACGTTGGTTCCGCATCGCGCAGTGTATGATCTCACATTGGATCGTGCCGATGAGAAATCCGGGATTAGTGGCCTGACGGGGCGTATGGTCTATGAGTTCAATGGCTCGGCTTGCGAAGGCTATACGACGAATTTTCGCTTTGTGACGCGCATCGATATGGATGAGCAGCCGCAACGCGTGACCGATCAGCAGACGACAACGTTTGAAAGCGGCAACGGCAAGGATTTCCGTTTCGTCAACAAAACCTTCGTTGACAAGGAACTGGTCAAAGAAGTTCGTGGCGATGCCAAGGTTGCAGATGGCAAGACCCTTGTTGAACTGACCAAGCCGAAGGAGAACAAGCTCGATCTCAAGGCGACGCAGTTTCCGACGATGCATATGGAAGAGCTGATCGCCAAAGCGGCAGCTGGTGAAAAGTTCTATCAGACGTCTCTTTATGATGCGTCGGAAGATGCGGACCGCGTTGTCTCGACGACGGTTGTCGTTGGTAAGGAGCAGGAAGCCAAGAACGACGAAACCAAAGCCATGGGCAAGTTCACGAAGGACAATGTCTGGCCGGTGACGATCTCCTACTTTGACGACAAGGAAAAGCAGGACGGTCTTCCAATCTATCGCATCAACTTCAAGCTTTACAAAAACGGCATCACCCGCGACTTGACTATGGATTACGGTGATTTCGCCATGCGTGGAAAGCTGGTTAAGCTTGATGTCTATGATGACAAAGCACCCAAAGCGGATTGCAAATAGGTCGTTTGCCACAGCCTTTGGCGTTATAATGGTCGCAAGGCTTGCATTTATTGGCGTGTTGGTTTAACAGCGCGCCTATTCCACACACGGGATTGGGCTTTTGCAGGGAGAAATCCTGCCTCAGCCTCCGGTGGCGAGCAATCGCCTCAGCCCGTGGAGGTTCAACCGGAAAAGGAAAATACAGATGGCATTGCCTGAATTCAGCATGCGTCAGCTTCTGGAAGCTGGTGTTCACTTCGGTCACCAGACCCACCGCTGGAACCCAAAGATGGCTCCTTACATCTATGGCGACCGCAACAACATCCACATTCTTGATCTGTCCCAGACCGTTCCTCTGCTGCACAACGCGCTGAAGATCGTTTCGGACACCGTTGCTCGCGGCGGTCGCGTTCTGTTCGTTGGTACGAAGCGCCAGGCTTCGGACATCATCGCTGACGCAGCAGCTCGTTCGGCTCAGTACTACGTCAATGCACGCTGGCTCGGCGGCATGATGACCAACTGGAAGACGATCTCAAACTCGATCCAGCGTCTGCGCAAGCTCGACGAAATTCTCGCTGGCGACGCTCAGGGTTACTCGAAGAAGGAACGCCTGAACCTCGAACGCGAACGCGAAAAGCTTGACCGCGCTCTCGGCGGCATCAAGGACATGGGTTCGGTTCCTGACCTGATGTTCATCATTGACACCAACAAGGAAGCAATTGCTATCCAGGAAGCCAAGCGTCTTGGTATTCCAGTTGTTGCGGTTATCGATTCGAACTGCGATCCAGACCAGATCGACTTCCCAATCCCAGGCAACGACGACGCTGCACGCGCTATTTCGCTCTATTGCGATCTGGTTGCTCGCGCTGCTCTCGACGGTATTGCACGTCAGCAGGGCGCTCTCGGCATCGACGTTGGCGCACAGGCTGAAGCTCCTATCGAGCCAGCTCTCGAAGCTCCAGCTGAAGGCGCATAATCAGCGCTCATGAATTTCATCCATCCGTCACATGACGGGTGGATAACTTCATTCGTTCCGATGCAATGAGCGTCGGTTAAAAGTTGGCACACCCATTCGGTGTGCCTTCGCTTTCGTGAAAGGCGACACAATGAGCATTTCCGCATCACAGGTTAAAGAACTCCGCGAACTGACCGGCGCAGGCATGATGGACTGCAAGGCAGCGCTTGCTGAAACCAACGGCGACGTAGAAGCCGCTGTTGATTGGCTGCGCGCCAAGGGTATCGCTAAGGCTGACAAGAAGGCTGGCCGTACGGCTGCTGAAGGTCTGGTTGGCGTTGCTGCTTCCGGCAACAAGGCTGTTGTCGTTGAAGTCAACTCCGAAACCGACTTCGTTGCTCGTAACGACGCTTTCCAGGATCTCGTCCGCAAGATCGCTCAGGCTGCTCTTTCGACCGACGGTTCGTCTGAAGCTGTTGCTGAAGCAAACATCGACGGCAAGTCCGTTACGCAGGTTGCTAAGGACGCAGTTGCGACCATTGGTGAAAACATCAGCTTCCGTCGTTCGGCAGCTCTTGAAGTTTCCAAGGGTGCAGTTGCTACCTACATCCACAACGGTGTTTCGGATGGCCTCGGCAAGCTCGGCGTTCTCGTTGCAATCGAAACCGAAGGCAATGCAGAAGCTGCAACAGCGTTCGGTCGTCAGGTTGCGATGCACGTTGCTGCTATCAACCCACTCGCTCTGACCGCTGCTGACGTTGATCCAGCTGCTGCAGAACGCGAAAAGGCGATCTTCATCGAGCAGGCTCGTGAATCGGGCAAGCCAGATGCAATCATCGAAAAGATGATCGAAGGCCGTATGCGCAAGTTCTATGAAGAAGTTGTTCTTCTTTCGCAGGCTTTCGTTATCAATCCTGATCTGACTGTTGAAGCTGCCCTCAAGGAAGCTGAAAAGTCGATCGGCGCTCCTGCTAAGATCACTGGCTTTGCACGTATCGCTCTCGGTGAAGGCATCGAGAAGGAAGAAAGCGATTTCGCTGCTGAAGTTGCTGCTGCAGCCAAGGGCTAATTCGTCTTTTCATCTGAAAAGGCTTTTGATTATGAAGGGCATCGCGTGACAACGCGGTGCCCTTCGTGTATCGGAACCCCAATACTAACAGTTGATCACAATCTGCGGAGAACACTCCATGTCCGTTAAGTCCGCCTATAAACGCGTTCTTTTGAAAGCCTCGGGCGAGGCATTGATGGGCAGTCAGGGCTTTGGCATCGATGTTTCGGTTGCTGACCGCATTGCCAATGATATCAAACAAGCGCGGGAGCTTGGTGTTGAGGTGGGCGTCGTTATTGGCGGCGGAAATATTTTCCGTGGCGTAGCGGTTGCATCCAAGGGCGGCGATCGCGTGACAGGCGACCATATGGGGATGCTTGCCACCGTGATCAATTCGCTGGCGCTGCGTACTTCGCTTCACAAGATCGGCGTGGATGCGGTTGTTCTCTCCGCCATAGCAATGCCTGAAATTTGCGAGAGTTTCTCGCAGCGACAGGCAACTGCTTATATGGACGAGGGCAAGGTTGTGATCTTTGCAGGCGGCACGGGCAATCCTTTCTTCACGACAGATTCTGCGGCAGCTCTGCGTGCAGCTGAAGTGGGCGCCGATGCGCTTCTTAAAGGTACTCAGGTTGACGGCATCTATTCCGCCGATCCGAAGAAAGACCCAACCGCAACGCGATTTGACGCGCTTACGCACAAGGAAGTTCTTGATCGCGGGCTTGCCGTCATGGATACAACGGCGGTCGCCCTTGCACGCGAGAACAACATTCCGATAATAGTCTATTCCATCCATGAAAACGGCGGCTTGGCCGAAATTCTACAAGGCAAAGGACGCTGCACGATCGTTTCCGATAATTGATCGGCGTATTGATCGTTTGTCTTGTCGCGCACTGAAGGAGAACATGCATGAGCGATGTTTTTGACATCAACGACCTGAAGCGACGCATGGAAGGCGCTGTTAATGCCCTGAAGCATGACCTTGGTGGTCTGCGTACGGGTCGCGCTTCTGCAAGCTTGCTCGAACCAATCACGATTACGGCTTACGGATCTGAAATGCCGATCAATCAGGTTGCCAATATTACGGTACCTGAATCGCGTATGCTGTCAGTTTCCGTATGGGATAAGACCATGGTTGGCGCTGTAGAGCGTGCGATTCGTGATTCCGGTCTCGGCCTTAATCCGATTACTGACGGTATGACGTTGCGTATTCCTTTGCCGGAGCTCAACGAACAGCGCCGCAAGGAACTGGTCAAGATTGCGCATCAGTATGCTGAACAGGGTCGTATTGCAGTCCGTCACGTTCGTCGTGACGGTATGGATACGCTGAAGAAGCTCGAGAAAGACGGCGATATCAGCCAGGATGACAGTCGTGGTCTTTCTGAGAAGGTTCAGAAGCTCACCGATGATACGATCGCTGAAATGGATAAGATCGTTTCGGTCAAGGAAGGTGAGATCATGCAGGTCTAGTTTCCTGATTTTGGAGCGCGCGAATTCTTTTTTCAGAAAAGTGCGGCTTTGAAAGCATGGGCTACTAGAAACAAGTTGTTGCCAGTGTCTGGTAAGTTATGAAATTCTGATTGTGTTTTTCAAAGCGCTACAGATTTATGACGTTAGGCACTGGCTGTGCATGATTTACCAATGAGGAGAGCTTCGCCATGTCCGATCCGCGCCACATAGCCATTATTATGGATGGCAATGGCCGTTGGGCGAAGGCACGCGGTTTGCCGCGCAGCGCCGGTCACAGGGCCGGTGTCGAAGCTTTGCGTGAGACGGTGAGGGGCGCTGGCGACCGCGGCCTTGGCTATCTTACCCTCTTTGCATTCTCGTCAGAAAACTGGTCGCGCCCAAGCGGTGAAGTCGGCGATCTCATGGGATTGCTGAAGCTTTTTATCCGCCGCGATCTTGCCGAACTGCATCGTAATAATGTGCGCGTGCGCATTATTGGTGAGCGCGAAGGGCTGGCCGCAGACATTTGCAGCCTGCTTGGCGAAGCAGAATCTCTGACCCGCCATAATAGCGGCCTTAACCTCATTATCGCTTTCAACTATGGTTCTCGCGATGAAATCGTCCGCGCGGTGCAAAGCCTTGCGCGTGATGTGGCGGCTGGCCGTCTTGACCCATCATCGATTTCTGCGGAGCTGATCTCCGCCAATCTGGACACGGCCGGTATTCCCGATCCGGATTTGATTATCCGTACCAGTGGCGAAATGCGCCTGTCTAATTTTCTGCTTTGGCAGGCAGCCTATGCAGAATTTCTGTTCGTTCCTGGCCACTGGCCAGACTTCAAGCCTGCCGATCTTGATGCGGCTTATGAGGTCTTCCGTCAGCGCGAGCGCCGTTTTGGTGGTGTAGAGGTGCGTGACAAGCTCGAAGAGTGTTCACCTGCAATCGAATGCACTTCAGCAAAAGGTGCAGCGGTTTGATGCGGCCTGGCCGCATAGAGTGCCGTGCGGCCGGTGGGGCGCACAAAGGCCGCTCTAACAGTTTAGGTTAGCCGAAAGGTATCAATGTCAAATCTGCAAACTCGCATTCTGACCGCCATCGTTCTCGGCGCTGCAGCTCTCTGGCTGACCTGGGTAGGCGGACTGGGTTTCACGCTTTTTTCCATCGCGATCGGTTTGGCGATGTTTTATGAGTGGACGGAACTCAGTGCGACAAAGCAGACGTCCTTTTCCCGCCTCTTTGGCTGGGCTTGGCTTATTCTCACATTTATTCTTCTTGTGCTTGATCGTAGCGCGCTGCTGACTATCGGGGCGCTGCTTGCAGGTTCAATTCTTCTTCTCGTAACTCAGTGGAAGACCGGGCGTGGTTGGCCTGCTGCAGGCCTCTTTTACGCCGGTTTTTCTGCAATTTCGCTTTCGCTGCTTCGAGGCGATGAGCCGTTCGGTTTCACAGCTATCTGCTTTCTTTTTGCCGTCGTATGGTCCACCGACATCGCAGCCTATTTCAATGGGCGCGCTCTGGGCGGACCGAAACTGGCGCCGCGTTTTTCACCAAACAAGACATGGTCTGGTGCTTTAGGCGGAGCCGCTGCTGCAGTTGCGGGTGGTATTCTGGTTGCATCGCTCGTTGCACCTCCCGGAAGCTGGGTTGTGCCATTGCTGGCATTGCTGCTGTCGATTGTTTCGCAGATTGGCGATCTCGCAGAATCATGGGTGAAGCGTCAGTTCGGTGCAAAGGATTCGGGCCGCCTTCTGCCAGGACACGGCGGCGTTCTGGATCGGGTTGACGGACTTGTTGCGGCTGCTGCACTTTTGTACATCTTTGGTGCGATTATTGCCGAGCCAGATGTTCCGTCTGCAATTTTCTTTAGTTTCTGATGCGTGTGAATTCGTAGGAGTGGTGCTTTGCAGGAGGCTCTGGCCTTTTTTATCGGCAGCGAAAGTCTGCTTGTAGGAACGATAATTCCATTTCTATTTGTACTGACGGTTGTCGTCTTTGTGCATGAAATGGGCCACTATCTCGTTGGACGCTGGTGCGGCATCGGTGCGAGTGCCTTTTCCATCGGCTTCGGACCCGAACTGATCGGTTTCACCGACAAGCATGGCACGCGTTGGAAGCTTTCTGCGATTCCGCTCGGCGGCTACGTGAAGTTTTTGGGTGATGAAAGCGCCACAAGCTCACCTGTGGGTGTGGATAACTCCAATCTCAGTGCAGAAGAACAGAGCAGGGCATTTCATACCCAGCCGGTCTGGAAACGTGCCGCGACTGTTTTTGCAGGTCCCGCCTTCAACATCATTCTTACGGTTGTCATCTTCAGCGTGTTCTTTGCGCTTTATGGTCGGCAGATCGCTGATCCGCTTGTTGCTGGTGTTCAGCCCGGTAGCCCGGCTGCCGAAGCTGGTTTTGAGCCAGGCGACCGTTTTATCAGTGTTGAGGGACAGAAAATCACAACTTTCTCCGATGTTCAGCGGATAGTTTCTGGTCGCTCAGGTGATGAGTTGGACTTTACCGTTGAACGCGGCGGCAAGATGGTCGATTTGAAAGCGACACCTGCCCTTGTCGAACGCACTGATCCGCTGGGTAACAAGGTCAAGATGGGTGCTATCGGCGTGGAAACTACGCAGGCGGTCGGTAATTTTCGACGCATTGAGTATGGTCCGCTCGAATCAGTGGGGCAGGCGATTGTCGAAACCGGTCACATCATCAGCCGGACTGGTGAGTTTTTTCAACGCTTTGCCGTTGGCCGTGAAGATAAGTGCCAACTCGGCGGTCCAGTGAAAATTGCCAATATGGCTGGCAAAGCTGCAAGTCAGGGATTCGACTGGCTTATCCAGCTGACAGCCATGCTTTCCATTGGTATTGGGCTTTTGAACCTGTTTCCGTTGCCACCATTGGATGGCGGACATTTGGTTTTTTATGCTGTTGAAGCAATCAAAGGCAGCCCAGTGTCTGTTGGGGCACAGGAAATTTTTTATCGTGTTGGGTTCCTCGTTGTGATGGGATTCATGGGGTTCGTACTTTTCAACGACCTGTTTGCCTGCTAGATCACTGTCCGGCTGGCAAACGGGGAGCCGGGTCGCGCTGCTGATTGGCGAGACTCTCCACCGTAAGGAGCGCAACGTGTGGCGGAAGCCGTACGGAGGCGTTAATCAGAAATGAACATTGGGAGTGAGGACTGGAAAAGCGTAGTGATCTGTTTACCATAACAGTTAAATCGCGTGGCGCGGATGCCACGCCGGTTGTTTAAGTAAACAGTTTTTAACCGCGACGCTTGCTTGTATAGAAAAACCGGCTATTACGGTTGTATCTATACGTGCATTTCTGGGAAATTCGCCCCGGGGACAGAAAGAAACGAAGGTTCGGAAAGCCTATGACGGCAAGTTCTAAATTCTTTGGCGCCGCTTCAGCGCTCGCCATGTCGGTGGCTCTTGTAGCTTCGGGTACTGCTGCGCTCTCTCTGGCATCGATCAATGCTGCTGAGGCTGCGGTCGTCAATCGCATTGAAGTTCGCGGTAATACGCGCGTCGATGCTCAGACAATCCGTGACAACATCGACATTCGCCCGGGCAAAGCTTTCAACAGCAATGATATTGATGCTGCTGTTAAGCGCTTGTTCGCAATGGGGCTGTTCTCGGACGTGCGCATCAACCAGTCAGGTGGTTCGCTGATCGTTCAGGTGAACGAGCGCCAGGTTGTGAACAATGTTCTCTTTCAGGGCAACAAGAAGGTCAAAGATCCTGATCTGGCTCGTGCTGTTCAGCTTAAAGCCCGTTCGCCGTTTGATGCGGCAACGATGGAAGCTGATAAGGAAGCCATCAAGGGTGCATATGCTCATATCGGCCGCAGCGATGCGACTGTAAATGCTCGCACTGTTGATCTCGGTCAGGGTCGCGTGAACGTGGTTTATGAAATCACAGAAGGTTCGCGCACGAAGATCGCCAGCATCAATTTCGTTGGTAACAGTGCATACAGCGCCCGTCGTCTGCGTGACGTGATCTCCACAAAGCGTTCGAACCCGCTATCGTGGCTGACCCGTAATGACGTTTACGATGAAGGCCGTCTGCAGGCTGACGAAGAAACGCTACGCCGCTTCTACTACAATCGCGGTTATGCAGATTTCCGTGTACTGTCGTCTAATGCGGTTCTGAATCCATCGACCAACGAATACGACATCACCGTTACGGTTGATGAAGGTCAGCGCTATACCTTTGGTAATGTCAGCGTCGAAAGCACCGTTGATGGTGTTGATACGCAGTCGCTCGGTCATTTGGTCAAGACCCGCGAAGGTAAGCCTTACAGCGCCAAGGAAATCGAAGACTCCGTTCTTGCGGTTACCGAAAACGTTGCTGGTAGCGGTTACGCTTTCGCTAAGGTTGAGCCACGCGGCGACCGCGACTTCGACAATCACACAATCTCGGTTGTTTATAGCGTTGATCAGGGTCCACGCGCTTACGTTCAGCGCATTGAAATCCGCGGCAACGACAAGACGCGCGACTACGTGATTCGTCGTGAATTCGACATGAACGAAGGCGACGCCTTCAATCAGGTTATGGTTCAGCGCGCTAAGCGCCGTCTTGAAGCTCTCGACTTCTTCCAGACCGTCAATATTTCGACGGCTCCAGGCTCCGAGCCCGATCAGGTTATCCTGGTGGTTGATGTTGTCGAAAAGTCGACCGGTGAATTCTCGATCGGTGGTGGTTACACGACCGGCGGTGAATCGCCAGGTGCGCAGGTTGAAGCTGCGATTACCGAGCGTAACTTCCTCGGCCGTGGTCAGTTTATCCGAATCAGTGCTGGTGCAGGTCAGGACGAAATGCGTAACTACGCACTGTCGTTCACTGAGCCTTACTTCCTCGGTTATCGCATGTCGGCCGGTTTTGACGTATTCCGTCGTTCGTACCGCGTAGACAACGGTGGTCGTTATGACGTTCAGCAGACGGGTGGTACGATCCGCTTCGGCCTGCCGATTACTGACAACTTCTCGGCTGGTCTGGCCTATAACCTGGTTCAGGAAAAGTACGACCTGTACGTTTCTGACCAGAATGGCAATCCAGATCCTAACTATTATGCTCCAGCACTTATTGAAGCTGCTGAGCATAGCCCATGGCTGCGTTCGTCGATCAGCTACTCGCTGACGTATAACTCGATCGACGACATGAAGAACCCACATGAAGGTCTTTATGCCAAGTTCACGCAGGAATTCGCAGGTCTTGGTGGCGACGCGAAGTATCTGAAGACGACTTTCAAGGGTAACTACTACACCACGCTTATGCAGGAAGCTGACATTGTCGGTATGCTGGGTGTCGGCGGTGGTTACATCCACGAATTTGGTAGTGACGGCGTTCGTATCTTCGATCTGTTCAAGAACAACACCGACATTATCCGCGGCTTCAAGTTCAACGGTATTGGTCCTTATCAGGATGCTGCTAACGGCAATCGTTACTGGATGGGTGGCACCACCTACTTCAGCGGTACTGCTGAAGTTCAGTTCCCGATGCCGCTCGTTCCAGAAAGCCTTGGTATCCGTGGTGCTCTGTTCGCAGACGCTGCAACCTTGTACGGAAACGATACCCCGGGCGTCTTGGGCGATGACAAGAAACTCCGCGCTTCGGCTGGTGTGAGCTTGATGTGGGCTTCTCCATTCGGTCCGCTGCGCTTCGACTATGCGTTCCCGATTGCAAAGGCTGACACCGATAAGGTTCAGAATTTCAACTTTGGTGTTTCGACCAAGTTCTAATAGATTTGCCTTTTCCCGGGGCAGACATGCCCCGGGCAAGAAAGTGCTTTGATGGCAGATCCCATTTTCTTCAAGCCTTCTCGTGACCTCACGATTGGCGATATTGCTGATTTTACCGGTGCAAGCCTTCGCAACCCGAAGCTTGCACCGCGTTCTGTTGCGCGTCTGGCGTCATTGAATGACGCGAGTGATGATGCCCTCGTATTTGTCGATGGTAAGAAGAACGCACAGGCTCTTGCTGGTATAAAAGCCGCGGGTGTTTTGTGTTCTGAAGATGTTGCTGACAGCGTGCCTTCCAATGTTGCTACGCTTGTAACCAGAAATCCACAACGCGATTTTTCGTCCGTTGGGCGAATGCTGTTTCCTGTTTCTGTGCGGCCTGAAAGCTGGCTAGGTGAAACGGGCGTTTCGCCAGCTGCTTATGTGCATCCTACTGCATCGATTGAGGCGGGTGCTACGATTGAAGCAGGCGCAGTCATCGGCAAAGGTGTGAGCGTAGGCACAGGAACGCTTATTGCGGCGACAGCTGTGGTCGGTGAAGGCTGCCAGATCGGCCGCGATAGCTATATTGCGCCGGGCGTTGCTGTTCAGTTCGCTATGATCGGTAATCGCGTATCCCTGCATCCGGGTGTCCGTATAGGGCAGGACGGATTCGGCTATGTTCCCGGTCCTAGAGGCCTTGAAAAAGTCCCTCAACTTGGCCGCGTCATCCTTCAGGATGACGTTGAGATTGGTGCGAACACCACGATCGACCGTGGCGCTTTGAGCGACACTGTTATCGGTGAGGGCACCAAGATCGATAATCTGGTGCAAATCGCACACAATGTGCGTATTGGCCGGTTTTGTATCGTTGCCGCGCATTGCGGTATTTCGGGAAGTTGCGTGATCGGTGACCAGACGATGCTCGGAGGCCGCGTTGGTCTTGCGGATCATCTGGTTATTGGTTCGCGCGTGCAGATTGCCGCAGCAAGCGGTGTGATGAATGACATACCCGATGGCGAGCGTTGGGGGGGCTTCCCCGCTCGTCCTATTAAACAATGGTTCAGGGATATCGCAAATATCCGGAGCATCGGGAAACCAAAAAAGGAGCAATCCTCTGATGAGTGAAACTAATCAGAAGCTGGAAGTTGCAGATATTCAGGCTGTTCTGCGTGCGCTCCCGCATCGTTATCCATTTTTGCTGATTGATCGCATCATCAATATCAATGGTGATGAGTCTGCGACTGGCATCAAGAATGTCACGATCAATGAGCCACATTTTACCGGTCATTTTCCCGACAAGCCGATTATGCCAGGTGTTCTCATCATTGAGGCCATGGCGCAGACGGCAGGCGCGATCACTGTTCTCAATCAGGGCTCTGACGCGCCAAGCCTCGTCTATTTCATGACAATCGACAAAGCCAAGTTCCGCCGTCCAGTTGTTCCTGGTGATCAGCTTCACCTTCACGTGAAGAAGGTTAAACAACGCGGAAATATCTCTAAATTTGAGTGCGTGGCTGAAGTTGATGGCGTAAAGGTTGCCGAAGCTGAAGTCGCCGCAATGGTTGGCGTAGCCGAAGAGAAGGCATGAGTACTTCAATGAAGGAAACTTTTATCCACCCTACCGCTCTCGTGGAGCCGGGTGTGGAACTTGGACAGGGCGTTTCCGTCGGTCCTTTTTGTCACGTTCAGTCCGGCGCCGTCATCGGCGATAATTCTGAACTGATGAGCCATGTTGTTATTAGCGATGCTGTTCGTCTTGGCGCCAATGCCAAGGTTTATCCGCACGCTGTTTTGGGTTGCGATCCACAGAACGGTAAGCACAAGGGTGGCCCGACGACGCTAGTTGTTGGCGATAACTGCCTTGTCCGCGAAGGTGTTACTATGCACCGCGGTTCTGACAGTAGCCGTGGTTACACGAGCGTTGGCAACAATTGCCAGTTTCTCGCCTATGCACACGTCGCTCATGATTGCGATGTCGGCGATCACGTCACGTTTGCTAACAACGTTATGATTGGTGGCCACGTCGAAATCGGTCATCACGCCATTCTCGGCGGCGGTTCTGCTGTTCACCAGTTCACGCGTGTTGGCCATCATGCTTTTGTTGGCGGTATGGCGGCACTGGCCCATGATCTCATTCCTTACGGCAGTGCGATCGGCAACCATGCTTATCTCGGCGGTCTGAACATCATCGGAATGAAGCGTTCCGGTATGCAGCGCAAGGATATCCATAATCTGCGTCATGCAGTCCACATGCTCTTTGACCGCACCAAGCCGGTGCGTGAGCGTGCACAGGATGTGCTTAAGGCTATTCCTGATTCTGATGGTGTGGCTGATCTTATCTCCTTCATTCTGGTGGAAAATAAGCGCGCTTATTGCACGCCGCCGCTTGGCTCATCGGTAGGTGGAGCGATGGATGACGGCGACGACGATTGATAGCGCGGTAAAGCGTCAACGCACAGCCATTATTGCTGGCAATGGCCTTTTGCCGATAAAAGTGGCTGAAGCTCTGAAGGCGGATGGAAATCCGCCTTTTATGCTTCCACTGCGTGGTGAGGCTGATGCCTCGCTCTATGAATATGAACATCAGGAAATCGCAGCGATTGATTTTGGTATGCTCATCCGTGCCATGCGGTCGGCTGGCGTCACTCAAGTTGTCCTTGCCGGTGGCCTTCGTAACCGTCCGCATCTGAGTGACCTCAAACTCAATCTTCCGACGATAAGGGCTGTGCGCTATGTTCTGACCGCGCTCGGTCAAGGCGATGATGCGTTACTGCGTGCATTCATGCGCCTGCTTGAGCGCTATGGCTTCAAGATGGTCGGAGCGCATGAAGTTGTTCCTGATCTTCTCTCACCGACACCGCCGAGAGCGATCACGCGTCTGACGCCCGATTCCCGCGAACGCCGGAACGTTTTGCTCGCTATGGAAGCTGCGCTTCGTCTTGGCGAATTGGATGTCGGGCAGGGTGCAATTGCTGCAGGTGGCCGTGTTGTGGCGCTTGAAGGTGCAGAAGGCACCGATCAGATGATCGAGCGTGTTTACGCGCTTCGTCAGGCAGGTCGTATTCCCAAGCGTGGCGGCGTACTTGTCAAAATGGCCAAGCCAAGACAGGATGAGCGGGCAGATTTGCCGGCAATCGGCGTATCGACAGTGGAGAACGCAGCCCGTGCTGGCTTGTCCGGTATTGCGATTGAAGCTGGTCGCACTTTCATTCTCGGTCTTGGTGAAACCATGGCTGCGGCCAATGAAAAAGGTCTTTTCATTGAGACGATCAGTCGAAACCAAAGGGACTTAGCACGTTGAGCAAAACCAGCCGGCCATTGAAAATTGCGATCGTGGCCGGAGAGGAATCCGGCGATCTCCTCGGTGCTGATTTGGTTGATGCTCTTCGCGGCCAGACAGATCGGCTCGTCGATATCGTTGGTGTTGGTGGTGACCATCTTGCTGAACGTGGATTGAAAACCTTCTTTGACCCGCATGAAATAGCCTTGATGGGGCTTGGTGCTATTCTCAAGAATCTGCCTGGGCTTATTCTGCGTATAAATCAGACAGCAAAGCGGATCGTTACAGAAAAGCCTGATTGTGTTCTGCTCATCGACAGCCCGGAATTCACGCATCGTGTTGCGAAAAAAATCCGCGCGGCCAGCCCTTCAATTCCAATCGTGAAATATATCGCTCCGAGTGTCTGGGCCTGGCGTCCGCAGCGCGCCAAAGCGATGCGTGCCTATGTCGACCATGTGCTCACGGTATTACCGTTTGAAGTTGAGGTCATGAAGCGGCTTAACGGCCCGCAATCAACCTATGTCGGACATCGTCTCAGCAGCTACGCGCCGATTGTAAAAGTACAGGCTGCGCAGCGCGCCGCTGAAGCGCAACGCTGGCCTGATGGCTCACGCTGCCTGTTGTTGCTTCCCGGATCGCGCCGTGACGAAATCCAGACGCTTATGGAACCCTTCGGCAAGGCTGTAGAAGAGCTTTCAAAGCGGATCGAAAAGCTTGAGGTCATTTTACCTACATTGCCGCGCATTGAGGAAATGGTGCGTGAGCTTTCCAAGGATTGGGCCGTTAAGCCGCTTATCGTGACCGGTGATGAAGCCAAGTGGGATGCCTTTGCGCGTGCAGATGCAGCACTGGCTGCGTCGGGTACTGTCTCGCTGGAGCTTGCACTGTCGCGCATCCCGACCATTTTGTCATACAAGGCTGATTGGTTTGCACGCCAGTTTCTGCTGTCCAAGATCACGATCTGGAGTGCGGCTCTTCCGAACATTATCGCTGATGAACCCGTTGTGCCGGAGTTTTTCAATGAATCGGTAAGGCCAGGTAATCTTGCTCGTTATGTCGATAAACTTATGCAGAAAAGTGCGTCGCGTCAGGCGCAGCTTGATGGCTTTGATAAAGTGATATCAATAATGGCCACGGAGCGACCTTCCGGCGAGATCGGAGCAAAGGTCTTGCTCGATCTGGCCGAGAACGGCAGAAAAACGCTGAACTCAAATTGAGAACAAACAAAAACCCCGGCAAATGGCCGGGGTTTTCTGCATTCTGGGATAGGATTATTTGCGCTTTGCAACTGGCACGTAATCGCGTTCTGGAGCACCAGTATAGAGCTGGCGCGGACGACCGATCTTCTGCTGTGGATCTTCGATCATTTCCTTCCACTGAGCGACCCAGCCGACGGTGCGGGCGAGGGCGAACAGAACCGTAAACATTTCGGTTGGGAAGCCGAGAGCCTTCAGCGTGATGCCGGAGTAGAAGTCGATGTTTGGATAGAGCTTCTTTTCGATGAAATATTCATCGGTAAGAGCGATCTTTTCGAGTTCCAGAGCAACGTCGAGAAGCGGATCGTCCTTGATGCCGAGTTCGCCGAGAACTTCATGGCAGGTCTTCTGCATGATCTTGGCGCGCGGATCGTAGTTCTTGTAAACGCGATGGCCGAAGCCCATCAGACGGAACGGATCGTTCTTGTCCTTGGCGCGTGCAATGAATTCTGGAATGCGGTCGACAGAACCGATTTCAGCCAGCATGTTGAGCGCTGCTTCATTTGCGCCGCCATGTGCAGGGCCCCAGAGGCAGGCAACGCCAGCAGCGATACATGCAAATGGGTTTGCGCCTGACGAACCAGCGAGACGAACGGTCGATGTCGAAGCGTTCTGTTCGTGGTCAGCATGCAGGATGAAGATGCGGTCCATGGCGCGTGCCAGAACCGGATTGACCTTGTAATCTTCGCAAGGAACGCCAAAGCACATGTGCAGGAAGTTCGACGCGAAATCGAGGTCGTTCTTCGGATACATGAATGGCTGGCCGATGTGGTACTTATAGGCCATTGCAGCGAGCGTAGGCAGCTTGGCGATCAGACGGATCGAAGCAACCATGCGCTGATGCGGATCCGTGATGTCGGTCGAGTCGTGATAGAATGCTGACATTGCGCCGACACAGCCGACGATGACAGCCATTGGATGCGCGTCACGACGGAAGCCGGTGAAGAACTTCGTCATCTGCTCGTGGATCATCGTGTGACGGGTCACGCGGTAATCGAAATCGGCCTTCTGGGTTGCTGTAGGCAGTTCACCGTAAAGCAGCAGGTAGCAGGTTTCGAGGAAGTCGCCATGTTCAGCAAGCTGATCAATCGGATAGCCACGATACAGCAGCACGCCTTCATCGCCGTCGATATAGGTGATCTTGGATTCGCATGAAGCGGTCGAAGTGAAACCTGGATCGTAAGTGAAAGCGTGGGCGTTCTTGTAAAGTGGACCGATGTCGACGACGTCCGGCCCGACAGTGCCTTGTCGTACAGGCAGGTCGAACGTTTTGCCGTCGAGGGTAAAGCTAGCTGTCTTATCTGACATCGTGTTTCCTTTCGTGTCCACTTTGCCGCCCGTGTGGCGGCTGAATTTTAATCGTCGTTATAACTTGTCTCTTGTAACATCTATGTGTTTCCCGCCAACGCGGGAAACCGCATTATTTTTATGTGTTAGCCGTTCCCGTAGAAGAACGAATTTTCAACGCATTATCCAAACGATTTCGCCCGCCAAACTATCCCAATGATTTTGCGATGCAATGCGTAATTTGGTCTAATTAAGTCCGATTTGTCACGTCAGCGTGAATGCTAACAGTTCAAACGATTTGATCTTTTATGCGTGCAAGTGACTCTTCACGGCCGAGCACAAACAGTACGTCGAATACACCCGGAGATGTAGCCCGACCCGTAAGGGCAGCGCGCAGTGGTTGTGCTACCTTGCCAAGTTTGAGGCCTACTGTTTCTGCATGGGCCCGAACAGCCGCATCGAGCGCGTCTACGGTCCAATCGCTGACTGATTCCAAATGCGGAAGGACAGCTTTCAGAACTTCGCGACCTTCGTCGTTAAGCAGAGATGCGGCCTTCTCATCAAATGCAAGCGGGCGCTTTGCGAAGATAAACTTCGCACCATCAGCAAGCTCCACCAGTGTCTTTGCACGATCTTTAAGGCCCGGCATTGCGGTGAGAAGCTGAGCGCGACCCTTTTCATCAAGGGAGGCTTCCAGTTCTTTGCCGCCTTCGATTTCCGGCAATACGGCAATCAGCGCATCAAACAGAGCCTTGTCGTCGCTTGCGCGCATGTAAAGGCCGTTGATGGCTTCGAGCTTCTGGAAGTCAAAGCGCGCAGCACCTTTGTTGATGTCGGTGACGTCAAACCACTCGATCATTTGTTCGGTCGACATGATTTCGTCGTCGCCATGGCTCCAGCCAAGACGGACGAGATAGTTGCGAAGCGCTTCCGGCAGATAACCCATGGCGCGATAGGCATCGACGCCCAGCGCACCATGACGCTTGGAGAGCTTAGCTCCGTCTGCACCATGAATAAGCGGAATATGCGACATCTGAGGGACTTCCCAGCCCATCGCATCGTAGATCACGGTCTGGCGTGCCGCATTGGTCAGATGGTCGTCGCCACGAATGATGTGGGTGACGCCCATGTCGTGGTCGTCCACGACAACCGCGTGCATATAGGTCGGTGTGCCGTCGGAACGCAGGATGATGAAATCATCAAGGTCTTTGTTCGGGAAGCGAACATCGCCCTGAACAGCATCGCGTACAAGGGTTTCACCTTCGCGTGGTGCCTTGATTCTAATAACGGGCTTTACGCCTGCAGGTGCCTCCGAAGGATCGCGGTCACGCCAGCGGCCATCATAGCGCGGCGGACGACCTTCAGCGCGTGCCTTTTCGCGCATTTCTTCGAGCTCTTCCGGCGTTGCATAGCAATAATAGGCTTTGCCATCTGCAACCAGTTCTTCGGCCACTTCACGGTGGCGTGGAGCGCGCTCAAACTGAGAAATTGCATCGCCATCCCAATCGAGACCAAGCCAGTTCAGGCCGTCCAGAATTGCGGCTGTGGCTGCATCGGTGGAGCGTTCGCGATCGGTATCTTCGATGCGCAGCAGCATCTTGCCGCCGGTGTGCTTTGCGTAAAGCCAGTTAAAAAGAGCCGTGCGAGCTCCGCCAATATGCAGATAACCCGTGGGCGAAGGGGCAAAACGGGTGACGACCGGTTTCGACATGACAGCTCCACTGTGTCAGAGCCTCGTGGGACTGCGGCAGGACGCCGAGGGCGAGGCAGAATTAGAGTATATAGTGCCCGTTTGATTGTGTTCTACAGGCAATCGGGGTTCTCGACGCGAACCCTCTCGATTTTGGCTGGCGTTCATGTAGCATAGGTAGCACAGCGCGCAAGGGCTTGACGTCCCTTTCGCACCGATCCGCTATTCTTCTTTAGGTTAGCGGGGAGCACTTTTGCAGTCAGGCGGGGGCATGACGGGCACAAGGGAAGCACAGGAGATCAGCGAACGGGCATTTGTCAAAGACATGCCCGATGGTTTGGCTCGCGCTTTGATGCCCGCTCCGTGGGCTCCGGATGAACACGAAGAAATTTATCCTACTGCCCTGCCAGAGCGAGTTCTAACGCCTTCTGAACGCGCGCGCGTTCTACTAGACGCCGCGTGGTTGAACTTAAGCAGAGCGCTGAGTCGGGAAGTGGGTCGCGGGATATTCTTCCTTCTGTTTCCCGTGATGATGGGTGTGGGAGCAGTTGTCTATTTTACGCTTTCTTTCGAGCCTGACTGGGTGCCGCTCCTTTCGACCCTGACAACGGTCTTTATATTGCGTTTTTTTGTGCGCAAACGCTTCTTGCTATCGCAATTGCTGACGCTCGTCGTGGCTCTGCAGCTTGGCATGATAGCGGGGAAATTTGAGACTGAACGAAGAAGCACGCAATTGTTGGGTTCAGAGGTTGCAACGCGCGTTACCGGCCGAGTGGCTGGTCTCGAATATCGCGACAATGGCAGTTGGCGTGTGACGCTTGATCTGCTTGAAACGCAAAGGCCGAAACTTCGCTACGCACCGCAACGCATCCGCATTACTGCGCGCGACATACCGGCCAAGACGACGATTGGTAGCGGGCTAACCGGCTTTGCGCGCATGAGGGTGCCTTCGGGACCTGTGCGGCCGGGGAATTACGATTTTGCCTTCCATGCCTATTTCGGCGGTATCGGTGCCAACGGTTTCTTTCTTGGAACACCAAAGATTGCCGATGTGCCAGGACCGACCGACATGACGGCAAAAATTGCGAGTTCCATTGCTCAGTTACGCGTGCATGTTTCCGAACGTATTGCGGAAGTGCTCTCTGGTGAGGATGGCAGTGTTGCCGCTGCGCTCATAGCGGGTGAGCGAGCAGGGATCAGCGAAGAAACGAATGAGGATCTGCGCAAGGCAGGTCTGGCGCATATCCTGTCGATTTCCGGCCTGCATATGGTGCTGGCCGCTGGCGTTGTGATGATGTCGCTGAGGTCGATGTTTGCTCTGATGCCGGGGTTTAGCGCCCGATATCCGGTCAAAAAGTTTGCGGCTTTTCTCTCGCTTCTAAGCTGCACATTTTATCTCGCCATGTCGGGTGCGGATGTTGCAGCACAGCGCAGTTACGTCATGATTGTTGTGATGCTCTGCGCATTGCTGGCGGACCGTGCTGCCATCAGTATGCGCAATCTTGCGATTGCGTCTGTCGCGATGATTGCAATTTCTCCGCATGAAATTCTGGGTCCGAGTTTTCAAATGTCTTTTTCGGCGACTGCGGGATTGATTGCTGCATTTGCATGGTGGAGCGACAGGAAAGCACGCAATCAAACGGCCAATGAAAATCGACGTTCAAATCCACGCGGGTTTGTATCAAAAATGCTTATTCCTGCGGTGGCGACAGGAGCAACATCGATTGTTGCCGGTATAGCGAGCGGAATATTCGCCGCCTATCATTTCAACAACACCGCACCCTTAGGCCTTGTCGGAAACGTATTGGCCTTGCCGGTTATCTCGATCCTTGTGATGCCCTTTGCAGTGCTGAGCTTGGTGTTGATGCCATTGCAGCTTGATTGGCTGCCACTACAGATCATGGGATTTGGTGTCCTATTGGTCAGGCATATTGCAAGTCTGGTCGCTAGCTTTTCTCCTGACGGTAATCCCGGCGTCATGCCTGCAAGCACGCTTATCCTCTGGACTGTAGCGCTTGTTATCGCGGTTGTTTCCACGACCCGGTTGCGATGGCTGGCTTTACCTTTTGTCATTGCCGGGCTTATCGTTTTTATACGAACGCCATTGCCGGACATTCTCGTTAGTGAAGATGCAAAATTTGTGGCCGTGCGCCTGCCCGATGGCAATTTCGCAGCCAATCGCAGCAGGCCGCCAAAATTCACAGGTCAAAACTGGCAGACTGCCTATTTGATCGAAACGTTTATTCCGCCGCAGATTGTAAAAAAGCAGAAGCCGATATCCGACATTAATGCGTTTGTCTGCGAAGAGGGACTGTGCACGATTCCATTGCGGGACGGACGCATGTTTGCATATACCGCGCAGGAAGAGATGAAGGACATCGCCTGCAATATTGGCGATATTGTCGTTCTTGCGATAGCAGGCAAAAATCTGAGCTGCGAGCGCCCTGATGTGCTCGTGGTGGATCGTAAAGAGCTTGCCTTAAAAGGAACGCTTGAACTCAGGCTGGGGCAGAAGAATTCCTCGAAAGGTGAAGCTGCAACAGTTTCGGCTGTCCACCAAGTCGACAACGAAGATAAAATCTACCGCTTCGAACCGACAAAACCTCGTAAATTAGCCGGCTATGCAGATGATCTGAGCTTTGCCATTGATGCGCCCGCGAGGCCTTGGCACCTTCATCGTCTTTATTCGCGAGCAGCGCGGGGGCTAGCTGATCGCGAATATCAAAAGAAGGAGGCTCCTGACAAAAACTCCAAGCTCCATACGACTCCAGCTTTTACAGATAAATCAGAGCCACTCTAGTTCATGGTTTTCTGGCAGACTTACAGCCATTCCAGCTAAGAATGAATCGTTGGAACCGCTATAACTGATTGTTTTTACGCATTATCCGACGCATCGCAGCAGGAAAAGAAATCAGTCCGGCGAACTAATTTTCCCTGCGGAGACGTTTCGCACTTTTGTTGGAAATGTTATGAACGTCAACCGCCACATATCTCACGGAAGTGCAGCGGTTATGTGTAAGATTTAATAGCGTCGGATCAGACCAATAAGCTTGCCCTGAACGCGCACGCGGTCAGGTCCGAAGATGCGGGTTTCGTAAGCCGGGTTTGCTGCTTCCAATGCGATGGAAGCGCCTTTGCGGCGAAAACGCTTCAATGTCGCTTCTTCGTCGTCCACCAGTGCGACGACAATTTCACCCGGATTGGCTGTATCACCGCGTTTAATGATGACTGTGTCGCCGTCAAAAATACCGGCGTCGATCATCGAATCGCCTTTGACTTCCAAAGCGTAGTGTTCACCGGCGCCCAGCATTTCCGGAGGAAGGCTCAGTGAGTGTGTCTGATTCTGGATTGCCGAGATCGGCACACCGGCAGCGATGCGTCCCATCATAGGCACAGAGACCATTGTTGAGGAATCATTGTCCGCCATGACCGGAGCAGGGCGCGCCGGTGGAGGAGGGGGAGCTTTACCAAGGCTTCCTTCGATTACGCTCGGAGCGAACTTCTTTTGCGCGTTCAAGCCCGGTGCTATCGAATCTGGCAACCGCAGGACTTCCAGAGCGCGTGCTCTGTTAGGAAGTCTGCGGATAAAGCCACGTTCTTCCAATGCCGTGATGAGGCGATGAATGCCCGATTTCGAGGCTAGATCGAGAGCCTCTTTCATCTCGTCAAAAGACGGAGGGATGCCCGTCTCTTTAAGACGTTCATGAATGAACAGCAGAAGCTCGTGCTGCTTACGGGTCAACATGCGCTACACCCTCCAAACCAGAATCAAATAAAAACAAAACCAGAACGAACACTATATGTTCCAGTCTTGTTCTGCAATGGTTTTAAAATGATTAACGAGGGCGGGAATTGATGCCGCTCGTTACAGCATCAATATTGTGCAAGGATCTCCAAGCGCTGCAGCTGGCGCATTTTCTTCTCTGATCAGTAGTGCATTGGAACGCACAAGAGCAGAAAGCATCGAAGAATCCTGAACTGGAAATGGCTTTACAATCAATGTGCCGTCGATTGCCTTTTCTACCGTCGCACGAACAAAGTCCCTACGATGATCGTTTGCATTCATTGGCTGACCCAATTTCGCGGGACGAATATCTGCAGTTAAGTCAGTGCCCGATAGCTTTGCCACCAATGGGCGCAGAAATACGAGACTGCAGACGATGCTTGAAACCGGATTACCCGGCAGGCCGATGACATGCACGGTTTTACCCGAAACCGTCTTGCGGCCATACATCAGTGGTTTACCCGGGCGCATGGCGATCTTCCAGAAGTCGAGATCGACACCACAATTCTGCAAAGCCCCGTGAACGTAATCGCGATCTCCAACCGACGCGCCGCCAATCGTCACAAGAACATCGATGCCATCTTCGAGAACGGCACCAATTGCGGATTCGATCTTTTCGGGATCGTCGATAATAATGCCCATATCTTCAGGCCTGCCGCCTGCGCGGCGAACGATTTCGGCGATGCCGACGCTGTTGGAGGCGACAATCTGGTCCGGGCCGGGAACTGTACCGGGCGGGACGAGCTCGTCTCCGGTCGCGAGTATTGCAATGCGGGGCTGTTTGAAAACGGAGATGGCTGCGTTGCCACTGGCCGCAGCAAGGGAAAGTGCCGGGGCGTCGAGTGCTTTTCCAACTGGAAGAACAACATCGGCAGGTGCAAAATCGAGGCCCGCGCGACGAATGTGCCGACCTTTATCGAGGCCTTGCCGGATCGTCAGCTTGTCGTCGGAGCGCTCCGTGTCTTCCTGGATAACGATGCTATCTGCACCTGCTGGCATTGGTGCGCCGGTGAAAATGCGGACCGCCTGACCTTCGCCTAGCTGCCCATCGAAACGCTTACCGGCTGCTGATTCGCCAATTACGGTGAGTTCAAGCGGATAGCTGATATTTTCAGGTGAGATCAGCGCATAGCCATCCATAGCAGAGCAATCAAAGGGAGGTTGCAGAAGGTGAGCTTTCACAGGTTCAGCAACGACGCGTCCACCGGCTGAAGTCAAAGGAACCTGCTCAGAACCGTGTGGCTCTGCCGAGCTCAGGATACGTGCAAGGGCTTCATCGACCAGGAGAAGGGACATTGGCTTCCTCTCGTAGAAAATAATCTCGTTATTTCGCTTGTTCTGCGCATTATCTCACACAGGCTGCTAAATGCTCATGCCGGAAATGCTTCGCTGCTTAAAGCAGATTAACTGCGGCCATGAATTGATTTGCCGCAAGTACGTTTGAAAATCAGGCTTTCCAGTCGCCCGATTTGCCACCACTTTTTGCGGAAACGCGAATATCGGTAATTTCCATGTGGCGATCAACGGCCTTTGCCATGTCATAGATGGTCAGGCAGGTGACTGATACGGCAGTCAGCGCTTCCATCTCAACTCCCGTGCGACCTTTCAGCTTCGCAGTCGCAGAGACGCGAAGGCCGGGAAGTGATTGATCCGGTTCGATGTCCACCGAGACCTTTGTCAGCATCAATGGGTGGCAAAGCGGAATGAGATCGGCAGTCTTCTTCGCGGCCATAATGCCTGCCAGGCGGGCAGCACCGATAACGTCGCCTTTGGCAGCATTGCCTTCCAGAATGAGGGCCAGAGTTTCTGGCTTCATTTTGACTGCACCTTCAGCCGTTGCCTGGCGTTCAGTCTCAGCCTTATCGCCGACATCGACCATATGGGCGGCGCCAGTCTGGTCGATATGGGTGAGTTTGGCTGTCATGGCTTACACCTTGCCGGTCAGAAGTTCGCGGGTCGCCTGAGCAACGTCATCCTGGCGCATCAGGCTTTCGCCGATGAGGAATGTTCCGATATCCGACTTTTCAAGACGGAGGCAATCATCATGGGTGAAGATGCCGCTTTCGCCAACCAGAAGACGGTCCGAAGGCACCATCTTTGAGAGGCGTTCGGAAACAGCAAGATCGACTTCAAAAGTGCGCAGATTGCGATTGTTGACGCCAACGAGACGCGATGAAAGCTTCAGCGCGCGTTCGGTTTCTTCTTCGTCATGGACTTCAATGAGAGCATCCATACCGAGTTCGAAAGCGGTTTCTTCGAGCGCTTTGGCCAGATCATCATCGACGCTTGCCAGAATGATGAGGATACAATCTGCACCCCAGCTGCGCGCTTCATAGACCTGATAGGTGTCGAAAAGGAAATCCTTGCGCAAGGCGGGCAGCGAGCAGGCATTGCGTGCCGCTGTCAGAAATTCCGGTGCGCCCTGAAAAGATGGCGTATCCGTGAGAACGGACAGGCAGGCCGCGCCGCCGTCTTCATAAGCCTTGGCCAGCGCTGGCGGATCAAAATCAGGGCGGATAAGGCCTTTGGAAGGGCTCGCCTTCTTGATTTCAGCAATCAGCGCGAACTTGTTGGCTGCGCGCTTGGCTTCCAGTGCCTTGAGAAAACCGCGTGTTGCAGGCTGATCCTTGGCCTGCGCCTTCACTTCTTCGAGTGGAAGACGAGCCTTGGCAGCAGCGATTTCCTCGCGCTTGTAAGCTTCGATTTTCCGCAAAATGTCGGTGGACATGGTTTGATCCTCTCCGTCAGAGCGGGTTATCGTTTGACACAGCAATGACCTTTTGCAGAACGGCTAAAGCTGCTCCGCTGTCGATGGACTGCGCTGCAAGAGCAATGCCGTCCTTCAGGTCTTTCGCCTTGCCGGAAATCACCAGAGCTGCGGCAGAGTTCAAGAGCACAATATCGCGATATGCGTTCTGTGCACCTTCAAGAACACCAAGCAGCGCCTTTGCGTTAACTTCGGCCTCTCCGCCCTTGAGCTCCGACATATCGACGCGACGAAGGCCAACGTCTTCTGGTGTAATCTCAAAAGTACGAATAGTGCCGTTTTCAAGTGCTGCAACCTTTGTGGTGCCTGCTGTGGTCATCTCATCGAGTCCATCGCCATAGACCACCCAGGCGGTTTCAGAGCCCAGTTCTTTGAGAACCTGAGCCAAAGGCTCAACCCATTCCGCCGAGAACACGCCAACCAGCTGGCGCTTGACGCTTGCCGGGTTTGAAAGCGGACCGAGCAGATTGAAAATCGTTCGGGTGCCGAGTTCAACGCGCGATGGTCCGACATGACGCATCGCAGAATGGTGCATCGGCGCAAACATGAAGCCAAGACCAGCTTCATTGATGCTGCGGCCAATCGTGTTCGCATCGGCTTCGATGTTCACACCAAGGGCTGCCAGCGCATCTGCTGCACCTGATTTGGAAGAGAGAGCGCGATTACCATGCTTTGCAACCGGAACGCCTGCGCCGGCCACGACAAAGGCGGAACAGCTGGAAACGTTGTAGGAGCCGGACTGATCTCCGCCAGTGCCGACAATATCTACAGCGCCCGCCGGAGCGGAAACTGGAAGCATTCGTGAGCGCATAGATGATACAGCACCGGCTATTTCCGGCACAGTTTCACCACGAACACGCAGAGCCATCAGAAAGCCGCCGATCTGTGACGGCGTAGCCTGTCCGGACATCATGATGTCGAAAGCTGCCTTGGAATCCTCGAGCGACAACGGATTGCCGGAGGCAGCCTTGGCGATATAGGGTTTTAAGTCAGCCATTATTCCATGTCCGCCGCTGATCAGAAGGCCAATGCATTGTTGATGACGGTCTGGTTGATCCGCACCGGATACTGCTTCTGCAGTTCGCCAACCATCTGTTCAAGAACATCATCTGTGAGTGTCGTCGACAGATAGGTCTGCTGCTGTTCAGGAATTGCTTCCGGACCTGCAGCGGTTGGTTCGGTGACTTCAACAACCTTGAACAAGATCTGTGCATCGTCAGATGCCGCAGCCGCTGTACCGGTGTGGTCGTTTGCGCCACGGAATACCTGAGCGGTTGCAGCCGAGCCAAAATCCGCATCGTTAGTGTTGCGGGTGATGCCGCGCTTGGTCTGCTTTTCTAGACCAGCTTCAGCAGCAATCGCATCGAGCGTCTCACCGCCATCCAGGCGCTTCTTCAGCTCTTCCAGACGCTGGTTCAAACGCTTGACGGCTTCTTCGCCCTTCCATGCTGCAACGACCTTGTCCTTAACTTCATCAAGGGTGCGGTCGCGAGCAGGGGTGGTGCCATCAATCTGGTACCAGAGATAGCCGGTGTTACCCATGGTGAGCGCGTCGTTGTCGAAGCCCTGTTCTGCCTGGAATGCGGCAGCGAGAAGCGCTTCGGAGTTTGGCAGTTCAACCGCTTTTCCGGCTGGATCGTTGCCTTCGGCATCGACAGCGTCAATGGTTACGGTCTTGAGGCTGAGACCCTTGGCAACATCGGCCATGCTTGCGCCGTCCGAACGCTGCTGTTCATAGGAATCGTGAATGCCGTTGATGCTGCTGATTGCAATGTTGGTGGCAACGGTATCGCGAATTTCGCCTTCAACATCCGACAGCGACTTGGTGTTTGCCGGATTAACTTTGGTAACGCGGAGAATGACCGGGCCGAATGCGCCCTTAACAACGTCACTTACGCCGCCTTCATTAAGGCCAAATGCTGCTTCTGCGATAATTGCATCTGGAAGAGCGGTCTTTTCGAAGGTTCCGAGAACCAGATCAGCTTCGCTCTTGCCCTGTTCTTTGCCGATATCGACAAAGCTTGTGCCTGCTGCGATTTTCTGCTGTGCGGCCGTAGCAGCTGCTTCATCAGCAAAGTTCAGCTGTTCGATGGTGCGCGTTTCAGTGGTGCTGAAACGGCTCTGGTTCTTTTCGTAATATTCCTTGATCTCATCCTGCGTGACAGCAGTAGCATCGGCAATGTCCGACGGCTCAAGCTTCACATAGGTGATCTTGCGGTATTCCGGAGCCTTATATTCATCCTTGTGCTCTTCAAAGTAAGCCTTGAGAGCGTCATCGGAAGGCGCTGGAACAGCATCGGCCTTCTCAGCCGGGATTGTGATGTAATCCGCGCTGCGGCTTTCACCCTGATAAAGAGCAAGCGCCTTGAGCATGGTGTTCGGCATTTTCATGCCGTCGGTTGCTGCTTCAACGATCTGCTGGCGACGAGCAACTTTCGCGCGGTTATCGAGATAGTCCTGCGCACGAATGTTTGACTGGCGCAGAACTGCATCGAACTGGGCGCGGCTGAAGTTGCCGCTGGCATCCTGGAACGATGGATCTTCGCCGGTCAGACGCGCAATGCCATCCTTGGAAAGACCAAGCTGCATGTTGCGTGCTTCTTCATCCAGAACAACGCCAGCTGCGAGCTGTGCAAGAACCTGATTGTCGACGCCGAACTGTTGTGCCTGTTCGCGGGTCAGTCGCTGACGAAACTGCTGCGACAGACGCATCAGCTGCTGCTCGTAAGCAAAGCGATAATCTGTTGCGCTCACTTCCGACTTGCCAGCGCTCAGCGCTGCATTGCCAGACATGTCGCCTCGGAATGCATCAGCGATGCCCCAGACTGCAAAACTCAGAACGAGCAGACCGAGGAGAAGCTTAGCAACCCAGGATTTGGCGGCATCACGCATACTGTCGAGCATTGGAAACCCTTTAAGAACAAAACAAAGCCCGGCTATCGATAAAGATAACCCGTGTGAGGGGATAACCTTAAGCTAGGCCATGATGCAAGTTCTCATTGAGCGTCGACCACCAAGAACATTGCCAAGAACGTTGCATTGCGTGACGAATACGCTTAGTCAATGGCAAAATTTGGCGCCGCTCACGCAAAAATATGCGGCCCGGCGTTCTTTAAGGCGAGGAGAATGAAATGACTCCGGGAATCCGTCCTCTGGTTGCTGGCAACTGGAAAATGAATGGTACAGGAGAATCCCTCACGGAATTGCGCGCGATTTCTGCGGGCCTGAGTTCCGATCTGGGTCGTAAGCTTGATGCCGTGATCTGCGTTCCGGCGACATTGTTGTCGCGCGCTGCTGAAACGCTTGAAGGTGAAACAGTTGCGCTTGGCGGTCAGGATTGTCACCAGAAAGCGTCTGGCGCACATACCGGCGATGTTTCGGCAGAAATGCTGAAAGAAGCAGGCGCAAGCCACGTTATCCTCGGCCACTCGGAACGTCGTACCGATCATCGCGAAGCCAGCGAGCTGGTGCGCAGCAAGACTGAAGCCGCCTGGGCTGCTGGTCTTATTGCGATTGTCTGCGTTGGCGAAACCGCTGATGAGCGCAAGTCAGATCGCACACTTGATGTGATTGGCGACCAGCTTGCAGCTTCGCTTCCCGAAGGTGTGAAGGCTGAAAACACGATTGTTGCTTATGAGCCAGTTTGGGCCATTGGTACTGGTCTGACGCCAACTGTTCAGGATGTGCGCGCAGCCCACGCATTCATGCGTGACAAGCTCACCGAACGTTTTGGCACCAGCGGCGCGCATCTGCGACTCCTCTATGGTGGTTCGGTCAAACCGGCCAATGCCATTGAATTGTTGAGCGTGCCGGATGTCGATGGTGCATTGGTTGGCGGAGCCAGCTTGAAAGCAACAGACTTCCTCGCCATATGCGAAACCTATCGTAATCTGTGATGAGCATCTGCGTCCTTTAATCTATATCGGGTGCAGGGCTTGGATTATCATGCAATAGCGTGTAAAGAGCCGCTCTATCTATTTGTATCATCGCTATCCGGGGCGGAAATCGCTTGGTTTTTCCCGGTTATGCATTAGTCCAGAGATATAAAGACCGTAACCTATGCAGACCATAGTCATTGTCATTCATTTGTTGATCGTTCTGGCGCTTGTTGGCGTTGTGCTCATCCAGCGTTCCGAAGGCGGTGGCCTTGGTATCGGCGGTGGTTCGGGCTTCATGACGGCACGCGGCGCGGCTAACGCGCTGACCCGCACGACAGCTATTCTTGCGATTGGCTTCTTCGCCACTTCGCTCGTTCTCGGCATCATGGCCCGTTATGGCGAAAAGCCAACGGACATTCTGAACCGTATTCCTGCAGCTGGCAGCACGCAGAACCCTCCTGCTGGTGGAACTGGTACCGGTACCGGCGGTGGCATTCTCAATCAGCTGGGTGGTGAGTCTTCGCGCACCAATGAAGCTGAAACACCTGCTTCGGGCGAAGCTCCAGCAACTGCACCAGCGCAGCCTGACAGCACTCAGCCACAGGCTCCACAGGTTCCAAGCTCACAATAAGAGCTTTGTAATTGCTGAAAATTTGAAAACCGGCTCGAAAGGGCCGGTTTTCTTTTTGTTAAGCATCAGATTGCAAAGTGTTGCACACGGGCAATAGCCCCTCTCGAATCGTGAGGGATAGCTATTGTGGATAATTGAGTAGTGCTGCCCTTTGCAGTATGGAGAGCGAAAGCCTGAACGCGATACTGCGACAGGTGTTTTCCGCACTGCTTGGGTTTTCGGGAACAGATCATGTCTTCACGTTTTATTTTGATGGCTGGCATTGCAAGCCTTTGCATTGGACTTACGGGCCCAAGTTTTGCAGCTGGTGCTGAAGCTGAACTTACGGCTGCGGCAACGGGTGTTCAGCAGGTCGCTATGGCAAACGATGCCAAGGAAAAGCCTGCAAAGAAGAAAAAGAAGAGCGCTTCGAACGCAGGTGCTGCGAAGAAGGTTGCCCTCAACCGCTACAATATCGACCCGCGCTATCAGGCGCAGACCGTATCCTTTACCGGTTACGAAGCTGGCACGATCGTCATCGATCCTGCGAAGTATTTCCTTTATCTCGTCGAAAGCTCGACCACTGCGCGCCGTTACGGCATTGCGGTCGGTAAAGTAGGACTTGAGTTCAAGGGAACAGCAACTGTCAGCGCAAAGCGCGAATGGCCACGCTGGATTCCGACCAAGGAAATGATTGAACGCAATCCTGCTCAGTATGGTCGCTACAAGAACGGTATGGACGGCGGTCCAGGCAATCCACTTGGTTCGCGCGCCATGTATCTGTTCCAGGGCAACAAGGATACGTATATCCGTATTCACGGTACCACTCAGCCATGGACAATCGGCAGCCCGGCTTCGAACGGTTGCTTTCGTATGACCAATGACGACATTCTGGATCTCTATGATCGCGTCGGCATGGGCGCAAAAGTCGTCGTTCTCTAATTTTTTGTAGAAATACCCGAAAGGCCGGGATCTTCCCGGCCTTTTTTCGTGCGCGTGTAACAAACAACGCTACATGCTGCGAGCAGGACTGAACTTGGTGGAAGCATCCGGTTATCCCATATGGGAGGCTGAACGGGTGTGATTTTGATGGAAAAAACGCTGGTCACACTTTTTTTAGTGGCGGAATCAGCAAGAAGGGTCTAACGACATAAGCCCATGGCGCGATATGTATTCATCACAGGCGGCGTGGTTTCTTCCCTTGGAAAAGGCATTGCCGCAGCAGCATTGGCTGCACTCCTTCAGGCACGCGGTTACCGCGTGCGTATCCGTAAACTCGACCCTTATCTGAACGTCGACCCCGGCACGATGTCGCCTTACCAGCACGGTGAGGTGTTCGTCACTGACGATGGTGCCGAAACAGACCTTGATCTGGGCCATTACGAGCGGTTCACCGGTCGTCCTGCAAATCAGCGGGATAACATCACCACCGGTCGCATCTACCGCAACATCATCGAAAAAGAACGCCGCGGCGATTATCTCGGTGCGACGGTTCAGGTCATTCCTCACGTCACGGATGAAATCAAGAACTTCATTCTTGAAGGCAATGACGATTATGATTTCGTGCTGTGCGAAATCGGCGGTACGGTTGGCGATATCGAAGCCATGCCGTTCCTCGAAGCTATTCGTCAGCTCGGCAACGAACTGCCACGCAACAGCGCAGTCTATATCCATCTGACATTGATGCCGTATATTCCAGCGGCAGGTGAACTCAAGACCAAGCCGACGCAGCATTCGGTCAAGGAACTGCGTTCGATCGGTATTGCTCCGGATATTCTTCTGGTTCGTGCAGATCGCGAGATTCCGGCTTCCGAACGCCGCAAGCTGTCGCTGTTCTGTAATGTGCGGGAAAGCGCGGTTATTCAGGCGCTCGACGTCTCGACCATTTATGATGTGCCGATTGCCTATCATAAGGAAGGTCTCGACAACGAAGTGCTTGCAGCATTCGGTATCGAACCGGCACCGAAGCCACGTATGGAACGCTGGGAAGGTATTTCCCATCTTCTGCACAACCCTGAAGGTGAAGTTACCATTGCCGTTGTCGGCAAATATACCGAGCTGAAGGATGCTTATAAGTCGCTGATCGAAGCGCTGCAGCACGGTGGCATTGCCAACAAGGTCAAGGTCAATCTCGACTGGATCGAAGCTGAAGTCTTTGAAAGCGAAGACCCTTCGCCATATCTCGAAAAAGTCCATGGCATTCTGGTGCCAGGCGGCTTTGGTGAGCGTGGTGCGGAAGGCAAGATCCTTGCGGCCAAGTTCGCACGCGAACACAAGGTCCCTTATTTCGGCATCTGCTTCGGTATGCAGATGGCATGTCTCGAAGCCGCGCGTAATCTCGCCGGTATCGAAAATGCCTCTTCGACCGAGTTTGGCCCGACCAAGGAACCTGTTGTTGGTCTGATGACCGAGTGGCTCAAGGGCAATATGCTCGAAAAGCGCACGAAGTCGGGTGATCTGGGCGGCACGATGCGCCTTGGTGCATATGATTCCACGCTCAAGGCTGGAACACGTATTGCCGAGATTTACGGTTCGACCGAGATTTCTGAACGTCATCGTCACCGCTATGAAGTGAACGTTGATTATAAGGACCGCCTCGAAGCTAGCGGCTTGGTATTCTCGGGCATGTCACCTGACGGCGTTCTGCCGGAAACGGTTGAATACGCTGACCATCCTTGGTTCATCGGCGTTCAGTACCATCCGGAACTGAAGTCGCGTCCGTTTGAGCCACACCCACTATTCTCTTCCTTCATCGCAGCTGCGATGGAACAGGGCAGACTGGTTTGATGCATGACAAATGATCTTGCGCGCAAAGCTCGTTCAGTTGACCATCTGGTGCTTCCAGTTTCTCAACTGAGTGAGGCGCGCAGGAGACTTTCCCTTCTGGGATTTACAGTGGCGCCGGACGCACAACATCCGTTCGGCACCGCTAATGTCTGCAGTTTCTTTGCAGACGATACTTATCTCGAAATGTTGGCTGTAGACCGTTCGCCGCTTTATGAAGCCGCCGCACAGCGAAACAACAGCTTTATCCAGCGTGACTTATCTTACCGTTTTCGAAACGGTGATGATGGTTTTTCCGGCATAGCCTTCAAGACTGACGATTCGCGTGGCGATCATGCGGAGTTCAAGCGGCGCGGTATTTCCGGCGGTCGCATGGTCGAGTTTTCGCGCAGCTTCATCTCGTCGGAGGGAAAACGTGAGAAAGGCAGCTTCCGGCTGGCTTTTGCAGCGGACTTGCGCGCGCCCGACGCATTCTTCTTCACCTGTCAGCGTTTGGCATACCCCAAGACTGACCGTTCGCACCTGATCACACATGAAAATGGCGTATCAGGCTTACGCGAGATATTGCTGTGCGAAGAACAACCGGAAGACTTCTCCGATCTCTTGCAGGGTGTATTTCATGCAGCTGCTCGGAGACGTGAAGATGGCTCCCTGGCAATCACGGTTAAAAATTCCAATATAGAGGTCATGACGCCGACACAGTTTAATAGCTGTTTCGGCTGGTCGCCGGAACTGCATGGTCGTGGCTTGCGACTATCAGGACTGGTTTTCTCGGTTGCTTCGCTTTATGCCGTTGAGCAACTCCTCACTCGTAACGGAATCGCTTTTACAAAGAGCGATGGTCGTGTTCTCATCCATCCTGCCGTAGGTCAGGGGACATTGTTTGTATTTGAAGGTTCACAATCATGACGACCGCTAATTCTGCCGTGAAAATCGGCAATGTTACGATCTCCAACAGCGCGCCACTGGCTTTGATTGCCGGGCCTTGCCAGATGGAAAGCCGTGAACATGCGTTCGACATGGCCGGACGTCTGGTGGAGATCACCAACAAGCTCGGCATGGGCCTCGTCTATAAGTCGAGCTTCGACAAGGCCAACCGCACCTCGCTTGGCGCACAGCGCGGCATTGGTCTGGATAAGGCACTCGAAGTTTTTGCCGATCTCAAGAAAGGGTTCGGCTTTCCTGTTCTCACTGACATCCATACTGAAGAGCAATGCGCAACTGTTGCTGAAGTTGTCGATGTTCTGCAGATTCCAGCGTTCCTTTGCCGCCAGACTGACCTTTTGGTCGCCGCTGCAAAGACAGGCCGTGCGGTTAATGTGAAGAAGGGCCAGTTTCTGGCGCCCTGGGACATGAAAAACGTGCTGGCCAAGATCACTGAGAATGGCAATCCGAATGTTCTGGCCACTGAACGCGGCGCGTCTTTCGGTTATAACACACTTGTTTCCGACATGCGTTCGCTGCCTATCATGGCAGGCTTCGGCTCGCCGGTGATTTTCGATGCAACCCATTCCGTGCAGCAGCCTGGCGGGCAGGGTGGTTCGTCCGGTGGCCAGCGCGAATTCGTTGAAACGCTTGCAAGCGCTGCGGTTGCTGTGGGTGTAGCTGGTGTATTCATCGAAACGCATGAAGACCCGGATAATGCACCATCTGACGGTCCAAACATGGTTCAGATTGATAAAATGCCTGCACTTCTCGAAAAGCTCATGGCTTTCGACAGGATTTCTAAATCGATTTAAAATTTCATTAGAAATTCACAGGCGGGGGATGTTCCTCCGCCTTTTATTTCTGTAATGAAGTCTCACATCGGATTTCTTCAATGTGCCTCGCGGCAGGAGCGGGGCTATCTACAGGGAAGGACTTGCCCCTATGACTGCAATCATCGACATCGTTGGTCGCGAAATTCTCGACAGCCGCGGTAACCCGACTGTTGAAGTCGACGTCGTACTCGAAGACGGCTCTTTTGGCCGCGCAGCTGTGCCATCGGGCGCTTCTACTGGCGCACATGAGGCTGTTGAGCTTCGTGACGGCGGCAGCCGCTATCTCGGCAAGGGCGTTGAAAAGGCTGTTGAAGCAGTCAATGGCAAGATTTTCGACGCAATCGCCGGCATCGATGCTGAAAATCAGCTTCTCGTTGACCAGGCTCTGATTGAACTTGATGGCACGCCAAACAAGGGCAATCTCGGTGCAAACGCAATTCTCGGCGTTTCGCTTGCTGTTGCCAAGGCTGCTGCACAGTCGACCGGCCTGCCGCTTTATCGTTACGTTGGCGGTGCTAACGCCCATGTTCTGCCAGTTCCAATGATGAACATCATCAATGGTGGCGCTCATGCCGACAATCCAATCGACTTCCAGGAATTCATGATCCTGCCAGTTGGTGCTCCATCGCTGCGCGAAGCTGTTCGTTATGGCGCGGAAGTTTTCCACACGCTCAAGAAGCGTCTGAAAGATGCTGGCCACAACACCAATGTTGGTGATGAAGGCGGTTTTGCTCCGAACCTGCTGAGCGCAGAAGCTGCTCTCGATTTCGTTGTAGAATCGATCGAAAAGGCTGGCTTCAAGCCGGGCGAAGATATTGCTATCGGTCTCGATTGCGCTGCGACTGAGTTCTTCAAGGACGGTAACTACGTCTATGAAGGCGAGAACAAGACCCGGGATCCAAAGGCTCAGGCTGAGTATCTCGCGAAGCTTGCTGCTGATTACCCAATCGTTTCGATTGAAGACGGCATGGCTGAAGACGATTGGGAAGGCTGGAAGTATCTGACCGACCTGATTGGCAAGAAGTGCCAGCTCGTTGGCGACGATCTTTTCGTAACGAACTCGGCTCGTCTGCGCGATGGTATCAAGATGGGCGTTGCCAACTCGATCCTCGTCAAGGTCAACCAGATCGGTTCGCTCAGCGAAACGCTGGATGCCGTCGAAACCGCACACAAGGCTGGTTACACTTCGGTCATGTCGCACCGTTCGGGCGAAACCGAAGATTCGACCATTGCCGATCTCGCAGTTGCAACCAACTGCGGTCAGATCAAGACCGGCTCGCTGGCTCGTTCAGACCGTACTGCAAAGTACAACCAGCTCATCCGCATTGAAGAAGAACTTGGCAAGCAGGCTCGCTATGCAGGCCGCAGCGCATTGAAGTTCCTCTAAGATCGAATTGATATCTGAATTAAAAAAGGCGGGCTTCGGCTCGCCTTTTTCTTTGTGTCTTCGTGCGGACACATTTGCTTGTTCTCTAAGATTACAAACGGGGAGCAAAGTCATGTCGAACGATACGCTGGGTTTTTACGCCAATAACGCCGCGACTTATGCTGCGAGTTCCAGCATTAATCGCAAACTCGATAGCTTTCTCAAGCATGTTCGTCCAACTGGGCGCATTCTCGAACTTGGTACGGGAAGCGGGCAGGATGCGAAGGCAATGCTTTCGCGTGGCTTCGATGTCGATCCGACCGACGGTTCACCCGAACTTGCTCAGGAAGCCTCGGCGCTGTTGCAGCGTCCTGTTAGGCAGCTGCTTTTTCACGAGCTTGATGCAGTTGACCGCTACGATGGCATTTATGCTTCGGCGTCGCTCCTTCATGCAAAGCGTGCCGATTTACCGAATATCGTGAAACATATGCATCGTGCATTAAAACCCGGCGGCTGGCTGTGGGCCAGTTTCAAAGACGGCCCCGGTGAGGGCTATGACGCATTGGGACGTTACTATAATTATATGAGTGCTGAAGAGATCGCCCGCATCTGGAACGACAATGCAGCTTGGAATTTTTTGTCACTGGAGAGCTGGCAGGGCGGTGGGTACGATCAGAAGCCGACTTTGTGGCATTCGGTGCTTTCACAGCGCTGAGCTTCCTCGTAAACCATTCGAACTAAATCACGCAGAGCCTTTATCTTATAGTTGTCTTCCATTCCTCTTATGGCCTTTGCAGCCGTTATAGTCGATTTGACAAAACAAATTACATTGATATCAATATAAGTGCGGTTGCCCGTTTCATTCGGTGTCCTATTTCTAGGGAATGCTGACCGAGGGCAGACGCATCTAATCAAAAATGGGTGGGCCAAAATGGGAGAGAGAAATGGCTTACATAGAAGGATTTGTCGTCGCAGTTCCTAAGGCGAACAAGGAAACCTATCAGAAACACGCAGCCAAGGCTTCGGCCTTGTTCAAGGAATTCGGTGTGACGCGGATGGTGGAAGCCTGGGGCGACGATGTGCCTGATGGCAAAGTTACCGATTTCCGCCGTGCGGTACAGGCCAAGGACGACGAAGAGGTTGTCTTCTCGTGGTTCGAATATCCGGACAAAGCCACGCGCGATGCTGCCAATGAAAAAATGATGAGCGATCCGCGCATGAAGGACATGGGAGATACCATGCCATTTGATGGCAAGCGCATGATCATGGGGGGCTTCTCAACCATTCTTGATGTGTGATTTGCACAGGATTCGTTGATGAGATGGCGGCTTCGGCCGCCATTTCTGATTCAGACGAAAGCCATATGTCGTAAAAATTCTACGCCTGAAGTGTCCTGTCATCACTCCGCGGTAAAGCTCTGTTAAGCAAAATAATGCTTCATGGTGGAAATCGGATTGACGTGGTCAGAACGCGTGCGATCTGATTCTAACGGATCGGCACTCTGACTATCTTTATTAATGCGCAACCTGTTCCGAAGACTGGTTCCCGTTTTCCGGGGTGCGCTTTAATTCAGAATCAAAGCCGCTCTGAATGTCCGGGAAGGAAGTCGAAATGTGGACCAAGCAGAAACGTAAATCTATCCGCGGCCGTTTTGTGCTGCCTATTCTGACAGCTGCGTTTCTTAGCTATTTCGGCTTTCACGCCTATCATGGCGAATTCGGTCTTTATTCCCGCATCCAGCTTGAAGAACAGAAGAGCTTGCTGACGCAGCAGCTCGATAAGGTGACTGCCGACAGAGCAGCACTTGAAAAGCGAGTCACGCTTTTACGTGATGGTTCGATTGAAAAGGACATGCTTGACGAGCAGGCCCGCAGAGCGCTTAATCTCTCTCATCCCGATGAAATGACAATTATCGTTTCTCGGGAGGATCGATCGAATTAACTAAATCCTGGTTAATTGTCTTTTTGTGATATGTTTTTAAGGGCTTGGCGGCATAGCAGCTATGCTCTACGCGCATATTGTATCTTGTAAATTGCCCGTATAACGTCACAATAGAACGACAATCGTAGAGCGCCGCGCGTCCTTCGTGTGCGTGAATGTGCTCTGATAATTTGAATCGACGCATGTTGCTTTCAAAATCGATCCCGATTTTGGGTGCATGCTGTAGGGAGCGAGATATGGCACCGAAGGCTAATAAGGCGTCGGCTGGAAAATCGCAGGCGTCTTTTGGGAATGTTCCCAAGACTCCAGCGCCAGCTGATTTCACTAAAGAGCAGGAACTGAACGCTTACCGTGAAATGCTGTTGATCCGCCGTTTCGAAGAAAAGGCAGGACAGCTTTACGGTATGGGCTTTATTGGTGGCTTCTGTCACCTTTATATCGGTCAGGAAGCTGTCGTCGTTGGTATGCAGAGTGCGCTCAAGGAAGGTGATCAGATCATCACTTCCTATCGTGACCATGGTCACATGCTGGCAACCGGCATGGAAGCGCGTGGCGTTATGGCCGAGCTTACCGGCCGCCGTGGAGGTTACTCCAAGGGCAAGGGCGGCTCCATGCACATGTTCTCGAAGGAAAAGGGCTTTTACGGCGGTCATGGTATCGTCGGCGCTCAGGTTCCTCTTGGCACTGGTCTTGCCTTTGCGAACAAGTATCGCGGCAATGACAATATCTCCGTCACCTATTTCGGTGATGGCGCGGCCAATCAGGGCCAGGTCTATGAAGCTTTCAACATGGCATCGCTGTGGAAGCTTCCGGTGATCTACGTGATCGAAAACAACCGCTATGCAATGGGCACGTCGGTTTCGCGTTCTTCCGCTGAAACAGATTTCTCCAAGCGCGGCGTTTCGTTCAACGTTCCGGGCATCAAGGTTGACGGCATGGACGTTCGCGCCGTTGCTGCTGCTGCTGAAGCCGCTGCTGAATGGGCGCGTGCTGGCAAGGGTCCATTGATTCTTGAAATGGAAACCTATCGTTATCGCGGTCACTCGATGTCCGATCCTGCGAAGTATCGTTCGAAGGACGAAGTGCAGAAGATGCGCTCCGAGCACGATCCGATTGAACAGGTCAAACAGCGCCTGATTGAAAATAACTGGGCCACTGAAGAAGAGCTGAAGGAAATCGACAAGGAAGTCCGCGACATCGTCGCTGATTCGGCCGATTTCGCTCAAAACGATCCGGAGCCGGATGTTTCCGAGCTCTACACGGATATTCTGCTCTAATTCAGGAAAGGTATTGTCATGCCCGTAGAAATTCTCATGCCTGCCCTTTCCCCGACGATGGAAGAAGGCAAACTGTCCAAGTGGCTGAAAAAAGAAGGCGACAAGGTCACATCCGGTGACGTGATCGCTGAAATCGAAACCGATAAGGCGACGATGGAAGTCGAAGCTGTTGACGAAGGCACCGTCGGTAAAATTCTCATCGCAGAAGGAACCGAAGGCGTGAAGGTCAACACGCCAATTGCTGTTCTGCTCGGCGATGGCGAAAGCGCCTCCGACATCGGTTCTGCTCCTGCTGCAAAAGCAGAAGCACCGAAAGAAGAAGCAAAAGAAGCACCAAAGGCTGAAGAAAAGAAGGCCGATAGCGTGCCTGCTGCTCCGAAAGTTGAAGTTGCTTCCGATCCGGACATTCCAGCCGGTACAGAAATGGTTTCGATGACTGTGCGTGAAGCACTGCGCGACGCCATGGCTGAAGAAATGCGCCGCGACGAGAACGTCTTCATCATGGGTGAAGAAGTTGCCGAATATCAGGGCGCCTACAAGATCACGCAGGGCCTTCTCGACGAATTCGGCGCACGCCGCGTTGTCGATACCCCGATCACCGAGCATGGTTTTGCCGGCGTCGGCGTTGGTGCTGCAATGGCTGGCCTGAAGCCGATTGTCGAATTCATGACCTTCAACTTCGCCATGCAGGCGATTGACCAGATCATCAATTCGGCTGCGAAGACGCTTTATATGTCGGGTGGCCAGATGGGCGCACCGATGGTGTTCCGCGGTCCTTCGGGCGCTGCTGCCCGCGTTGCTGCCCAGCACTCCCAGTGCTATGCCGCTTGGTACAGCCAGATCCCAGGCCTGAAGGTCGTTATGCCTTACTCGGCTGCTGATGCGAAGGGTCTCCTCAAGGCTGCTATCCGCGATCCGAATCCGGTCATCTTCCTTGAAAACGAAATTCTCTACGGTCATCATTTCGATGTGCCGAAGCTTGACGATTTCGTTCTGCCAATCGGCAAGGCCCGCATTCACAAGCAGGGCAAGGACGCGACCATCGTTTCGTTCGGTATCGGCATGACTTATGCGGTCAAGGCTGCTGAAGAGCTGGCTGCACAGGGCATCGATGTCGAAATCATCGATCTGCGCACCATCCGCCCAATGGATATTCCAACGGTCGTTGAATCGGTAAAGAAGACCGGTCGTCTCGTCACCGTTGAAGAAGGCTACCCACAGTCTTCCGTTGGCACTGAAATTGCCACCCGCGTCATGCAGCAGGCTTTCGATTATCTCGATGCGCCGATCCTGACGATCGCTGGCAAGGACGTTCCGATGCCATATGCGGCAAATCTCGAAAAGCTGGCTCTGCCAACTGTTGCAGAAGTGGTGGAAGCGGTGAAAGCCGTGACCTACACCGCCTGAGGAGGTACTGGACATGCCGATTAAAATCACCATGCCAGCACTTTCACCAACCATGGAAGAGGGCAATCTCTCCAAGTGGCTGGTCAAAGAAGGCGACAAGGTTACGTCCGGCGATGTGATCGCTGAGATCGAAACCGACAAGGCGACGATGGAAGTCGAAGCTGTCGATGAAGGTGTTGTTGCCAAGCTCGTCGTTCCTGCTGGAACCGAAGGCGTCAAGGTCAATGCGCTGATCGCAATCCTCGCCGAAGACGGCGAGGATGTTGCAGAAGCAGCCAAAGGCGGCGATTCCGCTCCTGCACCAAAGGCAGTAGCTAAGGCTGAAACGCCTAAGGAAGAGCCAAAGAAGGAAGCTGCACCCGCAGCAACCCCGGCGCCTGCAAAGGCTGAAGCCCCAGCGGCTGCTCCTGCTACTAATAGTGGCGCCGAAAACAAGGGAGATCGCGTTTTCGCATCGCCGCTTGCTCGTCGTATCGCAAAGGATGCAGGCGTTGATGTTTCCGCTGTTAAAGGCACTGGTCCTCATGGCCGTGTCGTTCAGCGTGACGTTGAAGCTGCAATCAAGTCTGGCGGCACTAAGGCTGCTGCGGCTGCACCGCAGGCAGCTGCATCGGCACCAAAGCCTCAGTCGGATGATGCCATCCTCAAGCTCTTTGAAGAGGGCACATACGAAATCGTTCCTCACGACGGTATGCGCAAGACCATTGCCCGCCGTCTGGTTGAATCGAAGCAGACTGTTCCGCATTTCTATCTGACGATCGATTGCGAACTCGATGCGCTTCTGGCTCTGCGTTCGCAGATCAATTCGGCTGCACCACTGACCAAGACGGAGAAGGGCGAGGTTCCGGCCTACAAGCTTTCTGTCAACGATCTGGTGATCAAGGCTGTTGCTCTTGCGCTGCGTGACATTCCTGAAGCCAACGTCTCCTGGACTGAAGGCGGCATGATCAAGCACAAGCGTGCGGATGTCGGCGTTGCTGTGTCGATCCCTGGCGGTCTGATTACGCCAATCGTGCGTCAGTCGGAATCCAAAACGCTGTCCGCCATCTCCAACGAGATGAAGGACCTTGCCAAGCGTGCGCGTGATCGCAAGCTCAAGCCTGATGAATATCAGGGTGGTTCGACCTCTGTGTCCAACCTCGGCATGTTCGGCGTGAAGGACTTTGCAGCAATCATCAACCCACCTCATGCGACGATCTTCGCAATCGGTGCGGGCGAACAGCGCGCAGTGGTCAAGAACGGTGAAATCAAGGTTGCGACGGTTATGTCCGTAACCCTTTCCACCGATCACCGTGCTGTCGATGGTGCTCTGGCTGCTGAACTTGCACAGGCCTTCAAGCGTCACATCGAAAACCCGATGGGTATGCTGGTCTGATTGGATGGCCTTTAAATGCGCCGCATTCTCAGAATGCGGCGCTTGAGGTTTTGAATGGCAGGACTACTCAAGCTTCGCCCGGCTGAACGCCATGATGCTGCCGAGATAGCCATTTTGGTCGATATCTCTTCTCATGGCTTCGCACATTGGTTGTGGCAAAGTGTTATGCATGATTGCGACGCTGAGACCGTGATGGAGGCGGGCTTACGTCAGATGCAGGAAGCTGGCATGGAGGGCTGGCAAGGAACGACCATCGCCGAGTGGGATGGCGTTACAGCTGGATTATCCATCGGTTTTACTCTGGACGAAAGCTTGCATGAGCTAAAGCCACAGAACGAGGTTCTGGCTCAAATTATTGCACTTCAATGCAAGGTGATCGGCAGTCGTTTTATAGACAGCGTTGCCGTTTATCAGAAATTTCGTGGCAAGAGCATCGGTCGCGCACTCGTTGCAAATGAAATCGAGCAGGCAAAACTGAGCGGGAACGCCAGTCTCAGCCTGATAACAGAAAGCCATAATAGCGTAGCGCTTTCGCTTTATCGCGGTTATGGATTTGAAGAAATGGAACGGCTCGAAGCTGTGAAGCGTATCGGGCAGGACAAAGTTCATGACTGGGTATTGCTTACCCGGAATGTGAACTGAGCAAAGGCAGGAACAATATGGCCGACACTTACGACGTTATTGTTATCGGATCCGGTCCTGGAGGCTATGTTGCGGCGATCCGCGCAGCACAGCTCGGGCTCAAGACGGCTGTTGTAGAGCGCGAACATCTCGCTGGCATCTGCTCCAACTGGGGTTGTATCCCGACCAAAGCGCTTCTGCGTTCGGCTGAAGTGAAGCACCTCGCTGATCATGCCAAAAATTATGGTCTGAAGCTTGAAGGTTCAATCACTGCCGATATCAAGGCTGTTGTTTCCCGTTCGCGCGGCATTGCCGAGCGCATGAACGGTGGCGTCGGCTTCCTGATGAAGAAGAACAAGATCGATGTGATCTGGGGCGAAGCAAAGCTTTCCAAGCCGGGTGAAATCGTCGTTTCCAAGACTTCCAAGGCGCCGATGTTGCCACAGGCACCTCAGCCGAAGAACACACTTGGCGAGGGCACTTACAAGGCTAAGCACATCATCGTTGCAACAGGTGCGCGTCCGCGTGCGCTTCCAGGCATTGAGCCAGATGGCAAGCTGATCTGGACTTACTTTGAAGCGATGGTGCCGCAGGAACTGCCGAAAACCATGCTGGTCATGGGTTCGGGCGCAATCGGCATTGAGTTTGCCTCGTTCTATAACGACATGGGCGTTGATGTTACCGTCGTTGAACTGATGTCGCAGATCATGCCTGTTGAAGATGCGGAAATTTCGGCTTTCGCACGCAAGCAGCTGGAAAAGCGCGGTCTCAAGATCATCACCGAAGCCAAGGTTTCCAAAGTTGAGAAGGGCGCAAACAATGTGACCGCTCATATCGAAACCAAGGATGGCAAGGTTCAGACACTCACCGTTGATCGCATGATTTCGGCTGTTGGCGTTCAGGGCAATATCGAAAATATTGGCCTTGAAGCACTTGGCGTTAAGACTGATCGTGGTTGCATTGCCATCGACGCTTATTGCAAGACCAATGTTGACGGCATTTATGCGATTGGTGACGTTGCTGGTCCGCCGATGCTCGCTCACAAGGCTGAGCATGAAGCTGTGATCTGCGTTGAAAAGATTGCTGGTCTGCCAAATGTTCATCCGCTTGACCGCAATATGGTCCCAGGCTGCACCTATTGTAACCCACAGGTTGCATCGGTTGGTTTGACTGAAGCCAAGGCAAAGGAAAAAGGCCTCGACATTCGTGTCGGTCGTTTCCCATTTGTAGCAAACGGTAAAGCGATTGCACTTGGTGAAGATCAGGGACTGGTCAAGACGATCTTCGACAAGAAGACCGGACAGCTGCTGGGCGCGCATCTTGTTGGCGCCGAAGTGACCGAACTTATTCAGGGCTTCGTCGTTGCGATGAACCTTGAAACCACTGAAGAAGAACTGATGCACTCGGTCTTCCCGCATCCAACGATTTCCGAAACGATGAAGGAAAGCGTACTGGATGCATATGGCCGCGCGCTGAATATGTAATTCAGAGATCTGATTCCGACATTTGCACCTCTTCACAACAAGTGTTGTGCAAATGTCGGTTTTCAAACTTTGAATTCAATTCACGAGGAAACGCTCTTAAAGGAGTGAACTCATTCCGCTGATTGAAAATGGAGGGCCATGGCGGCGTGCCGCTTGGCCCATGATTAAATGGTGTACGACAGGCGGTCTTGCTTTAGGCTTTCTGGCAGGAAGCTTGAGCTTGCTCGGCGGAAACACCATATCGGTCAACGGAATGGCTATCGCTGGCTGGTACGGCGTCTGGATACTGACATTCGCTCTCGGATTAGGCGGCTTTCTGTTTGGCCTCATCTGGGCGTTGGTTTTCAGAGCATTAGGTATGGCAGCGAGACGGTAAGCCGCAGCAAATGCCATTGCATTGCAGCGTATCAAATTGTTAGGGCAAGCGTTAAGTCAGGGGTCTACCCATTATTGGAACAGATCAGCTCTCAGGCATTTGTTTCAGATAGGCAGGAAACAGCATGGTTACAGTTCTCGATACAGTGAACCAGAGACGTCAGCGGCACCCTGAAAAGGCTCACCGTCCAGACACCGAAATTCTGAAGAAGCCGGACTGGATCCGCGTCAAGGCCCCGGTTTCGCGCGGCTATAACGAGACGCGCGAGATCGTCCGCTCGAACAAGCTTGTGACCGTTTGCGAAGAAGCAGGTTGCCCGAACATTGGCGAGTGCTGGGAAAAGAAGCACGCGACCTTCATGATCATGGGCGAAATCTGCACCCGCGCCTGTGCTTTCTGTAACGTATCGACCGGTATCCCAACGGCTCTTGATCCAAATGAGCCGGAAAATGTCGCTAAGGCTGTCAAGCAGATGGGCCTTACGCACGTCGTTATTACCTCTGTTGACCGTGACGATCTGGCCGATGGCGGAGCACAGCATTTTGCCGAGGTTATTCGCGCGATCCGCGCGGCGACTCCGAAGACGACGATTGAAATCCTTACGCCAGACTTCCTGCGCAAGGAAGGCGCGCTTGAGATCGTGGTCAAGGCACGCCCTGACGTGTTTAATCACAATCTGGAAACGGTTCCGTCGAAGTATCTCAAGGTTCGCCCGGGCGCTCGTTATTTCCATTCGATCCGCCTGTTGCAGCGCGTGAAGGAACTCGACCCGACAATCTTCACGAAGTCCGGCATCATGGTTGGTCTTGGCGAAGAGCGGAACGAAATCCTTCAGCTGATGGACGACCTTCGTTCTGCTGAAGTGGATTTCATGACCATCGGTCAGTATCTCCAGCCAACCCGCAAGCACCATCCGGTGATCCGTTTCGTGACGCCAGACGAATTCAAGTCTTTCGAGACGATTGGTCGTACCAAGGGCTTTGCGCTCGTTGCGTCCAGCCCGCTGACGCGTTCATCGCACCATGCCGGTGACGATTTCGCAAAGCTTAAGGCTGCTCGCGAAGCGCAGGTTGCAGCACAGGCTTAAATTCGCATGCCGCAATTTACGAATGTCAGACGCGTTCATCACAGGGCAGACCAGATGTTTGCCCTGGTATCGGATGTTGAAAAATATCCGCAATTCCTGCCGATGTGCGAAGCACTCTCAATTCGCTCCCGAAAGGAGCGGGAAGGCAAGACGCTTCTGATCGCCGACATGACGGTTGGGTATAAGCTGATCCGCGAGACATTCACCAGTCAGGTGCTTCTGAAGCCAGACGAAAACGTCATCGACGTGAAATATGTCGATGGCCCGTTCCGCTATCTCGACAATAGCTGGACATTTAAGCCGGTGAGCGATGGTTATGAATGTGACGTCGAATTCTTCATCGACTATGAATTCAAAAGTCGCACGCTTGGGCTGTTGATGGGATCAATGTTCGATCTGGCTTTCCGCAAGTTCTCAGAAGCCTTTGAGAAGCGTGCTGACGCGATTTACGGTCTGGCTTAGGCTTTAGAGTTCAGCGCCTCAAGGACCAGTGCCAGCGCAGAAAGCACGGTTTCGTGCCGAATGTCTTCGCGTGACTTTTCACCAAAACGGCATTCTTTGTGTAGCGTGGCAAAACCTTTGCGCGCGCTGGCAATGTGCACAAGACCGACCGGCTTTTCTGCTGACCCGCCACCGGGGCCGGCAATACCGGTAACGGCAATGCTGATGCCGGCGCGTGAATTGTTCAGCGCGCCTTCTGCCATGGCTATTGCCACTTCTTTTGAAACCGCACCCACCTGGTTGATCAGCTCCATCGGGACGCCGATCATCTCATTCTTGGCTTCATTGGAGTAGGTGACAAAGCCGCGGTCCACAACATCAGACGAACCCGCAATATCGGTGAGTGCTGCCGCGATAAGCCCGCCTGTGCAGGATTCTGCTGTCGCAATCATGATGCCGTGTTTGCGGCAAGCGTTGAGTACGTCGATTGCCTGGGCTTCCGCAACAAGTGTCATTCTGGAACCTCACCGGGATAGATCACTGTTGCCGTAACGATAGCAGCAATGCCTTCGCCGCGACCAACAAAGCCCATTTTCTCGTTGGTGGTCGCTTTGACGGAAACACGGTCATGCGAAATGCCGAGCATATTGGCCATGGCTTCCATCATTGCGGGGCGATGCGGACCGATCTTAGGTTCTTCAGCGATGATTGTCACATCCGCGTTGGCGATACGACCACCGGCTTCACGCACGATCTTGACCGCATGTTCAACGAAGATATGCGATGCAGCGCCCTTCCACTGCGGATCGGAAGGCGGGAAATGTGTGCCAATATCGCCTGCGCCGCGTGTGGCAAGCAGGGCATCGGTCAGTGCGTGGAGGGCCACGTCGGCATCCGAATGACCGTTCAGTTTCCTGTTGTGCGGAATGGCCACGCCGCAAAGCGTGACATGATCGCCCGGCTCGAAACTGTGAACGTCATAGCCATTGCCGGTGCGGATATCTGGAAATGAAGTCATGCCATGCCTCAAGCGTTTGTCGGCCATTTCAATATCTTTGGCCCATGTGAGTTTGGTATTGTCTGCCGAACCCTCGATAATACGCACGGAAAGTCCATAAGCTTCCGCAATCGAGGCATCGTCGGTAAAATCCGACCGGCCGCTGAGATAAGCTTTTTCGTGGGCGTCCAGGATCGGATTAAATGGAAAGGCCTGTGGCGTCTGTGCTGCAAAAAGACCAGCACGAGGGACAGTTGTTCTGACAGTGCCATCACTGGCCGATTGCTTCAGCGTGTCCGAAACGGCAAGGGCAGGCAGCACGCCTTCCTGCGGTGTCAGATTGTCGAATATGCGTGCAAGCAATTCCTGCTCAATGAATGGACGCACACCATCATGGATGAGGACATAGTCAGGGGCGTTCTTGTTGAGCGCCAGCAATCCAAGTCGCGTGGATTCCTGTCGCGTCGGTCCACCGGTGACAACGCGCACATTCTCATAATATTCGGTAACGGCATTTTCATAAAGTGCCGCATCATCGGCATGGATGACCACGATGATCTGGTCGATCTCAGCGCAATGCGCAAAAGCACGCAGCGTGCGCGAAAGCACTGCTTCGCCGCCGATCCGCCGATATTGCTTCGGCCCTTCAGTGCTCTGTCCCGCCCGTTCGCCGCGTCCTGCGGCTACGATGACTGCTGCTGCCCGTGAAATGTCGGTCGCCTTCGCCAAAAGATTCATCTAGTTACATGCGGAATAATGCCTTGCGCAAATAATTGCCAGACGGCAATCGATTTATCATCGCAGCTACGCGCTTTTCCTTGCGTTCAATGCATTGAGTGATTAAAGTGTGTGCTAATTGCATCATGCACATCAAATGGGCATTTCTTGGTGGCTACCCTTGAACAACCTCTGAATATACGCGGTGTGACACTGCCAAACCGCGTATTTCTCGCGCCCATGTCAGGCGTTTCCGATCTTCCGTTCCGAAAGCGCGCCGCCGAGGCTGGCGCGGGCATGGTTGTTTCGGAAATGGTGGCAAGTGCTGAACTCTGCAATCGCCATAGGGAAAGCATGTTGCGCTTATCCGGCGAAGGGCTTGGCACGCATGTCGTGCAGCTTGCAGGCAGCGAAGCGCACTGGATGGGCGAAGCTGCCATCATCGCCGAAGGCGAGGGCGCGGATATTATCGACATCAATATGGGCTGCCCTGCCAAGAAAGTGACAGGCGGCTATTCGGGTTCAGCCCTTATGCGCGATCTTGATCATGCCATGACGTTGATTGAAGCAACCGTTAATGCCGTGAAAGTGCCTGTTACGCTGAAAATGCGTCTTGGCTGGGACGAAAACAGTATCAACGCACCGGAACTCGCAAAGCGTGCCGAAGATGCCGGTATTGCGATGGTGACGGTTCATGGACGCACACGCTGCCAGTTTTATGAAGGCACAGCCGACTGGGACGCCATTCATGCGGTACGCGATGTCGTGAAGATTCCACTTGTCGCCAATGGCGATGTGTCGTCACGCGAGGATGCGGAAGAATTGCTGCGTCGCTCAGGCGCTGATGCCGTGATGGTCGGACGCGCTTCCTATGGTCAGCCCTGGCTTGCAGGCTTGATCGCAGGCAGCGATTTCGCACCGCGGTCGCAGGGTGGCATTCTTTCTTATATTATAAGACATTACGAAGATATGCTCGACCATTATGGCAGCAAGACGGGTATTCGCCATTCAAGAAAGCATCTTGGCTGGTATCTGGATCGCCATGCAGTCGAAGCATTTTCTCCCGCAGACAAGGCTGAAATCATGACGCTCATCGACCCGGAAGCGGTTGTCGCGGCATTGACCCGCGTTTTTCTGCGTGAAGCAGACAGAAAGGTCGCGTGATGGGCGTTAGAGGTGAAACGAACGGCATTCCAGCAATCATTCTGGATGCAATCAATCAGCCTGTCATTATGGTCAGCGCCGACAATCATATTGTTTATGCCAATATGGATGCGGAGCAGTTTTTCCGCTCGGGTTCGTCCATTCTGGCGCGTAACCGTCTTGAATCTTTTTTGCCTTTCGGCAGTCCGTTGCTCGCTCTTGTCGATCAGGTTCGCACCGCTCAGGTTCCGGTGAACGAGTATCGCGTCGATATTTCATCGCCAAAACTCGGTGCCGAACGCATTGTCGATCTTTACGTGGCGCCGGTCATCGAAACGCCGGGTGCTGTGGTTATTCTGTTTAAAGAAAAGACCATGGCGGAGAAGATCGACCGTCAGATGACCCATCGCGGAGCCGCACGTTCGGTGACGGGGCTTGCTTCCATGCTGGCGCATGAGATCAAAAACCCGCTTTCAGGCATTCGCGGGGCCGCTCAACTGCTTGAACAGGTGGTTGGTGATGAAGATCGCGCATTGGCACGGTTGATTACCGATGAAACAGATCGCATCGTGAAGCTCGTTGATCGTATGGAAGTGTTTTCCGATGAGCGGCCTATCGAGCGCACGGCGGTCAATATCTATTCGGTGCTGGATCATGTGAAGACGTTGGCGCGAAACGGTTTCGCGCGGCATATCCGCTTTGTCGAGGAATATGATCCGTCGCTGCCGCCGGTTTATGCCAATCGCGATCAGCTTGTGCAGGTTTTCCTCAATCTGGTGAAAAATGCTGCCGAGGCGCTTGGCGACCGTGAAGGTGCCGAGATCACGCTCTCGACGGCTTATCGTCCGGGCATTCGCCTGCAAGTGCCGGGCGCCAGTGATCGTGTTGCGCTGCCACTTGAGTTCTGCGTCCATGATAATGGTCCGGGCGTGCCGGAAGATATGCTGCCGCACCTGTTTGATCCGTTTGTGACGACCAAGACCAACGGGTCAGGTCTCGGACTGGCGCTTGTGGCCAAAATCATTGGAGATCATGGCGGTGTGATCGAGTGCGACAGTCATCCATCGCGCACCACATTCCGCATTCTGATGCCTGCATGGAAAAGTTCTGCTGATAACACGGGCTCCAAGAGCCCAAGCATGTCTGCAAAGACAGGAGATAACGCATGATTGCCGGACGTCCGACAGGTACGATTCTCGTTGCGGATGACGATGCTGCAATTCGCACAGTGCTTAATCAGGCACTTTCGCGTGCTGGCTACGATGTTCGGGTTACATCCAACGCGACCTCGCTGTGGCGCTGGGTGGCGGCTGGCGATGGCGATCTGGTGATTACCGACGTCAATATGCCAGACGAAAATGCGTTTGATCTGCTGCCACGCATCAAGAAAATGCGCCCCGATCTGCCGATTGTGGTGATGAGCGCGCAAAATACATTCATGACCGCGATCCGGGCTTCGGAAGCGGGAGCTTATGAATATCTGCCAAAGCCGTTCGATCTGACAGAGCTCATCAATATTGTTGGCCGTGCGCTTTCAGAGCCAAAGCATAAGCCAGCTGCCGTGTTGCAGGATGAGCAGGCAGAAAATATGCCGCTCGTTGGCCGTTCGCCAGCCATGCAGGAAATCTATCGCGTCTTGGCCCGTATGATGCAAACCGACCTGACCATGATGGTCACAGGTGAGTCGGGCACAGGCAAGGAACTGGTCGCGCGTGCGCTGCACGAATATGGTCGCCGTCGCAAAGGACCGTTTGTTGCCATCAATATGGCTGCAATTCCGCGTGATCTGATCGAATCCGAACTGTTTGGTCATGAAAAGGGTGCCTTTACCGGCGCGCAGAACCGTTCAAGCGGACGTTTTGAGCAGGCCAATGGTGGTACGCTGTTCCTTGACGAAATCGGCGACATGCCGATGGAAGCGCAGACGCGCTTGCTGCGCGTGTTGCAGCAGGGCGAATATATGACGGTTGGTGGCCGCACGCCGATCAAGACTGATGTGCGCATCGTGGCCGCGACCAACAAGGATTTGCGCCAGCTCATCGCACAGGGTCTGTTCCGCGAAGACCTTTATTATCGTCTGAATGTGGTACCACTGCGCTTGCCACCACTTCGTGAGCGCAGCGAAGATGTGCCTGATCTGGTTCGTCATTTCTTCAAGCGCGCTGCCGAAGAAGGCCTGCCAGAGAAACGCATTACGCCCGCTGGCATTGAAATGATGCGTCGCTATCCGTGGCCGGGTAACGTGCGCGAACTCGAAAATCTCGTGCGCAGGCTTTCAGCGCTTTATCCGCAGGATGAGATTTCGCCGGAAATCATCGAGACCGAGCTGAAATCAGAGCTTTCAAAGCCTGATATTCCAATTGCGGTTGCGGGCGACATTGAAAACATCACCATATCGCAGGTGGTTGAGCAGAATATGCAGCGATACTTCGCATCGTTTGGTGCTGATTTGCCCCCACCAGGGCTTTATCATCGCGTGCTGGCGGAACTGGAATATCCGCTGATTCTTGCTTGTCTGACCGCAACGCGGGGTAATCAGATCAAGGCTGCTGAGATTCTTGGACTTAATCGCAATACGTTGCGTAAGAAGATCAGAGAGCTTGGCGTGAACATCTATCGGGGCACAAAGCAGTAGAAACCGGGCAGTAAGACCGCTCACAGTTTCGCGAAGTCTTATTTAAGCTGTAAACAATCGTTGCATTTTCGCCACAATGCGTTGCATAGATGCAACGCTATTGGGTAACATGGTTAACATGAATACAGCGAATCTGACGACGGATATGGATAAGGTGGGGCGATCATCGCAAGGCGGTGAGGGGCGCAGGCTTCTTGCATTGCCCGGTATTATTACCGTTGTGTTGGCGCTGGTTACAGCGTCAATTTCTTTTGCCATCCTTATCGGTATCACGCCAATCACGCCTGATCGCAACGTGACGATTGCGTTGGTTATCGTCAATGTTGCGCTAATTGTTTTTCTTATCCTGCTGATTTGCCGCGAGATTTTCCGTATCGTATCGGCTCGCAGATCGGGAAAAGCAGCTTCTCGTCTGCATGTCCGCATCGTCGCGCTGTTCTCATTGATTGCGGCCGTTCCGGCAATCGTGGTGGCAATTGTCGCTTCCGTGACGCTTAATCTCGGACTTGATCGGTGGTTTGATACGAATACACGCGATATCGTGAGTTCGTCCCAGAGTTTGGCCGACTCCTATCTCCGCGATACGGCACTTAACTTGCAGAGCACGTCTTTTTCGATGCTGCAGGAGCTGGATGCTCAACGCACGCTTTACAGTCTCGATAGGGGTGGGTTCATCCGCTATATGACGCTGCAAGCCGGTGGCCGCGGGCTGCTCGGTGCATTTCTGGTTCGTGAAGACGGCACTGTTATCGTTAAAAGCGAAACTGGTGTGGAAACACGACTTCCACCTCCTACCGAAGATGCTCTGCAAACAGCCTCTGACGGTAAGCCGGTTATCATCCCCCCGGGTGATCTGAACTTCGTCGGCGCTGTTATCAAGATGCGCGAAATACCGGATCTGTATCTTTATACGGTTCGGGCTATCGATCAGCAGATATTGGACGCAATGCGTCTGATGAAAGCCAATACAGAACGCTATCAGGAGATGGATGCTACGCGCATTCCGACCCAGATCGCTTTTGCTCTTCTCTATTTTGGTCTGACTCTCATTGTCCTGTTATCGGCTATTTGGACCGGTATTGCCGTTGCTGACCGTCTGGTTCGCCCGATCAGGCTTCTGATTGGTGCTGCTGATGATGTGGCTGCTGGCAATCTCGATATTTCTGTGCCGGTACGCTCGTCGGATGGTGACGTTGGTGCGCTTTCGGGCACCTTCAACAACATGGTCGCCGAGCTTAAGAGCCAGCGTAACGAACTTCTGTCGGCGAAAGACCAGATCGATGAACGCCGTCGCTTCTCCGAAGCCGTGCTTTCGGGCGTTACAGCCGGTGTTATCGGCATCGAAACGGATGGCTCGATTTCGATCCTCAATCGCTCTGCCGAGCATATGTTCGGGGTCAGCTCAGAGGATGCAATTGGCAAGAGTCTAAGCAGCATTGCTCCTGAAATCGGGCAGGCTTTTGAAGTTGCCCGCACGACGGGTCGCACTGTTCATCGCGAGCAGGTCAGCATGACTCGTGGTGGTGTTGCGCGTACCTTCAACGTGCAGGTAACTGTTGAGGATGCGGAATCCGATGATCACTCTTATGTCGTCACCGTTGATGACATTACCGATCTCGTTCAGGCACAGCGTTCGTCTGCATGGGCTGATGTTGCGCGCCGCATTGCACATGAGATCAAAAACCCGCTCACACCGATCCAGCTTTCGGCTGAACGCATTCGTCGTCGTTATGGCAAGGTGATTACCGAGGATCGCGAAGTCTTCGATCAATGCACCGATACGATCATTCGTCAGGTCGGCGATATTGGTCGTATGGTCGATGAATTCTCCGCTTTTGCGCGTATGCCCAAGCCTGAAATGAAGGCCATGGATATGCGCGAGGCGCTGCGGGAAGCATCGTTCCTCATTGAAGTCAGCCGTCAGGATATTCAGTTCGCCAATGAATATGGTTCTGAAAAGCTGATTGGTTCGTTTGATAGCCGCTTGCTCGGTCAGGCATTTGGCAACGTCATCAAGAATGCCAGTGAAGCAATTGATGCTGTGCCCAAGGAAGAGCGCGGCGAGGGGCATATTCTTGTGCGCTCAATGAAGGCGGACGGGAACCTGATCGTCGATGTCATCGATAACGGCAAAGGTCTGCCGGGTGATGATCGTCAGAAGCTCCTGGAGCCTTATATGACGACGCGAGAAAAAGGCACGGGTCTTGGCCTCGCTATCGTCCGCAAGATCGTGGAAGACCACGGCGGACATTTGGAATTGCATGATGCGCCAGCAGATTTCCACGGAGGACGTGGCGCAATGATACGTATGATCTTTCCTGAGGTTTCCGCCGGTCCATCCGGTGTGGAAGAGGGAAATCCCGGAAACGAGATAATTGGACAGGTGAACTGATATGGCAGCCGATATTCTTGTAGTTGATGACGAAGCGGATATTCGGGAACTCGTTGCAGGTATCCTCAGCGACGAAGGCTATGAAACCCGCACAGCCTTTGATGCCGATAGTGCGCTTGCGGCGATTGATGATCGCGTGCCACGTTTGGTGTTTCTCGATATCTGGTTGCAGGGCAGCCGTCTTGATGGTCTTGCACTGCTCGATGAAATCAAGAAGCAGCATCCCGATCTGCCAGTGGTGATGATTTCCGGTCACGGCAATATTGAAACGGCTGTGTCTGCGATCCGTCGCGGTGCTTATGATTTTATCGAAAAGCCTTTCAAGGCGGATCGTCTCATTCTGGTTGCCGAACGTGCGCTGGAAACGTCGAAGCTGAAGCGTGAGGTTTCAAATCTGCGCAAGCGCGGCGGCAACAGTATGGAACTCATTGGCGCGTCACTTGCGATCAACCAGCTGCGCCAGACCATCGAGCGCGTTGCACCAACCAATAGCCGCATCATGATCACCGGCCCTTCGGGTGCGGGTAAAGAGCTGGCGGCACGCGCCATTCATGCGCAATCGAGCCGCGCCAATGGCCCATTCGTGACCGTCAATGCTGCAACCATTACGCCGGAGCGTATGGAAATCGAGCTTTTCGGCACCGAAATGGATGGTGGTGAACGCAAGGTCGGTGCGCTTGAGGAAGCGCATGGCGGCATTCTTTATCTTGATGAAGTCGCCGACATGCCGCGCGAAACGCAGAACAAGATTTTGCGCGTTCTCGTCGATCAGCAGTTTGAACGCGTTGGCGGAACCAAGCGCGTGAAGGTGGATGTCCGCATCATTTCCTCTACGGCACAGAACCTTGAAGGCATGATTGCCGAGGGTACTTTCCGCGAAGACCTTTTCCATCGCCTTTCTGTGGTGCCTGTGCATGTGCCACCGCTTGCAGCGCGCCGCGAAGACATTCCATCGCTGGTCGAGTATTTCATGACGCAGATTGCCGAGCAGGCCGGTATCAAGCCGCGCAAGATCGGATCTGACGCCATGGCAGTTCTGCAGGCGCATAGCTGGCCGGGCAATATTCGCCAGCTGCGCAACAATGTTGAACGCCTGATGATTCTGGCGCGTGGCGATGATCCGGAAGCACCTGTAACCGCTGATCTTCTGCCTGCAGAAATTGGCGACACGCTGCCGCGCGCGCCGACTGAATCCGATCAGCACATCATGGCATTGCCGTTGCGTGAGGCGCGCGAGCGTTTCGAGAAGGAATATCTCATCGCGCAGATCAATCGCTTTGGTGGCAATATCTCGCGTACGGCTGAATTTGTCGGCATGGAACGCTCGGCATTGCATCGCAAGCTGAAGTCGCTCGGCGTTTAATATTCAAGTAGGCGGGATGATATGCGTGTAATCGTATGCGGAGCAGGGCAGGTCGGCTATGGTATTGCCGAGCGGCTTGCTGCCGAAGAAAATGACGTCTCCGTCATTGATACGTCCGCGCGCCATATCGAGATTGTCCGCGACACACTGGATGTGCGTGGCTTCGTCGGCCATGGCTCGCAACCAGATGTGCTCGCCGCCGCCGGTGCCAACGAAGCCGATATGATTATTGCGGTGACGCTGTCTGACGAAGTCAACATGGTGGCCTGTCAGGTGGCGCATTCGGTTTTCAATGTGCCGACCAAGATTGCGCGCATTCGCGCACAGTCTTATCTCAAGGCCGAATATCAGGACCTGTTCCTGCGCGAAAACCTGCCCATTGATGTGATTATCTCGCCGGAGCTTGAGGTCGGTGAAGTGGTTTTGCGGCGCATCGCCTTACAGGGCGCGACCGATGTGCTGCGATTTGCCGATGATAAGATCATCGGTCTCGCCATCGAATGTCTGGAAGAATGCCCGGTTATCAATACGCCGCTGAAACAGCTGTCCGACCTTTTTCCTGGACTGGCTGCGACAGTCGTGGGCGTTGTGCGCAATGGTAGCCTGTTTATTCCACGCTCCAACGATCAACTACATGCCGGTGATCTTGCCTATGTCGTCACGACCCGCGAGCAGGTCCGCAGAACGCTGTCATTGTTCGGGCATGAGAAGCCGGAAGCGCATCGTATTGTTATCGCAGGCGGTGGCAATATCGGGCTTTATGTCGCCAAGGCTATTGAAGAGCGTAAGTGGCAGACGCGTATCAAGATGATCGAGAGCGAGCACGAGCGCGCCTTCGCGATTGCCGACCAGCTCAACCGGACCATGGTTCTGCATGGCAGTGCGCTTGACCAGGCACTTTTGCAGGAAGCCGATATCGAGGACGCCGATCTTTTTGTGGCGCTGACCAATCAGGATCAGGTCAATATCCTCTCCAGTATCATGGCCAAGCGCCTTGGCTGTAAGGCCAATATGGCTTTGATCAATACGGTTGCGTATCAGGATTTCACCCACATGGTGGGGATTGACGCCTATATCAATCCGAAAGCCGTTACCGTATCGAAGATATTGCAGCATGTCCGGCGTGGTCGTATCCGTGCCGTCTATAGTGTCTATCGGGACATGGCGGAAATCATTGAGGCGGAAGCGCTTGAGACGTCGTCGCTGGTCGGTGCGCCTCTGCGCGATCTCGATCTGCCGGAAGGCCTGCGAATCGGCGCAATCTATCGCGACGGACAGGTTATCCAGCCCAATGGCAATGTTCGCATCAAGCCGAAAGACCGTGTTGTGATCTTTGCGACCGCTGATGCTATCAAGCATGTGGAGCAAATGTTCCGCGTAAGCCTCGAGTTCTTCTAGCTAGCAATTTGATGTATCTATTTTATTAGCTGATCTTTATATGATGCCGCAGTTCTTCTTCCTCGGTGTCATTCATGGATATCTGCACTTTCTGGTATGGGCCGCGGCTGCGCGATGTTGATCGCATCTGTCTGGCATCGATGGTGATGACCGGTCAGCGTGTGAAGCTGTTTTCATACGCGCCGATCGAGAACGTGCCAGCGGGCGTCGAACTACACGATGCCAGCAGCATTCTGCCTGAGCTGGTGTTTAAGCGTCTTGATCCCGGCTATCCGAATTTCCACAGCCGGACGACGATCGTTCAGTTCAGCGATATTTTCCGTATAATGCTGATGAAGCATCAGCAGGGTGTGTGGCTCGATACGGATGTTTACCTGCTCAAGCAGTTTCATCCCGACCCGTCAAAGCCATATCTCGCGCGCGAGAATCGATTCCGCGTTGGCGTGTCCGCGCTTTATCTGCCGCATGACCATCCGATTATCCGCGAATTTGAAGCTTATGTGGCTGCCAGCTATCCGTTGCCGCGTTGGCTTGGATTGCGACGTGGAAAGCTGCGCCCGCTTTATTATCGCGTGATCGGTAAGGAAGTTACGCCCGCCGCCATTGGAATCACTATTTTTGGAAATGACGGCATATCCCGGCTGGCGCGCAAGTATGGCATCTTCAGAAATGCAGCTCCGCAGGAGAATTTCTATTACTGGGTCGGTAAGGAAGCGACGCGGATTTACGATCCGGCTTATGGGATTGAACCTACCAAACATCCTGATTTCATTGGCTTTCATATCCATAAGAAGCATAAGGAAGTCGTCTCGATGCAACCGGGAAGCTTCTATATGTGGGCGATTGACCGCGTGAGACCGCTGCTTGGTGAGCCACTTTCTTTCGAGCAAAATCAGTGCTCATCCGTTGGTGCCTAGAAAGAATTGCTTGCCTGCATTTGAATTTGCTGGTTGCGCAAAGATTCCCATCCTGTTAACCGAAGCTAAAGAGCGAAGCAGTTGTCTTTCCACAGCAATTGCGATCAGTGCCAGGCTTTGCGCAATCCGGGTGCTTGATTTATGTGTGTGCGCGTGTTCGTCTGGCATTAAACGAACAAACTGCTGATCGATTAAAGGAATAAAAACAATGGCTGAACGATCGCAAAATCTTCAAGACCTTTTCCTCAATTCTGTACGCAAGCAGAAAATTTCACTGACCATCTTCCTTATTAATGGCGTGAAGCTCACGGGTATCGTGACGTCCTTTGACAATTTCTGCGTATTGCTGCGTCGCGATGGTCATTCGCAGCTTGTTTACAAGCATGCAATTTCGACCATCATGCCGAGCCAGCCGGTACAGATGTTCGAGGGTGAGGAAGTCTGACGCTTATCAGTTTATAACTGACCAGTTTTATACTGGAGCGTGGTGATCTCTTGAAACTGTCACACCGCTCCAGTTTTTTCGATTCCGATCCACGTCCGGTTTGGGCAATATGGATCATGATTTGATTAGCCGGGGCGTCTTCTGTTTGAAACCGCAAGTGCGGAGACCTATCTGCTGGATAGTTCGTTTCCGTATCCCGGAGTAAGTTTATTTGTCGAAATTCAAGGGTAAGAACGTATCGCCTGCCGATGAAAACAAGGGATTTGGTGTGTCTGAACCAGAACCCACAAGAGCGGCGGTTATCGTTCCAATTTTGCCAGAGCGGCACAATACAAGCACTGCAAGTGAAGAAGGCGAGAGACCCCAGTTCCAGCGCTCCAATGAAGCGCGGCTGGAAGAAGCCGTCGGTCTTGCGCGTGCGATCAATCTCGAAATTGCCCATGCCGAAAACGTGATCGTCAATCAGCCGAGGCCTGCGACCCTTCTGGGAACCGGCAAGGTTGAAGCTGTTGCTGAAGTCGTCAAAGAAAAGGCGATTGGCCTTGTTATCGTTGATCATGCGCTGACGCCTGTGCAGCAGCGCAATCTTGAAAAGGAGTGGAACGTCAAGGTTATTGACCGTACCGGCCTCATTCTCGAGATTTTCGGCGAGAGAGCGCGCACCAAGGAAGGTGCGTTGCAGGTAGAGCTTGCGCATCTGAACTATCAGAAGGGCCGTCTTGTACGAAGCTGGACCCACCTTGAGCGTCAGCGCGGCGGTAGCGGCTTCCTCGGTGGTCCGGGTGAAACGCAGATCGAAGCCGACAGACGTATGCTTCAAGACAAGATTTTGAAGATCAAGCGTGAGCTTGAAACGGTTGTGCGTACGCGTACGCTGCACCGGCAGAAGCGCCGCAAGGTGCCGCATCCGGTTGTCGCGCTCGTTGGTTATACGAATGCGGGCAAATCAACGCTGTTCAATCGTATGACGGGCGCGGATGTGCTGGCGGAAGATATGCTGTTCGCCACGCTCGACCCGACATTGCGTCGTATTCGTTTGCCGCATGGCGAGACGGTTATTCTGTCGGATACTGTGGGTTTCATTTCGAACCTTCCGCACCATCTGGTTGCTGCATTCCGTGCAACACTGGAAGAAGTGGTTGAGGCCGATCTGATTCTGCATGTCCGCGACATTTCTGACCCCGACAATGCAGCACAGGCCGAGGATGTCGAAAGCATTCTGGCTGGTCTCGACGTCGAGCCGCATGATCATAAGCGCGTGATCCAGATATGGAACAAGATCGACAATCTGGACGAAGCTGGCCGTGAAGCGGCTTCCCGTCTGGCTGCTGCAGGCAGCGAGGAGGGACGTCCGATCCCGCTTTCAGCCTGGACGGGTGAAGGCGTTGACAGGTTGCTTTCTTTGATCGAGACCCGCATTGCAGGCGCGCTTGGCACTGTTGATGTTGTGCTTTCTCCGTCCGAGCTTCGTATCCTCGACTGGATGTACCAGCATGGCAGCGACGTGAAGCGCGAAGATCTGGAAGATGGCTCTGTTCGTATTCAGGCACGCCTGACTGAAACGGCACGCAAAATGCTCGATGAGAAACGCGGCATTAAGCCTGTCGAACAGGATTCCGACTGGGATTGATCGGCATCTTGCGGAACAGGGCTGCAAAGCCCTATGTATGGAATATCCGTACGATTCATATTCGCCATAAATATGCAGAGGCCCATTATGAGAGATCCCATTGAAACCGTCATGAACCTCGTGCCGATGGTGGTCGAGCAGACCAACCGTGGCGAGCGGGCCTATGATATTTTCTCGCGCTTGCTGAAAGAACGCATCATCTTCGTCAACGGTCCTGTCGAAGATGGCATGTCGATGCTGATTTGCGCGCAGTTGCTCTTCCTCGAGTCTGAAAACCCGAAGAAAGAGATCAACATGTACATCAATTCGCCAGGTGGCGTTGTTACGTCCGGCATGGCGATCTACGACACGATGCAGTTCATCAAGCCTCCTGTTTCCACGCTCTGCATGGGCCAGGCTGCTTCCATGGGCTCGCTGCTTCTGACTGCAGGCGCCACTGGCCAGCGTTATGCGTTGCCAAATGCCCGCATCATGGTTCACCAGCCTTCGGGCGGCTTCCAGGGGCAGGCGTCGGATATCGAGCGTCATGCGCAGGACATCATCAAGATGAAGCGCCGTCTGAATGAAACCTACGTCAAGCACACCGGTCGCGATTATGAGACGATTGAGCGTACCCTTGATCGCGATCATTTCATGACCGCACAGGAAGCTCTCGAGTTCGGTTTGATCGATAAGGTGATCGAATCGCGCGACGCAGGCACTGAAGAAGCCAAGTAATTTTGAGGAGGCAGTTTGACTGCCTCTCCATATTTTGGCGCTCTTTGCCACAAAAGCGGCTTATTTGTTGTTCGTACCTGAAGGTTAACGAGTGGCGTTAAGCATCTGTTGGGGTTCAGGGCGCTAAAATCACTCAGATTGTGCAGAAACTGGCAGGAATGGCGATTTTTCAATTGTTCCCCGCCTAAGGTTCTGCAAAAGTCGCCAAAACAGGCTTCTTCGGTCGGGAAGCCTGCGGTGACTGGAATCCAGAGAATGTAAGCAGTGCGTTTTGACTGCTGATACGACCATTGAGGCGACGGTGTATTGTTCCCTCAATTGGATCCGAACCGGAAGAAACGATTGAAGTGGGCGCATCGCGGAATAGCGTTCAATTCAGTCAATTGAAAGGAAACTGCAATGAGCAAAGTCAGCAACAGCGGCGGCGATTCAAAGAATACGCTTTATTGCTCGTTCTGTGGCAAAAGCCAGCATGAAGTTCGTAAGCTGATTGCAGGCCCGACCGTATTTATCTGCGACGAGTGCGTCGAACTTTGCATGGACATCATCCGCGAGGAAAACAAAACCTCGATGGTGAAATCGCGCGAAGGTGTACCTACGCCGCAGGAAATTATGGACGTTCTTGACGATTATGTCATCGGCCAGAAGGGCGCCAAGCGCGTTCTCGCTGTAGCCGTGCACAATCACTACAAGCGTCTCGCGCATCAGACGAAGAGCAGCGACATCGAACTGGCGAAGTCCAACATTCTGTTGGTTGGCCCTACGGGTTGCGGCAAGACCTATCTTGCTCAGACACTCGCACGCATTATCGATGTTCCGTTCACCATGGCTGATGCCACGACGCTCACAGAAGCCGGCTATGTCGGTGAAGACGTCGAAAACATCATTCTAAAGCTGCTTCAGTCGGCTGATTACAACGTTGAACGCGCACAGCGCGGCATCGTTTATATCGACGAAGTCGATAAGATCAGCCGCAAGTCGGACAATCCTTCGATCACCCGCGACGTGTCGGGCGAAGGCGTTCAGCAGGCGCTTCTGAAGATCATGGAAGGCACCGTTGCTTCCGTACCGCCGCAGGGCGGTCGCAAGCATCCGCAGCAGGAATTCCTGCAGGTGGATACGACGAACATCCTGTTCATCTGCGGCGGCGCTTTTGCTGGTCTCGACAAGATCATCTCGGCACGCGGCGAGAAGACATCGATTGGTTTCGGTGCAAACGTGAAGTCGGTTGATGAGCGTCGTATCGGTGACGTGTTCAAGGAACTGGAACCCGAAGATCTGCTGAAATTCGGTCTCATTCCGGAATTCGTCGGTCGTCTGCCTGTTATCGCCACTCTGGAAGATCTGGATGTGGATGCGCTGGTACAGATCCTGACCGAGCCAAAGAACGCGCTCGTGAAGCAGTATCAGCGTCTGTTCGACATGGAAAGTGTCGAGCTGAGCTTCCACGACGACGCTCTGCGCGCGATTGCCAACAAGGCAGTTGAACGCAAGACCGGTGCTCGCGGCCTGCGCTCGATCATGGAAAAGATCCTGCTCGACACGATGTTCGAGCTTCCAACGCTGGAAGGCGTGCAGGAAGTGGTCATTTCCGGTGATGTTGTGGATGGCAGCGCTCGTCCGCTCTATATCTACGCTGAGCGGCAGGAAGAAAAGGGCAATGCGTCGGCCTGACGATTGCGAGAACTTTTGGAAAAGGCCGCGCAAGCGGCCTTTTTCTTGTCTATGTCTTGGCTGATGCTGAATACAACGAGCGCTTGTTATTGTACAAATTCCCGTGACGGCGCAGGATAGATGACGATTCTATGAATGCTGCCCCTTAAAGCAGCTTGAATTAAGGAGTTCGACACTCCAATTATGGACCGAAGCACTGGTTGTGGACTGCCTCATAATGAAAGGGGCCACAGCCTGTGGCAATCGGGTCGAATGACCTGAGAAAGGACTGAATAATGACGGGTATTGAACAGAAGACCCCAGCGGGTGGCGAAGACGGGCTGTATGCCGTTCTGCCGTTGCGCGATATCGTAGTCTTCCCCCATATGATTGTTCCGCTGTTTGTTGGACGTGAAAAGTCGATCAAAGCACTTGAAGAAGTGATGGGTGTCGACAAGCAGATTCTGCTCGCAACGCAGAAGAATGCGGCTGACGACGATCCGGCACCGGATGCAATCTATGAAATCGGCACGATCGCCAATGTGCTGCAGCTCCTCAAGCTGCCAGACGGTACCGTAAAGGTTCTCGTCGAAGGCACTGCGCGCGCCAAGGTTTCCAAGTTTACCGATCGTGAGGATTATCACGAAGCTTACGCAACGGCTCTGCCTGAGCCGGAAGAAGATGCTGTTGAAGTTGAGGCTCTGGCCCGCTCGGTGGTTTCCGACTTCGAAAACTACGTCAAGCTGAACAAGAAGATTTCGCCGGAAGTGGTTGGTGCTGCCAGCCAGATCGACGACTATTCCAAGCTCGCCGATACGGTTGCTTCGCATCTCGCTATCAAGATTCCTGAAAAGCAGGAAATGCTGTCGATTCTCTCGGTGCGTGAGCGTCTTGAGAAGGCACTTGCCTTCATGGAATCCGAGATTTCGGTTCTGCAGGTTGAGAAGCGCATCCGTGGCCGCGTTAAGCGCCAGATGGAAAAGACGCAGCGCGAATACTACCTCAACGAACAGATGAAGGCGATCCAGAAGGAACTTGGTGATGGTGAGGATGGTCGCGATGAAGCGGCTGAACTCGAAGAACGCATCAACAAGACCAAGCTTTCCAAGGAAGCTCGCGAAAAGGCACAGGCTGAGCTGAAGAAGCTGCGCAGCATGAGCCCGATGTCGGCAGAAGCGACTGTTGTTCGCAACTATCTCGACTGGCTGCTGTCTATTCCTTGGGGCAAGAAGTCGAAGATCAAGCAGGATCTGAACTTTGCCGAAGGCGTACTCGGTGACGATCACTTTGGTCTGGAAAAGGTCAAGGAGCGCATTGTCGAGTATCTCGCGGTGCAGGCTCGCTCGACCAAGATCAAGGGTCCGATCCTCTGTCTCGTTGGACCTCCCGGTGTTGGTAAGACCTCGCTTGCACGTTCGATTGCCAAGGCTACCGGCCGTGAATATGTCCGTATGTCGCTCGGCGGCGTGCGTGACGAGGCTGAAATCCGCGGTCATCGCCGCACCTATATCGGTTCGATGCCCGGCAAGGTCATCCAGTCGATGAAGAAGGCGAAGAAGTCCAACCCGCTCTTCCTGCTCGATGAAATCGACAAGATGGGCCAGGATTTCCGTGGCGATCCGTCATCGGCAATGCTTGAGGTACTGGACCCAGAACAGAACTCGACCTTCATGGATCATTACCTTGAGGTTGAATATGATCTGTCGAACGTCATGTTCGTAACGACTGCCAATACGCTGAACATTCCTGGTCCACTTCTGGACCGTATGGAAGTCATCCGTATTGCCGGTTACACCGAAGATGAAAAGCTCGAGATTGCCAAACGGCACCTGCTGCCAAAGGCGATCAAGGATCATGCTCTGCAGCCGAAGGAGTTTTCGGTCACGGACGATGCGCTGCGTAACGTTATCCGTCTTTACACGCGTGAAGCCGGTGTTCGTAGCCTTGAACGTGAGATGATGACTCTGGCACGTAAGGCCGTGACCGAGATTCTGAAGTCGAAGAAGAAGTCGGTGAAGATCACTGACAAGAACCTCTCCGATTATCTCGGTGTCGAGCGCTTCCGTTATGGTCAGATTGATGGCGAAGATCAGGTCGGTGTTGTCACAGGCCTGGCATGGACTGAAGTGGGCGGCGAATTGCTGACCATCGAAGGTGTCATGATGCCTGGTAAGGGTCGCATGACTGTCACGGGTAATCTCCGTGATGTGATGAAGGAATCGATTTCTGCGGCGGCATCTTATGTTCGCTCGCGTGCGGTTGATTTCGGCATCGAACCTCCGTTGTTCGACAAGCGCGACATCCACGTTCACGTACCGGAAGGTGCGACGCCAAAGGATGGCCCGTCGGCTGGTATCGCCATGGTCACGGCAATTGTCTCTGTTATGACCGGTATTCCGGTTCGTAAGGACGTTGCGATGACCGGTGAAGTGACGTTGCGTGGCCGTGTGCTTCCTATCGGCGGTCTCAAGGAAAAGCTGCTTGCTGCATTGCGTGGCGGCATCAAGAAGGTTCTGATCCCGGAAGAAAACGCCAAGGATCTGGCGGATATTCCGGACAATGTGAAGAACAATCTTGAGATCGTTCCAGTGTCGCGAGTCGGTGAAGTGCTGAAACATGCACTGGTTCGTGAGCCGCAGCCGATCGAGTGGACAGAGCCTGAAACGCCTGTTGCATCCGCTCCTGTGGACGACGATGCAGGTGTTTCAACAGCACATTAGTCATTGCTAGTGGCTAATAAGCATACAATGCCGGGCTAAATGCCCGGCATTTCTGTGTTTAACCCCGGTTTTCCGGGGTTTTTTCGTGTTGACAGGCTTGGTTTGTCAACCGATTTGAATAAACTGCACCCAATCCGGTCGCGTTATTCGTTCCGGTAGATAAAGAAAGGAAATGCCTATGAACAAGAACGAATTGGTCGCCGCAGTAGCGGAAAAGGGCGGTTTGACTAAGGCCGACGCAGGAACTGCTGTTGACGCTGTACTCGCAGCTGTCACCGGTGCTCTCAAGGCTGGCGAAGAAGTACGCCTGCCAGGCTTCGGCGTTTTCTCCGTTTCGCATCGCGCAGCTTCGACTGGCCGTAACCCTTCGACCGGTATGGAAGTTGCTATTCCTGCCCGCAACGTGCCGAAGTTCTCGGCTGGCAAGGGCCTGAAGGATGCCGTTAACGGCTAATCCTTATGAACTGGCGCGGCATGATCGCGATCAGTTATGCGAGAAGGCCCGGTTTGACCGGGCTTTTTTCATTTCTACGGTCTATGATTTCGATTGGGAGGTTTCGCGATGCGCTTTCGTAAAATGAGTATGGCTCTCCCGGTTATTGGCTTCGCAGGGCTCCTTTTCGGTATCCAATCCTCGCAAGCGGAAAGCTGTGGCGAGCAGGTCTTTCAGGACACCAAATTCATCATCTGTACGGTGAAGGCCAAAGAAAACCTGCGTCTGTTCTGGAAGGGCGCAGATGGCGAGCCTTATCGCAATTTCTCGAAAGTTGCGGATGCTGAGGCTGCACAAGGCAAAACGCTGTCGTTCGCGTTTAATGCGGGAATGTACAGGGAAGATTTCGCGCCTATGGGGCTCTATGTCGAGGACGGGCAGGAACTGGTTGCTGCCGATACGAAAGTGCCTCAGCGCGCGTCTGGCCCAGTTCCGAACTTCTATAAAAAGCCCAATGGTGTTTTCTATTTTGATAATGACAGCGCCGGCATTGTTTCGACTGACAGGTTTTTGAAACGTCGGCCGCAGGCGCGCTTTGCGACTCAATCCGGACCGATGCTGGTCATTCAGAACAAGCTCAATCCGATTCTGATCAAAGGATCGACGGACCGGACCCGCAGAAGCGGCGTTGGTGTTTGCGCCGATGAGACCATCCACTTTGCGATTAGCGAAGATGCGGTGAATTTCTATGACTTCGCGTCACTGTTTCGAGATGAGCTGAAATGCGCGAACGCACTGTTCCTCGACGGTGGTGGCGGTGCTGGAATTTACAATCCAGCCATGGGGAGAAACGATATCTCGTGGCATGGCGGATATGGCCCGATTGTGGGATTTGTTGAATAGCAAAGCGCTGCATAGTTCTGTCACGAATTTAACGCGCTGAGCTAGTGTAGAAAACATAAGTGCCTGTTGTCCGTCCATCAAAATCGAGAATGTATATAAGCTTTCATAGCTTCTCGCAAATTTAGACTACACAGCTTCGTATAGTTGGCATTTATCGTATATAAAAACGCGCAGTGAGTTTTTAAGGGGGAAACATGGCACGTAAACGAATGCCGACCGAGAGCGAAACAAACGCTTTGGTCGAAAGCAGAAGACGCTGTTGTCTCTGTTTTGCTCTTGAGAGAAAAACAGAGATGAATGCTGGTCAAATTGCGCACCTAGATGGCAATAGTTCCAATCACTCTCCCACAAACCTAGCGTTCTTGTGTTTGAAACACCATGATGAATACGATTCTTCAACTTCTCAAAGCAAAGGGTTTAAGATTCAAGAAGTTAAAGCCTACAAACAAGAACTTCTAGAGTGGTTAGGCTCAGCGCTTTCTCAAAAAGTTTATTACGGCATCTTGTCTCTTCCACCAGATGATCCATACGCGGGACAGTGGATTAGATTAGAAACTGATGAGTCTCCGGCAGAGGTTCGAATTATTCCTCTACCTGAAAGTCCTGAAGGACAAGCTCGATATTTCGTCTGTGGGGAAACTTATCACGGTGTATCTCGGGATCTTGGACCCAACTTGGGTTTTCTGGAATTTTACTCAGAAATAACAGAAGAAAATTCGCTTCATTACAGTCGACCTTCATTTAGTGGCAGTGCAGTTACCGAACTTACATTCACACAAGACGGATATATGAGGTTGCAAGAAGACGATGTATTTGGCCAGTACGGCGTGGGAGTGACTTTTGCAGGTGTTTACCAGCGAGTCTCGTAAGACATTTTTTAATGTAAGATAAATATAACCACTTACAGATCGATGTGATCAAATGATTAAGCCGGGCACTAGGGCCCGGCTCTGATATATACACTTACTCAGCAGCTTCTGCTTTGCCCTTTGGGCGCCGCTCCAGCAGTTCTTTCAGGAACTGGCCTGTATAAGAGCGCTTTTCCTTCACGATGTCTTCCGGACGTCCAACGGCCACGATCTCGCCGCCGCCATCACCACCTTCCGGACCAAGATCGATAACCCAGTCGGCAGTCTTGATGACTTCGAGATTGTGCTCGATGACCACAACCGTATTGCCCTGTTCGACCAGCTCGTGCAGCACTTCGAGAAGCTTTGCAACGTCGTGGAAATGCAGGCCGGTCGTCGGCTCGTCAAGAATATAGAGCGTGCGACCCGTTGCGCGGCGCGACAGTTCCTTGGCGAGTTTCACGCGCTGCGCTTCACCACCCGAAAGTGTCGTTGCCTGCTGACCGACCTTGATATAGCCGAGGCCAACCTTCACCAGCGTTTCAAGCTTGTCACGCACGGCTGGAACTGCGGAGAAGAACTCAGCGCCTTCCTCAACCGTCATGTCGAGAACATCGGCAATCGACTTGCCTTTGAACTGCACTTCCAGCGTTTCGCGGTTGTAGCGCTTGCCGTGACAGACATCACAGGTGACATAGACATCCGGCAGGAAGTGCATCTCAATCTTGATGACGCCATCGCCTTGGCAGGCCTCACAGCGTCCACCTTTCACGTTGAACGAGAAGCGTCCGGGCTGATAACCGCGAGCCTTGGCTTCCGGCAGGCCGGCGAACCAATCGCGCATCGGTGTAAACGCGCCGGTATAGGTCGCCGGGTTGGAACGCGGCGTGCGGCCAATCGGCGACTGATCGATGTCGATGACTTTATCGAGGAATTCCAGTCCTTCGATGCGGTCATGCTCCGCGGGATGTTCGCGCGAGCCCATGATACGGCGCGAAGCGGCCTTGAACAGCGTTTCGATCAGGAAGGTGGACTTGCCACCACCGGATACGCCTGTAACTGCCGTGAATGTGCCAAGCGGAATATCCGCTGAAACATCCTTCAGATTGTTGCCACGCGCGCCGACAACGCGGATGCGCTTGTTCTTGGTGAGCTTGCGGCGCTCAGCGGGAACAGCTACTTCCATCGCACCCGACAGATATTTGCCGGTGAGCGAATTCGGGTTGGACATAACGTCTTTCGGCGTGCCCTGCGCGATGATCTTGCCGCCATGAACACCAGCAGCCGGGCCGATATCGACCACATAGTCTGCTGTCAGGATCGCATCTTCATCGTGTTCGACGACGATAACGGTATTGCCGAGATCGCGTAGGTGACGGAGCGTGTCGAGAAGGCGGGCATTGTCGCGCTGATGCAAGCCAATGGACGGCTCATCGAGCACGTAAAGCACGCCAGTCAGACCGGAGCCGATTTGTGAGGCAAGGCGAATACGCTGGCTTTCACCACCCGACAGCGTGCCGGAATTGCGTGCCAGTGTCAGATAGTCGAGACCAACATCGTTGAGGAACTCCAGACGTTCGCGGATTTCCTTGAGAATACGGGCAGCAATTTCGCGCTGCTTGTCGTTGAATGTGCCATCGACATCGCGGAACCACTGATCCGCATTACGGATCGACATGCTGGTGATTTCACCGATATGTTTCATGCCAACCTTCACCGCCAGCGCTTCCGGCTTCAGGCGAAAGCCTTTACAGGCCGGGCAGGGCGTCGAAGACATAAAGCGTTCGATTTCCTCACGCGACCATGCCGAATCGGTTTCTTTCCAGCGGCGCTCGAGATTGGGAATCACACCTTCAAAAGCCTTGGTGGTCTGATAGGACCGCAGGCCATCATCATACTGGAAGGTGATTTCCTTGCCCTTGGTGCCATAGAGAATGGCGTCCTGTGCTTCATCGGAAAGATCCGACCACTTGGCACTGACCTTAAAACCATAGGCTTTGCCCAGCGCTTCGAGCGTCTGATTATAATAAGGCGAAGACGAGCGAGCCCAGGGCGCAATCGCTCCATCTTTCAGGGCTGCATTCACATCTGGAACGATCAGGTTTGGATCGATTGCCTGCTGGGTTCCCAGGCCGTCACAGGTCGGACAGGCGCCAAACGGATTGTTGAAGGAAAACAGGCGCGGCTCGATTTCCGGGATTGTAAAGCCGGAAACAGGGCAGGCGAATTTTTCCGAGAACATCACGCGTTCATGCGTCTCGTTGGCCGATTTGTTCGCGGCACCACCTCCGGCAGTTTCTTCAGGCGGCAGTGGCTTGTCGGCAAATTCGGCGATCGCCAGACCTTCAGCGAGCTTGAGGCAGGTTTCAAGGCTGTCGGCGAGGCGGGTCGAGAGATCAGCGCGTACCACAACACGGTCCACGACCACATCAATATCGTGCTTGTACTTCTTGTCGAGGGCCGGAACATCAGCGATTTCATAGAAGGTGCCATCGACCTTCACACGCTGAAACCCTTTTTTCTGAAGCTCGGCCAGCTCTTTCTTGTATTCGCCTTTACGACCGCGAACGATAGGCGCGAGGATATAAAGTCGCGTGCCTTCCTCAAATGCCAGAACCCGATCAACCATCTGGCTGACTGTCTGGCTCTCAATCGGCAGGCCGGTGGCTGGCGAATAAGGCACACCCACACGCGCGAAAAGCAGGCGCATATAGTCGTAGATTTCAGTAACGGTGCCGACAGTCGAGCGCGGATTGCGGCTTGTCGTCTTCTGTTCGATGGAGATGGCAGGGGACAGACCGTCGATCTGATCGACATCTGGCTTCTGCATCATCTCAAGGAACTGGCGCGCATAAGCCGAAAGGCTTTCGACATAGCGGCGCTGACCTTCCGCATAGATCGTATCGAAGGCCAGCGATGATTTGCCGGAGCCTGAAAGGCCTGTCATCACGATCAGCTTGTCGCGTGGCAGATCTAGGTCGACATTTTTCAGATTGTGTTCACGCGCGCCACGTATGGAAATGAATTTCTGATCGCTCATTCCGCGTCCTGCCTGTTTGGTCATGTCATGGAGTGTTCGGGCGCCGATATACGTCGCGCCGCTCCATAATATGGGGATGAACCCCTTCCAGGGAAAGGGGGCCGGTCAATCGTTCGGTGCAGATTTAGCACCAGAACAAAGATCGAACAACCAACCTTCTGATAGGCGATACGAAATGTGAACGCAAGAGCGTTGACTGTTACTCCTGACAGGAGCAGACTACATTTACTCGCTGAATGGGGAGATATCGGAAGGGATGAAACGATATCGACAAGAGGTCCCAGTCAGTCGAGCCAACGCAACAGGGAGGTAAAGGAGCATGAGTCCACCTGACTACGTTGCCTAGCTTTCATATTGATGAAAGCACAATTGCTTGCGGTCATAGCTGCCTCATCTGCAAGGAATGATGCATTTTTGATTGAAACAGGTAATTGCAGAAAATTTAAAACATGCGCGGAAATATGGTGTCGCACCTCAGATTTCCGATTAGATTTATCGGCGAAGTACTGTCGATATAAGAGCATTGCTCAACCTCAAGCCCTGCGCGCCTAATAAACAGTGAGCGGCAGGGCTTATCTCTGTTCTCTCAGGAATTATCTGCTGAAAATTGTCAGTAGTTATTGCATTTTGAACAAAACAAGAACATAACTTCTGTGGAACACTATTAAAATAGCCCCTCCAATGAGAGCGCATGGAGAGTGGCTGTTGTAGAGTGTTTGCTGAGTTTCTGGTGATGGCGCATGGTTGCGCCTGATCTTTATTTTGGAAAGCACCCCTTGTCTGGATAAATCTGGATGAAGTCTGGATGAAGACGTGCGGGAAGGCGTGCTTGCGAGACCCGGAGTAAGTTTTCGATGGCTGGTAGCGTCAACAAAGTCATTCTGGTCGGCAATCTTGGTGCCGATCCTGAAATTCGTCGCCTCAATTCAGGCGATCAGATCGCCAATCTGCGCATTGCAACTTCGGAAAGCTGGCGCGACCGTCAGACCGGCGAACGCAAGGATCGTACCGAATGGCACAGCGTTGTCATTTTCAACGAAAATCTTGCCAAGGTTGCCGAGCAGTATCTGAAAAAGGGTGCTAAGGTTTATATCGAAGGCGCACTGCAGACCCGCAAGTGGCAGGACCAGAACGGCAACGACCGCTACAGCACCGAAATCGTGTTGCAGAAGTTCCGCGGCGAGCTTCAGATGCTCGATGGCCGTGGTGAAGGCGGCGGTGAAGGTCGCTCATTCGGCGGTGGTGGCGGTGGCAATCGCAACCAGATGTCGGATTATTCCGGCGGCGGCGGTGATTTCGGTTCCTCCGGCCCATCCAATCAGGGTGGCGGCGGCGGTGGTTTCTCCCGCGATCTCGACGACGAAATTCCATTCTAAGAGCGGATATAATCTGCTTTATAAGATAAGCACGATAAGGCGCTGTTTTTACAGCGCCTTTTCTATTGGTTGTTAGCTGCTAAAATCAAAGAAAGCCAAACTAGGAGCGCATTTAAAGCGCATCCTCACAAATGCGAACCGGTTTTCGGAACAAGATGCGCGTACAAACAAAGAGATAGAGCAGTTCCAATGATTCGGTTTTAACAGAAACCGCACTAAGGAGGCTTATCAGCGTGGTCCATCCGGATATGTGATCTGCTCGCCGTCTTCTTTCGTGAATGAAGCAACGGGATTTTCCAGAAGAGGCAGAACCAGTTCTGAAGGGCGGCATAGTCTCGTGCCGAGCGGTGTTTCTACAATAGGCCGATTGATCAGGATTGGATGAGCCATCATGAAGTCGATCAGCGCGTCATCGCTCCATTTCGGGTCAGACAAGTTGAGTTCGACATAAGGTGTGCCTTTCTCGCGCAACAATTCCCGCGGCTTTACATTCATAGCCGCCAGAAGCCCTGTCAGACGTTCCCGTGTAGGCGGGTTTTGTACATATTCGATGATGACTGGTTCTTCACCGCTGGCACGGATGATTGCCAACGTATTGCGCGAAGTGCCGCATTTCGGGTTGTGAAAAATAGTCACTGTCATCGGCGTCTTCCTGCCTGAATTAGTTACAGAATAATTCCTTAAACTTGAATCAGTTTAAGGTAAAATTATGCTGTAAATATAAAGTGTTAGAGCGACTTTTGTGCGCCAAAAAGGGCGCACGGCGCACTCGTGGATTGAGTTTATCGTTTGAATCCCGGCTGACACTTATGCTGAGCAAATGTTAGAATCAGACCACCAGTGCGTGATTAAAGCCGCCTCTGGGCCGCTTTTAGCAGTATCTGAATTAGTATGATCTAGTTCATGTCATTCATCTGAGGATCGCCGGGATAAGTCTCGATTGAGAATTCCATATTGTCGGCAGAGAACCGGGTGAGCGAATATTGGATCGGTTCCCCATCCGTGTTCACATTGATAGCTTTGGCTGTCAGCACAATGGCGCCTGGCGAAAGTTTTAAATGTTTCAGATCATCAGAATCTGCATGTCGGGCGGATATGATTGTCGATTTGCGGAAATAATCCGTAAGACCTGCTTTTCTGAAAGCCACGGTGACAGAACCACTCTCTGCATAGTCCGTGGTGATTTCCGGAAATTTTTCGGCGCTGATCCAAAGTGTAGCGCGCGACACAGGGCGTCCGTCGGCACTGTGTAAGGTTTCCAGTTGCGTAACAGGTGAACCGATCTCAATCGCAAGAGCTTCGGCTATGTCTTGAGAAGCGGGCACTGTGTCGGAAGCGAGCAATGCGCCCTTCATGTCTCGTACCTGCGAAGCCAGCGATTGCGAAATACGCGTGCGGCGCCCGATCTGGTAGGTAAGGCGTTTTGCATTGGCGATAAAAGTGCCGCGTCCTTGTTCCGCGCGCAATACGCCTTCCTGCGTAAGAGCCGCAATTGCGCTGCGCACCGTATGGCGATTGACGCCAAATCGTTCTGCCAGGTCCATTTCGGCTGGCATACGCGCGCCCGTAGCAAGTTTCCCGGCCATGATGTCGCCGCGTATCTCGTCGGCAATCTGCCGCCAGATGGCTACACCGCTGTTTCTCTCAATCCGCCCGCTCTTTTTCATCTGCGCCTTTGTCATCAATTGTCATCGTCCTGTCATTGGCAGGGTGTATTCATTCTGGTATTGTATAGTTGTCTATATGAATAGACAATTAAGGCGATCAAGTCAACCGGATTAGATAGGGCGGATAAGCTCATGAACACTACGGGGCATACTACGCGGCACAGCACAGTTGAAAGTGGAGGTGGCTCCACCGCTGGAAGCAATTTGGCGCCGGATGCAACGCAAGCAGCACGTCAGGCCAGTATGGCGCTCCTCGCTCGCGCAAGCGGCGAAGAATTGAAAACGTTCTGGCAGAACTGGGCAGACAAGCCTGAATTTGAAGTTTTGCGTGGTCCGGAAACCGGACTTGTTATGATGCGCGGTCGTATTGGCGGTGGCGGTGCTCCGTTCAATGTTGGCGAGGCAACCGTCACCCGCGCAACTGTTCGTCTGGCGAATGGCTCGGTTGGGCACTCCTATGCGCTGGGACGTGATCAGGAAAAGGCGAAGCTGGCTGCACTGTTTGATGCGCTCTGGCTCGATGAGGCCACCCGCGATGCGATCGAAAGCAGCGTGCTCAATGCATTGCGTGGTCGTGTCGATACTGCGGATGCAAAACGGCGCGGCGAAGCTGCTGCCACGAAGGTCGATTTCTTCACAATGGTTCGGGGAGATAACTGATGCTCCATTCTTCTTCTGCATTTGAAGGCGGACTGGCTGATCCAGTCAATGAAGCGCAGTCGGCGTTTCATGCAGTCATGCACGCAATGGCCAATCCTGGTCGTATCCATTCGCTGCCTAGTGCGGCTGTGCCATCAAAGCCGCTTACGCCTGAGCTTGGCCTGATCGCAGCAACGCTTCTTGATCACGACGCAAGCGTCTGGGTCGATGCTGAAATAGCAGCCAATCAGGACGCAACGGCATGGCTGACATTCCATACCGGTGCACCAATCGTCGGCGATCAGTCGAAAGCGCAGTTCGCACTTGTAACTGATGCGCAATCGTTGCCGGCACTTGCTTCCTTCGCGCAGGGAGACCCTGAATTTCCGGATCGTTCGACGACTGTTGTTCTAGCAGTTTCGTCGTTGACGAGTGGGCAGGGTTTCAGCCTCAAAGGCCCGGGCATCAAGGATGAAACTGTGCTGACTGTTGATGGTTTGCCGCAGGATTTTGCTGCGCAGTGGCGTGAAAATGGCGTGTTGTTTCCGCTGGGTATCGATCTGGTGCTCGTCGCTGATGGCAAAGTCGCAGCGCTTCCCCGCACCACGCGTATAGCAAGTTTGGAGGATTGATCCATGTATGTTGCTGTAAAGGGCGGTGAAACCGCCATCCGCAATGCCCACCGTCTGCTTGATGATCGCCGTCGTGGTGACCGCTCGGTTCCAGCGTTGCGTCTTGACCAAATTGCCGAACAGCTGGGTCTCGCCGTTGATCGCGTCATGGCCGAAGGTTCGCTTTATGACCGCGAACTCGCAGCACTTGCCGTGCGCCAGTCGCGGGGCGATCTGATTGAGGCAATCTTTCTGGTTCGTGCCTACCGAACAACCTTGCCGCGTTTCGGCTATTCGCTACCACTTGAGACCGCGAATATGCATATCGAACGCCGCATTTCGGCTACCTATAAAGATCTGCCCGGCGGGCAGCTGCTGGGACCGACATTTGACTACACGCATCGTCTGCTTGATCCGGAACTGGCGGGTGATGTCAGTGTTCCCGAGCCGGAAGTGCGAGCGACTGAGCCTGAAGAAACGCCACGCGTGACCGATATTCTCGGTGTCAACGGCATGATCGAAGAAGATGGTGCGATGCCGGAAGGGCATGAGCCGGGCGATCTTACCCGCGAACCGTGGACGTTCCCGATGCCGCGCGATCTGCGCTTGCAGGCTTTGGCGCGCGGTGATGAAGGCTTCCTGCTGGCTCTGGGTTATTCCACGCAACGCGGTTATGGCAACACGCATCCATTTGTCGGTGAAATCCGCATTGGCGAGGTGGAGGTTGAGTTTGATGTGCCTGAGCTCGGCTTTTCCGTTTCGCTTGGCCGTGTTCAGCTGACCGAATGCCAGATGGTGAGCCAGTTCAAAGGCTCGTCCAAGCAGGCACCACAGTTCACCCGTGGCTACGGTCTGGTGTTCGGACAAAGCGAGCGCAAAGCCATGTCGATGTCGCTTTGCGACCGGGCGCTGCGTGTCCGCGAATTCGATGCGGATGTGACAGCACCCGCGCAGGACGAAGAATTCGTCATTTCCCATTCCGACAATGTGCAGTCGACAGGCTTCGTTGAGCATCTGAAATTGCCCCATTACGTGGACTTTCAGGCCGAGCTTGATCTCATCCGCCGTATGCGTGCGGAATATGAACAAGCGAACAACGAGACTGAAGTTTTGGCAACCGAAGCAGCAGCCAATATCGGCACAGGCAAGGAAGCAGCAGCCAATATTGCCGCAGGCAAGGAAGCAGCAGAATGAGCGATCTAGCCAATTACAATTTCGCCTATCTGGACGAGCAGACAAAGCGGATGATCCGTCGTGCTATCCTGAAAGCCATTGCTATTCCGGGCTATCAGGTTCCGTTCGCAAGCCGTGAAATGCCGATGCCTTATGGCTGGGGCACAGGCGGCGTCCAGGTGACGGCGGCAATTCTCGGTCAGGATGATGTGCTCAAAGTTATCGATCAGGGCGCTGATGATACGACCAATGCCGTTTCCATCCGGGCATTCTTCCAGAAAACTGCAGATGTTGCCGTGACCACCCATACGGGTGAGGCGACTATCATCCAGACACGTCACCGCATTCCGGAATATCCGCTGACTGAAGGGCAGGTGATTGTCTATCAAGTGCCAATTCCTGAGCCGCTGCGTTTTCTGGAACCGCGTGAAACCGAAACGCGCAAGATGCACGCGCTTGCCGAATATGGCCTCATGCATGTGAAGCTTTACGAAGATATCGCGCGCCACGGCCATATCGCCAAGACCTATGATTATCCGGTGATGATCGAAGGGCGCTATGTCATGGCACCGTCGCCGACGCCCAAGTTCGACAATCCAAAGATGCATATGTCGCCTGCTTTGCAGCTTTTTGGTGCTGGTCGTGAAAAGCGCATCTATGCCGTACCGCCTTATACGGATGTCGTGAGCCTCGATTTCGAGGATCATCCATTTGAGGTGCAGAAATTCAAACAGCCTTGCGCATTGTGTGGCGCACGCGGCGTCTATCTCGACGAAGTCGTGCTCGATGACCGTGGCGGCTCGATGTTTGTCTGCTCCGACACCGATTATTGTGAAGATCGTCAGGCGAATGGCCACTTTGGTCATCTGGCAGCGAACAATGAGGCCGCAGCCAAGGGAGCCCTGAAATGAGCATTGAAATGAGCATCGAACCTCTGCTGAAAGTCAGCAATCTCTCGAAGTTTTATGGCAGTCGTCGCGGTTGTGCAGATATCGATTTCTCGCTGTGGCCGGGCGAAGTGCTGGCCATCGTCGGCGAATCCGGTTCGGGCAAGACGACTTTGCTCAACTGTCTGGCGACACGTCTGGAACCAACATCGGGCAGCGTGGAATATCGAATGCGTGATGGCGAATTCCGCGATCTTTACAAGATCGGAGAGGCTGAACGCCGCTTCCTGATGCGTACCGACTGGGGCTTCGTGCATCAGAACCCTTCGGATGGCCTGCGCATGACCGTTTCGGCGGGTGCCAATGTCGGTGAGCGGCTGATGGCTGTTGGCGAGCGCCATTATGGCAATATTCGCAACACGGCAACTGAATGGCTCGGACGTGTCGAAATCGCTGCTGACCGCATCGACGACCAGCCCCGCGCTTTCTCCGGCGGTATGCGTCAGCGTCTGCAGATTGCGCGCAATCTCGTCACGGCTCCGCGTCTTGTTTTCATGGATGAACCGACTGGCGGTCTCGACGTGTCCGTGCAGGCACGTCTTCTCGACCTGCTGCGCGGTTTGGTGAGCGATCTCGGCCTTTCGGTTGTCATCGTGACCCACGACCTCGCAGTGGCGCGTCTTCTGTCCCATCGCATCATGGTCATGAAAGACGGCCATATTGTCGAACAGGGCCTGACAGACCGCGTTCTGGATGACCCGCAAGCGCCTTACACGCAGCTGCTCGTGTCGTCTATTCTGCAGGTTTAGTAAATTAAAACAGATGTTTGCAGCGTGTTGTTCGTAAATTAGCGAAACTTCATGCGTGAGGTGAGAAATGACACAAGTTAGAACATCCTCTCCGCTGGCCGTATCGGGTCTGGCGAAGACGTTCACGATGCATTTGCAGGGTGGCATTCAGTTGCCAGTCGTAAGTGGCGTGGACTTCAATCTGGAAGCAGGCGAATGCGCCGTGCTTGGCGGACCTTCCGGTGCCGGTAAAAGCTCCATTCTCAAGATGGTCTATGGCAATTACGCCGTGAATGCAGGTTCAATCCTCATTCGTCACGAAGACCGTATGGTGGATCTGGCAACAGCCGATCCGCGCGAAGTGCTGGCCGTTCGGCGTGATACGATTGGTTATGTCAGCCAGTTCCTGCGCACATTGCCACGCGTGGCGGCAATCGACGTCGTTGCGGAGCCATTGGTGGCTCGTGGTGTTGATCGCGATGCTGCTCGCAATCGTGCAAGCGAATTGCTCGCGCAGCTCAACCTGCCGGAACGGCTCTGGGTATTGCCACCAGCAACCTTCTCCGGCGGTGAGCAGCAGCGCGTGAATATTGCGCGTGGTTTCATCACGGATCATCCGGTGTTGCTTCTCGATGAGCCGACCGCTTCGCTCGATGCCAAAAACAGGGCAGTCGTTGTTGATCTCATCAAGGCCAAGAAGGCGCAAGGCGTCGCAATGCTTGGCATTTTCCATGATGAAGATGTGCGTGAACAGGTTGCCGATCGCATTATCGACGTAACCGCTTTCTCGCCGAGGGCGGCAGCATGACCAAGCTCTCGGTAGAACCACTGGTTCACGAAACGGCTGAAGTAAACGGTAGCAAGCTTGGTCGATATACCGAGATTGGCGCGCGCAGCCGTGTTTCGGAGACTGTGCTGGACGACTATTCCTATCTCGGTATCGATTGCGAAATCTGGTGTGCTGAGATCGGCAAGTTTTCCAATATCGCCAGCCATGTGCGTATCAACGCCACCAATCATCCGACATGGCGTCCGACGTTGCATCATTTCACCTATCGCGCCGGTGATTACTGGCCGGAAGAAAAGGATGAGACGGAGTTCTTTGATTGGCGTCGCGGCAATGCTGTGAAAATCGGTCACGACACATGGCTCGGGCATGGCTCTACCATCTTGCCGGGTGTGACGGTTGGCAACGGTGCGGTTGTCGGTGCCGGAGCTGTCGTGAGCAAGGACGTGGCGCCCTATACGATTGTTGGTGGTGTCCCGGCGCGTCTCATTCGCGAACGCTTCGACGCTGCGACCGGCAATCGGCTGGATCGACTGGCCTGGTGGGACTGGAGCCATGATCGTCTGCGTCAGGCGCTCGATGATTTCCGCGCGCTCGATATCGAAGCATTCCTCTCGAAATATGAAACGGCCGCCAATGCGAATGCGGTCATGAAAGAGCTATCCAATGGCTAATGAAACCGTTCTGAAAAATGCGCAGATCGTGCTTGCTGATGAGATTGTTACCGGTTCTATCCTGATCCGTGATGGCAAAATTGCCGCCATCGATCAGGGCAATACCAACGGCGGCGATGACATGGATGGCGATTATGTCATTCCGGGCCTTATCGAGCTGCATACCGATCAGCTGGAAAGCCATTACGCGCCGCGTCCAAAGGTGCGCTGGAATGTCGATGCAGCGGTTCAGGCGCATGATGCGCAGGTTGCAGCATCGGGCATCACGACAGTTTTCGATGCGATGCGCGTTGGTTCCGATTATGACCGTGACTTCGTGGGTAAGGATATGCGGATGCTTGCTGACGCCATCGAAAGCGGTGTTCGGGAAAATCGCCTGCGTGCAGACCACTTTCTGCACCTGCGCTGCGAAGTATCCTCAGCAGATTGCCTTGAAACATTCGAGCTTTTCGCAGGTGATGACCGCGTTAAACTCGCTTCGCTGATGGATCATGCACCGGGACAGCGTCAATTCGTTGATCTTAATACGTATCGCACTTATTACATGCGCAAGATGAAGCTCACGGATGAGGAGTTCCGGGTGCATTGTGAGAAGCGTATGGCGGATTCGGACGCCTATTCGGCCAAACATCGTCGCGCCATTGCCGAACTGGCAGCAGCGCGCAGCATCGTGCTGGCCAGCCATGATGATGCGACCAGCGCGCATGTCGATGAATCACTTGACCATGGTGTGCGGATCGCCGAGTTTCCGACCACGATGGAAGCAGCCAGTGCTTCAAAAGGTGCAGGCCTTTCCATTCTGATGGGCGCCCCCAATATTGTGCGTGGTGGCTCGCATTCCGGCAATATCGCTGCACGCGATCTCGTCGATAATGGCAGCCTCGACATTCTGTCATCGGATTACATTCCGTTCAGCCTCATTCAGTCGGCTTTCGGCCTTGCTTCGGGGGAGCGTCCGATTGCGCTGCCACAGGCTGTCCGCCTCGTAACCAAGAACCCGGCTGATGCCATGGCTATGGATGATCGCGGCGAAATCGCTATCGGAAAGCGTGCCGATCTGGTTCGCGTGCGTCCGAAAGGTGCAATTCCGGTTGTGCGCACTGTCTGGCGCGAAGGCGAACGGGTGCTTTGATGCAGATGCAATCCGATACGCCGAAAGGCTGTTTCGTTGCCGTTGTCGGCCCCAGTGGGGCCGGCAAAGACACGATTATGGATGCAGCGCGTGTGGCTCTTGCGGGCGACACGCGGTTTCATTTTGTGCGCCGGATCATCACGCGTCCGCAAATGCCGGGCACGGAAGATCACGACAGTCTGGATGAAGCAGCATTTACTAAAGCCGCAGGCGAGGGTGCTTTCGCGCTGCACTGGCAGGCACATGGCCTGAGCTATGGATTGCCGAAATCGCTTGATGATAAAATCGCCGACGGTATCGTCGTGATTGCGAATGTCTCGCGGCGTGTACTTGGCGATATCCGCAGGCTGTATTCGGAACGGTGCGTGGTCGTCATTTCGGCTAGGCCGGAAGTACTCGCAGAGCGGCTTGCATCGCGTGGACGTGAAAGTCGAGAAGAAATCGCTTTGCGACTTAAGCGCGAAGTGAGCTTCGATGACGGTGCAGACGATGTCGTCATAATAGACAATTCGGGTGAAGTGGCTGCTTCCACAGATGCCTTCCTGCGTCACCTGCAGGAAATGAGCATTAAAACAATTGTCTAAATTAAAATCTTAAAGCGGAATGTAAGTTTACACAAACGTCATGGTCCGTTCATTGCAGTGTCATTGAACGGATCAATAGTGAGCATGAATGGAGACGAATTCATGCTTCAACTAAAAAACGTAACGCGCCGCTATAATGATAAGGTGGCGGTTTCGGGTGTTGACCTCGAGATCGAGCCGGGCTCGTTTGTTGGAATTATTGGTCGCTCGGGCGCGGGGAAGTCGACGCTGCTGCGTATGATCAATCGCCTGGTTGAGCCTTCAGAGGGAACAATTCACTGGGATGGTCGCGACGTTACCGGGCTCAAGGGTTCGGGATTGCGCGATTGGCGCGCACAATGCGCGATGATTTTCCAGCATTTCAATCTGGTTGATCGTCTTGATGTTCTGACCAATGTTTTGATGGGGCGTCTCAACTATGTTTCGACGCCTAAGTCGCTCCTGCGTATCTGGAGCGATGAAGAGCGTTTGATCGCTCTTTCGGCGTTGCAGCAATTCGATATTGCGCATCTTGCAGCGCATCGCGCTGATGAGCTTTCGGGTGGTCAGCAGCAGCGCGTCGCCATTGCCCGTGCGCTTGTTCAGCAGCCGCGCATCATTCTCGCAGACGAGCCGATTGCATCGCTCGATCCGCGCAATACCCGCAGCGTCATGGACGCTCTGCGTCGCATCAATCGCGAATATGGCATCACGGTTCTCTGCAATCTGCACTCGCTCGATATTGCGCGCAGCTATTGCGACCGTCTCGTCGGCATGTCTGCCGGCAAGATCGTATTCCGCGGCACACCGTCGATGCTGACCGATATGGCATCACGCGACCTTTACGGCATGGAAGCCGATGACGTCATCGATGCCGATGAACAGGCTGAAACAATGCCAATGCCAGTTCCGCAGTCGGCCGAAGCCGTTCTGCGCCAGCTTTCCGCTTGAGCGCACAAAGCTCCGGAAAAAATTACGCTCCAAAATCAGGGATTAACAGGAGATACCTATGCTTAACCGTAGAAACTTTCTGGCGGCTGCTGCGCTTACCGCTACGCTGACCATGCCGATGATGGCTTCCACTGCACAGGCTGCAGACTGGAGCAAGGATTATCCAGAAATCGTTCTGGGCGTGATCCCAGCTGAAAACGCTTCGACCACTTCCGACCGTTATGCGCCTCTGGCAGCTTACCTCGGTAAGGAACTCGGCACGAAGGTTACGCTGCGCGTTGCTAACGACTATGCGGCTGTTATCGAAGGTCAGCGCGCTGGCAACATTCAGATCGCATTCTATGGCCCGGCTTCTTACGCCCGCGCTGTGATGACTGGCGTTGAAACCACTCCGCTCGTCAACCAGCGTCATGACACTGGTGTAAACGGCTATTATTCGGTTGTTTATGTTCGCGCCGACAGCCCGTACCAGAAGATGGATGACCTCAAGGGCAAAGCGATTGCTCTCGTCGATCCTAACTCGACATCGGGCAACAACGCACCACGCTTCTTCTTGAACCGCGATGGCTATAGCGTTGATACGTTCTTTGGTAAGAACTTCTTTGCTGGCAGCCACGAAAACGCAGTTCTTGCTCTCGCGCAGGGCACCGCAGACGCTGCTGCAAACTCCTGGAACTCGGAAGACGATTCCAACCTGACCCGCATGGTCAGCCGCGGCGTTCTCAAGGATGCAAACGGCAAGGCAATGACGAAGGATGATTTCCGCATCATCTTCAAGTCGGACTTCCTTCCAGAAGGCCCATTTGCGGTTCTCAGCACACTGCCAGATCAGCTCAAGGCTGACATCAAGCAGGCTTTCCTCGACATGCCAACCAAGGACAAGGCTGGCTTTGACGCTCTTTCCGACGGCAAGGATAAGGAATTCGTAGCGACCGAAGCCAAGGAATATGAGCCAATCATCGAGATGCTCAAGTTCAACGACAAGGCTCGCAAGTCTTAATCCGTAGAACAATTGAAGTGCCCGGAACGTAACCCGTTCCGGGCATTTTTATAGGAAAGATCGCATGACGGTATCCTCACTCGACGGCAACGGAGCAAAAAGCCTGCTTGCCGATTATCGGAGAGAAGTCGGCAAACGGCGTCTCTACGGTATCGCGCTCCTCCTTGCGCTCGTCGTTGTCGCCATTGCTGCCTCCGTCGTTGCCGATGTTCGGCCGGGCACTCTGGTCGAAAATCTCTTTCGCTTTACAAGCTATCTTGGCCGCATCCTGCCGGATCTGACGATTGCCAATTTCTGGGGCGATCTCGCTGCCTGGTACTGGAATCTCGGCGGCTGGCTCAAGATGCTGTTTGAGACGCTGCTCATTGCCTATCTGGCAACATTGATTGGCGGCATCATCGCTTTTGCCGCGTCATTTGCGGCGTCATCCAACATGGCTCCCAATTCGACGGTGCGTTTCGTCGTTCGCCGCGGGCTTGAGCTGCTGCGTACGGTTCCCGAAATCGTCTTCGCGCTGCTTTTCGTCATCGCTTTCGGTCTTGGGCCGATGGCCGGTGTGCTGGCGCTGATGCTTCATACAACGGGAGCGCTGGGCAAATTGTTCTCCGAAGTTGTTGAGAACATCGATATGCGTCCGGTGGAAGGCATTCGTGCATCGGGTGGTTCCGGCTTTCAGGTCATCCGCTTTGCCGTGCTTCCACAAGTGGCGGCAAATTTTGCGTCCTATGGCCTGCTGCGCTTTGAAATCAACGTGCGCGGTGCTTCGGTTATGGGCTTTGTGGGTGCGGGCGGTATCGGGCAGGAACTGCTGACTTCGATCCGCCAGTTCTATTACAGCGATGTCAGTGCCATTCTGCTTCTGATTATCGTGACCATTGTTGCCATCGATCTCATTACACAGCGTATTCGCCATGCGCTTCTGGGCCGTATTGGTTGAGGAGCGTGATCCCGAAAAGTGAGAACCGGTTTTCGGAAAAGATCATGCTCAAACAAAAGAGAGAATTATGACCGATATTGCACAAAGTCTCTCCCGTGAGGCGCACGCGCATGAAAAGGAACTTCGGGCAGAACATGCCGAATTGTTCGGAAACGCGCGTGCCTGGCGAAATCTGGCGATTTTAACCGTAGCGTTGATTGCTTCCGTCTGGTTCGCTTTCTACTGGCTCGATTTTTCGCTGCTGCGCATTCTCAATGGCCTGGGTCGCCTCGGCGATTTCACGCTTATGATGATGCCGCCTTCGTCCGGTGGGCGTTTCAGCCTTTATCTGTGGTCGATGATGGAAACGCTGGCAATCGCCTATCTCGGCACATTGCTCGCGGCAATTCTCGCTTTCCCATTCGGCTTTCTAGCTGCCAAGAACATCATCCCGAATGTGTTCCTGCATTTCGGCATCCGTCGCTTCCTCGATACCATTCGCGGCGTCGATACGCTGATCTGGGCACTGATCTGGGTGTCGGTTGTGGGTCTCGGACCGTTTGCCGGTATTCTCGCAATTGCCTGCTCGGATTTCGGAGCATTCGGCAAGCTGTTCTCGGAAGCCATTGAAGGCGCTGACAAGAAGCCGGTGGAGGGCGTTGTCTCATCAGGCGGCAGCAAACTGCACGGCTATCGCTTCGGCGTGCTGCCGCAGGTTTTGCCGCTGATCGGAAGTCAGGTGCTTTACTTCTTTGAGTCAAACACCCGTTCGGCAACCATCATCGGCATCGTTGGGGCAGGCGGCATCGGCGCGCATCTGGCTGAGCAGATCAAGGTTCTCAATCTTCAGGACGTTTCCTTCCTGATCATCATGATCCTGATCGCTGTCGCTGTTATCGACTGGTTCTCGTCCAAGCTTCGCCACGCGATGATTGGCAAGAAGGCGATGAAATCGGCCTAAAGCACATCCCGAAAACCGCTTCGCACTTTTCGGGATGTGCTCTAACCATTGATGAGCGTCTTAACGCCATCTGCCACAAACTGAACCGCAAGTGCTGCGAGGATCACACCGAGCAGACGGGTCAGAATAGAACGGCCGGTTTCGCCAAGAAACCGGTCGACGCGTTCTGCGAGCAGCAACACGAAATAGGTAATCAGCAAACAGACGGCTATGACGCCGAGAAGGGCGGCACGGGGACCAATGCCGTCAAAAGAATCTGATGTCAGTACGATAGCCGAAATAGCACCCGGACCTGCGATCAGCGGAATGGCCAGCGGGAATGCCGCGATATTACGGATATGGTCCTTGGTAATGGCAACTTCGGCGCTCTTTTCCTTACGCTCGGTTCGCTTTTCGAAAATCATCTCGAAAGCGATCCAGAAGAGAAGCAGGCCACCTGCAACACGGAAGGCGCCGATGCTGATGCCGAACATGCCGAGTATCTGCGCGCCAGCAATCGCAAACAGCGCCATAACGATGAAGCCGATGATGGATGCGCGCAGCGCGACCTGTCCGCGATGGTTGCGATCCATGCCGGGTGTGAGTGCCAGAAACAGTGGCGCGAGACCGGGCGGATCAATGGTGACGAGGAGGGTGACGAAGGCGCTGAAAACCGTATCGTAGAACCCCATGCTAAACTCGCCCCTTTTGTTGGTATTCTTTGCCTGATTTGCGAAACGGATTGTAGCCGATGAGTGGCGCTCGGTCGACGCAAAGCGCACGCTCAGGCAACATCATTGCGCGATCTTTATGTGAATATCTTTCAAGTTATTGATTCGATGAATGAAATTTGCCGGTTGAAATAGCCCCGAAATTGGCGTTTTGTGACGTTTTATTCTATAAAGTGACTTTATCGATTCTGTTGAGAAAGATATCTGAATAGTGTCAGATCAAACACCTCCACCCGGTTCCGAAGATATGGATGGCGGCCCAAGCGGCCCTACAGGTATCGAACCGATTTCCATTATTGAGGAGATGCAGCGCTCCTATCTCGATTACGCAATGAGCGTTATCGTGAGCCGTGCTCTGCCTGATGTGCGCGACGGCTTGAAGCCCGTACATCGCCGTATTCTCCACGCCATGAACGAGATGAACCTCGCTTACAATCGCCCCTACCGAAAGTCGGCAGGTGTGATCGGTGAAGTGATGGGTAAATACCATCCACACGGCGACTCTTCTATTTATGACGCCTTGGTGCGTATGGCGCAGGACTTCTCCTTGCGCGATCCACTTGTGGACGGACAGGGCAATTTCGGTTCCATCGATGGCGATCCGCCAGCGGCGATGCGTTATACCGAATGCCGTCTGGAAAAAGTCACCGAATCCCTTCTGTCGGATATCGACAAGGATACGGTTGATTTTCAGGACAACTATGATGGCCGCGAGCGGGAACCTATGGTTCTGCCTGCCCGCTTTCCAAACCTGCTTGTCAATGGTTCAGGCGGTATTGCGGTTGGTATGGCAACCAATATTCCGCCGCACAATCTTGGCGAAGTCATTGATGGCTGCGTAGCGCTGATCGACAATCCGGCTCTTGAGCTGGAAGAAGTCATGGAAATCATTCCTGGTCCGGATTTCCCGACCGGTGGTATTATCCTTGGGCGTGCCGGCATCAACTCGGCCTACAGCACGGGTCGTGGTTCCGTTATTATGCGTGGTCGCGTGGCGATTGAGCCAATGCGCGGCGACCGTGAAGCTATCATCATCACCGAGATACCGTATCAGGTGAACAAGGCTTCGATGATCGAGAAAATGGCCGAACTGGTGCGCGACAAGCGTATCGAGGGCATTTCTGATCTGCGCGATGAATCGGACCGCGATGGCTATCGCGTTGTGGTCGAGCTCAAGCGTGATGCTGTTGCCGATGTCGTACTGAACCAGCTTTATCGCTACACGCCGCTGCAGACCTCTTTCGGCTGCAACATGGTGGCGCTGAATGGCGGCAAGCCGGAACAGCTCAATCTTCTCGACATGCTGCGCGCTTTCGTGGCGTTCCGTGAAGAAGTGGTAACGCGCCGCACCAAGTTCCTGCTCAATAAGGCGCGTGATCGCGCGCATGTGTTGGTTGGTCTTGCGATTGCAGTTGCCAATATTGACGAGATTATCGCTCTCATTCGTCGTGCGCCGGATCCGGCAACCGCGCGTGAGCAGTTGATGGAACGTCGTTGGCCTGCCGCCGATGTGGCACCGCTGATCCGTCTTATCGATGATCCGCGTCATGCGATCAACGACGATAACACGTATAACCTCTCGGAAGAGCAGGCGCGTGCTATTCTTGATCTTCGCTTGCAGCGCCTGACAGCACTTGGACGCGATGAAGTTGCGGACGAGCTGAACAAGATCGGCGAAGAAATCCGCGATTATCTGGAGATTCTTGGCTCGCGCATTCGTGTCATGACAATCGTCAAGGAAGAGATGATTGCTGTTCGTGACGAGTTCGCCACGCCGCGCCGTACCGAGTTTGGTCTTGGCGGCGCTGAAATGGACGATGAAGACCTCATCGCTCGCGAAGATATGGTCGTCACCGTCAGCCATGCCGGTTATATCAAGCGTGTACCGCTGGCGACCTATCGTGCGCAGCGTCGTGGCGGCAAGGGTCGCTCCGGCATGGCAACGAAGGACGAGGATTTCGTAACCCGTCTGTTCGTCGCCAATACGCATACGCCGGTGCTGTTCTTCTCCTCGCGCGGCATCGTCTACAAGGAAAAGGTCTGGCGTCTGCCAGTCGGTAATCCGCAGTCGCGTGGCAAGGCACTCATCAATATGCTGCCATTGCAGCAGGGCGAGCGCATTACCACGATCATGCCGCTGCCGGAGGATGAAGAATCCTGGGCAAACCTCGACGTCATGTTCTCGACCACGCGCGGTACGGTTCGCCGTAACAAGCTGTCGGACTTCGTTCAGGTCAACCGCAACGGCAAGATCGCGATGAAGCTCGAAGACGAGGGCGATGAAATCCTCTCGGTCGATACCTGTACGGAATTCGACGACGTACTTCTGACCTGTGCTGGTGGCCAGTGCATTCGCTTCCCTGTCACGGATGTTCGCGTCTTTGCTGGTCGTAACTCGATCGGCGTACGCGGTATCAATCTGGCGGAAGGCGATAAGGTCATCTCGATGGCAATTCTGCATCACGTTGATGCAGACGCTTCGCAGCGCGCCGCTTATCTCAAGCGCTCGATTGCTGAACGTCGGGCACAGGGTGCAGACGACGCCGATGATATCGTTGTCGTCGGTGAAGAAGTTGCGGTGGAAGCCGAGCTGAATGAAGAACTCTATCAGGAGTTGAAGGCTCGCGAGCAGACCGTTCTCACGGTTAGTGAGTATGGTTACGGCAAGCGTTCCTCGTCTTATGAGTTCCGCGTTTCTGGCCGTGGCGGTAAGGGTATCCGTGCAACCGATACGTCGAAAACCGACGAAATCGGCAAGCTGGTAGCTCTGTTCCCGGTCGAGGCAAGCGATCAGATCCTGCTGGTTTCCGATGGTGGTCAGCTGATCCGCGTGCCGGTTGGCGGCATTCGTATCGCTGGACGCTCGACCAAGGGTGTCACGATCTTCAATACGGCTGACGGCGAAAAGGTCGTCTCGGTCGAGCGCATTTCGGAAACCGAAAGCGATGAAGAGAATGGCGCTGCCGAGGTTGATGAAACCGCAGCTGAAGGTGATGCACCTGCAGCTGGTGGCGAAGAATAAAGGAAATCCCCTGATGCAAGCAGTATCAGGGGATTTCACATTCCAAATAAAAAGGCCGATGGTTCACCATCGGCCTTTTTCAGATGCCAGGACTGGAGGGAACTGGCGATCTCTGGAAACTCAAAACTGTACTTAATGCGAACTCAGTTTACGCATGGCGCTTAGACTAAAAGCGGCGGGACGTACGCGTTGGCGCTTCGCTTCATTCTCTTCCAGAAGCAAAACAATCGCCGATGCAGCCATTGCTACCATCATGGATAATGCCAGAAGAAATATCATCATCGCGGTATCCTTTCGTTATAGATACGCTTCAGAAGCGAAAAGGTTGCACCAAACTTGCGCCTATCTTGGTAAATCGGTTGTGAACTTCTCGTGAAATCGTTGTTCATATCGCATTCATCTATTTTCTTGGTTTCTGATTTCTTTCAATTGTGGTTGTTGTTGAAAATCTGATTAGAAAAGGCTAGCTGGAAGAAATGACGATCGCGATTTATGCGGGTTCATTCGACCCGGTCACCAATGGCCATATGGATGTTCTGAAAGGCACGCTGCGTCTTGCCGATCAGGTTATCGTCGCTATTGGCGTGCATCCGGGCAAGAAGCCGCTGTTCAGTTTTGAAGAACGTGTCGAGCTTATCAATGCAAGCGCCAAGGCTTTGCTTGGGGCTGACGCGAAGCGCGTTTCCGTGATTTCGTTTGATGCCCTTGTCATTGATGCTGCGCGTAAGCATGGCGCCAAGCTCATGGTGCGTGGTCTGCGCGATGGCACCGATCTCGATTATGAAATGCAGATGGCGGGCATGAATGGAACGATGGCGCCGGAATTGCAAACCGTCTTTCTGCCAGCCGATCCTGCTGTGCGCACGATTACTGCCACATTGGTTCGCCAGATTGCCTCAATGGGAGGCGATATAAAGCCCTTCGTTCCTGCAGCTGTTGCGGCTGCGCTGGAAGCAAAATTCAAATCCTGATTCAGGGAGTTTCTCGATTATGTCATTCGTTCGTTCGGCGCTTGTCGCAGCCAGCATTGTTGCGTTTTCTCAAGGTGCGGCCTTTGCTGCTGACATCCTCAATCTGCAGCTTAAAGACGGCAATGTCGCTATTGAGCTGAGTCCAAACCTTGCGCCAAAGCATGTCGCACAGATTGAAAAGCTGGCTCAGGAAGGCGCTTACAACGGCGTGGCTTTCCATCGCGTGATTCCCGGCTTCATGGCTCAGACCGGTGATGTGAAGTTCGGTAACGTTGACAAGGGCTTCAATGCATCGCGCGTTGGTACCGGTGGTTCTGAACTGCCGAACATTCCGGCTGAATTTTCGCAGGAACCATTTGTGCGTGGCACGGTTGGTATGGCGCGCAGCCAGGACCCGAATTCCGCCAACTCGCAGTTCTTCATCATGTTCAATGACGGCGCATTCCTGAACGGCCAGTACACGGTTGTTGGTAAGGTTGTCAGTGGCATGGACGTGGTTGATAAGATCAAAAAGGGAAGTGAATCCGATAATGGTTCGGTCGAAAGCCCTGACAAGATCATCAAAGCCACGATCGAAAAGAAATGAGTTTTAGAGCGCTTTTCGATCTGATTGAAACAGATCGGCGCTCTAAATATCTGTTCTAACGCGCATCTTATCCGAAAACCGTTTCACACTTTTCGGGATGCGCTCTAAATTCAACACGTATCCCTGTCCCAAAAAATGATTCAAACTTTTGGGGATACGCTCAATAGGAGAGGCCCGATGGCTTACAAAGACCCGGAAAACACGCTCGTTCTTGAAACCACCAAGGGCAATGTCGTTCTCGAACTCTTCCCTGATCTGGCTCCTGGCCATGTCGAACGCATCAAGGAACTGGCACGCGAAGGCGCTTATGACGGCGTTGTGTTCCACCGCGTTATCGACGGCTTCATGGCGCAGACCGGCGACGTGAAGTTCGGCAAGACGGGCGGCGCGCATTTCAATGGCTCGCGTGCTGGTATGGGCGGTTCGGACAAGCCTGACCTCAAGGCTGAATTCTCGAACACCTCGCACAAGCGCGGCACTGCTTCGATGGCTCGTTCGCAGAACCCGAACTCGGCTAATTCGCAGTTCTTCATCTGCTTCACCGACGCTCCATGGCTTGACCGTCAGTACTCCGTATGGGGTCAGGTTATCGAAGGCATGGACAATGTCGACAAGATCAAGCGCGGCGAACCTGTTACCGATCCAGACGTGATCGTAACTGCACGCATCGCTGCAGACATCTAATTCAGTCGTTTCTATAGAAATATAGCGGCTCCGGTTTTGCCGGGGCCGCTCTTGCTTTGATGCATTTCTGAAATTTGAAATGCTCTGATGAGGTTTATGATGCGTGTTGATCTTTTCGATTTCGATTTGCCGGAAGAGAGCATTGCTCTGCGTCCAGCCGAACCGCGCGACCACGCCAAGCTTTTGCGCGTGCGTCCCGGTCAGCCATTCGAAGATCGACAGGTATTCGAGCTGCCTGATCTGTTGCAGCCGGGCGATGCGCTCGTTTTCAACGATACAAAAGTCATTCCTGCACAACTTGAAGGTATGCGCGAGCGCGATGGCAATATTTCGCAGGTGAGTGCGACGCTTCACATGCGTACCGGCCCTGATCGCTGGAAGGCATTCCTGCGTCCTGCCAAGCGCGTGAAGGAAGGCGACCGCATCCGTTTCGGTCATTCCGGTTCAAGCTGCTTCCTCGGAACACTCGACGCAACCGTTGCCGAAAAGGGTGACGCTGGCGAAGTTCTGCTGGTGTTCGACCTCTCTGGCGCAATGCTGGATGAAGCAATTGCTTCGGTCGGCCATATTCCTTTGCCGCCTTATATCGCATCCAAGCGCGCAGAAGATGAGCGCGACCGCAGCGATTATCAGACTGTTTATGCGCGTGAGGAAGGGGCTGTTGCAGCCCCGACTGCAGGGCTGCATTTCACACCCGATCTGCTCAAAAAAATCCGTGATCGTGGCATCGAAGAACATTTCGTGACGTTGCATGTAGGGGCGGGCACATTTCTGCCCGTCAAAGCCGACGATACGACGGACCACAAGATGCATTCGGAGATCGGATACGTTTCCCAGGAAACTGCGGATGCGTTGAATGCCGTTCATGCCCGAGGTGGCCGGGTGATCTGTGTCGGCACAACATCGCTGCGCCTGATTGAGAGCGCTGCCGGTGAAGATGGCATCATTCGCCCATGGGCGGGTCCGACCGATATTTTCATCACACCGGGCTATAAGTTCCGTGCAGTCGATCTGCTGATGACTAATTTCCATCTGCCGCGCTCGACGCTCTTCATGCTTGTTTCGGCCTTTAGTGGCTTTGAGACGATGCAGGACGCTTATAAACGCGCCATTGAAACCGGGTATCGCTTCTATTCCTATGGAGATTCCAGTCTTCTTGAGAGGAAATGAAACGGTTCCCTTTTTCGGCATAATTCATTAGAGACACGGCATGACCAGCGAAAATTTTGAATTCAAAGTGCTTGCGCGTGATGGCGCAGCCCGTCAGGGCGAAATCTCCATGCCGCGCGGCGTGGTGCGTACGCCTGCCTTCATGCCAGTTGGCACAGCCGGAACCGTCAAGGCCATGTATATGGATCAGGTGAAGGATTTGGGAGCCGACATCATTCTCGGCAACACCTATCATCTGATGCTGCGTCCGGGTGCGGAACGCGTTGCTCGTCTTGGTGGTCTGCATGAATTCGGCGGCTGGAAAGGCCCAATTCTGACCGATTCCGGCGGCTTTCAGGTCATGTCGCTCGCGCAGCTCCGCAAGCTTAACGAAAACGGTGTGACTTTCCGCTCGCATATCGACGGCAAGCCTTATGAAATGACGCCGGAGCGCTCCATCGAAATTCAGGGGCTGCTTGATAGCGATATTCAGATGCAGCTCGATGAATGCGTAGCGCTGCCATCGCCTGAAAAGAACACCGAGCGCGCAATGGAATTGTCGCTGCGCTGGGCAGAACGCTGCAAGGTGGCGTTCGGCACACAGGCTGGAAAGGCGATGTTCGGCATCGTGCAGGGCGGTGACAATGCGCGCCTGCGTGAGCGCTCGGCTGAAGCATTGAAGGCGATGGACCTCAAAGGCTATTCCGTTGGTGGTCTGGCGGTTGGTGAACCGCAGAATGTCATGCTCGAGATGCTCGAAGTGGTTTGCCCCATTCTGCCTACAGAAAAGCCACGCTATCTGATGGGCGTTGGCACGCCGGATGACATTCTGAAATCGGTCGCCCGCGGTATCGACATGTTTGATTGTGTGATGCCGACGCGTGCTGGTCGTCATGGTCTGGCGTTCACGCGCTTTGGCAAGGTGAACCTGCGCAATGCGCGTCATGCCGATGATCATCGTCCGCTTGATCCAGAATCAAACTGCCCGGCGACGCGTGATTACAGCCGCGCTTATCTGCATCATCTGGTCAAATCGGGTGAAGCACTGGGCGGGATGCTGCTGACATGGAACAATCTGGCCTATTACCAGTATCTCATGCAGGGCATTCGGGCGGCAATCGCTGAAGGTCGTTTTGAAGACTTCGCGGCTGAAACAACAGCCGGATGGGAGAGGGGCGACATACCAGTCCTTTGATTTTCATCTCTGTTAGAGTTGTAAAGCGCGCCTCTAAGGCGCGTTTTTTGTATCTATTACAGCGGTTTCAGTTAAAAATGAATCGTTGAAACCGCTGTAACTGTTTGTTTTTACGCATTATCCGACGCAAAACTACTTCGGACTTTTGCTGGAAATGCTATAAACCTATCCAGCTTCGAGCAGCTTTTCCAGACGACAGATAACGGAATGACGCTCTTCTTCGCTTACGATGTCACAATCAAGCAAGCGGCCGCATTCAAGTCCGGAAAGCGCAAGATAAGTAATCAAAACGAGATTGGAGTCGGAAGCGTCTTTTAGCATCCGATCAAGTACGGCCCGGTGATAATGTCTGACCGGGATCATGAAATCCGGGTTCTCGACCAGCGCAGCAAGAATTCCGCTGGCTGGGGGCTCATCGTCAGCCTGAACGCGATAAACATCAAAAAAAGCACGTGCGACACGGTTTTTATCTCCGCTCTGCAGGCGTTCCTGAACCTCCATCGCACGTTCATGCTCTTTCATATACTCTTCGACCACGCCCTCAAGCAGCTTTGCTTTCGTTGGAAACGAGTAAAGCAATCCTCCTTTTGAGAGGCCCGCGCGGGCGGCAACCGCGTCGAGAGATATATGTGCTGGTCCGACCTCTTGGGCGAGTTCCACTGCTGCGCGCAAAATGCGCTCTCGCGAAGAGACCTTATTCTTTGTGTGCAATTCCTATGGTCTCCTGACAGTTCGATAGTTGACAATACCGTCCAGACGGTACAGTTATTTTCATCTGATATTCAAGTAAAATACGTGCGACCAAATTGTGAGGAACATAAAGGAAGCACGCCAACGACACCCTGGAGTGCATCCGCAATGATCAAACGCCTCATTCTGGCAATAATTTTTCTCGTGATCGTCGTGGGGGGGCTCGTTGGTTTCAACCTGTTCAGAACGCAGGCGATCAAGGATTTCTTCGCGAATATGCAGCAGCCTGCCAAGACGGTTTCGACTGTCACGCTTGAGCCGGGCGTCTGGACTCCAGGCATTGAAGCGATTGGTTCTGCCAATGCAATCAATGGTGTCGATCTGACAGTTCAGGTCAATGGTATCGTTGATAAAATCGAATTCACCGCCAATCAGGAAGTAAAGAAGGGCACTGTCCTTCTTCAGCTGGAAAACAGCATTGAGACTGCCGATCTGGTGGCTGCTCAGGCTGAAGCTGTGCTTGCTGATCAGAACCTGAAGCGCGCTGAAACCTTGCGCACGCGTGGCGTGGGTGCAGTTTCTGACGTTGACACAACAGCTGCTGCTGCCAGCGCCAAGAAGGCCGCTGTTGCCAAGATGCAGGCAGTGCTTGATCAGAAGACCGTAACGGCGCCATTTGACGGTGTTATCGGTATTTCCAAGGTCGATCTCGGTCAGTACCTGACGCCGGGCACGGTTATCGGCACTTTGCAGGAAACCGACAAGATGCGTATCGACTTCTCTGTACCGGAGCAGTCGCTTTCTTCCCTGAAGCTTGGACAGCCTGTGAAGGTTGGCCCAAACATGGACGCATTGAAATATAACGGCACGATTGTTGGTATTGATCCAAAGATCGACCCTGCAAGCCGTCTGGTCTCCGTGCGTGCCGAAGTGCAGAATGATGAACCACGCCTGACACCAGGTCAGTTTGTTCAGGTTCGCGTTGAGCTTCCACAGGAAGACAATATTCTGGCTTTGCCACAAACGACAATCGTGACAAGCCTTTACGGTGACTATGTTTATGCTGTTCGTCCCGAGCAGCCAAAAGAAGGCGAAAAAGCTCCTGAAGGAAAGGCTGCAAAGCAGGTCGCGCAGCAGGTTTTCGTCAAGGTCGGTCGTCGTTATGGCGGCGTTGCTGAAATCACCGATGGCCTGAAGGCTGGTGATATCGTGATCACTGCAGGTCAGAACCGGCTTTCGCCGGGTGCTGCTGTTACGATCGACAACACAGTCAATCCGCTGCCTGCGGCTGACAAGTAATAGGCGAGCAAGATGAGTTTTTCCGATATTTTCATCCGGCGACCCGTACTTGCTACAGTGGTCGCTCTCATGATCATTCTCCTTGGCCTTCAGGGTATCGCGCAGCTTTCGGTGCGTGAATATCCAAAGGTCGATGAAACCGTTATTACCGTCACCACTGCTTATGCGGGTGCGAGTGCGGAGCTTATTCAGGGCTTTATCACATCGCCAATCGCGGAATCCGTGGCGACCACTGAAAACATCGATTACGTCACTTCATCCAGCCGTCCATCGTCGAGCACGGTGACGGTGCAGATGAAACTTGGGGCAAATCCTGATGCGGCACTGACCGAGGTGATTGCAAAGGTTAATCAGGTTCGCGGCAATCTGCCGTCTGAATCCGATGACCCTGTTATCGTCAAGGGAACGGGCCAGAGCTTTGCTACCATGTATCTGGCAGCACAGAACCCGAACATGACGAGCGAGCAGATCACTGAATATCTGGAACGCGTCATGCAGCCGCGCATCTCCACGGTGCAGGGTGTGGCCAAGGCCGAAATTCTGGGTGGTCAGGTCTATTCGATGCGCGTGTGGCTTGATCCAATTCAGCTCGCCGCACGCCAGATCACCGCACCGGAAGTTCTGGCTGCGATCAATGCGTCGAACTTCCTGTCGGCACCGGGTACGACAAAAAACCAGTTTGTTGCCTCTTCGATTACGCTTGAATCGACCTTGCAGACACCGGAAGCTTTCGGTGCGATGCCGATCAAGACTTCCGGCGATGAAGTTGTTCGTCTGCGCGATGTTGCCAAGGTGGAACTGGCGGCGAAAAGCAAGGACACGATCGTTTCGTTCAATGGTTCTGCGGGTACATTCCTTGCAATCTACCCAACGCCTTCAGCGAACCCTATCGATGTTGCGACAGCGTTCAGGAAAGAACTCCCGGCCATTCAGGCATCCTTGCCTGAAGGCATGACGCTTGATCTGGTCTATGATGCGACCGAACAGATCAGCTCATCGATCAACGAAGTGTTCACGACCATCGGCGAAGCAGTCGCTATCGTTATTCTGGTCATTATCGTGTTCCTGGGTTCGTTCCGGTCGGTGCTTATCCCGATTGTAACAATCCCGATTTCGCTGATTGGCGTCTGTTTCTTCCTGTATATTCTGGGCTTCTCAATCAACCTTCTGTCACTTCTGGCAATGGTTCTGGCGATTGGTCTGGTGGTGGATGACGCCATCGTGGTTCTGGAGAACATTCACCGACATATCGAAGAGGGATTGCGTCCTATGGATGCGGCCTTCAAGGGTATGAAGGAAATCACAGGCTCCATTATCGCGATGACGATCACGCTGGCTGCGGTGTTTGCGCCTCTCGGATTTACGGGTGGTTTGACCGGATCGCTGTTCCGCGAGTTTGCCTTCACGCTTGCAGGTGCGGTTATCATTTCCGGCGTTGCCGCTTTGACAATCTCGCCGATGATGTGCGCGCGTATGTTGAAACATGGCGAGGCATCGCGCTTCCAGAAGTTCATTGATACGAACTTCAAGAAGCTCGAAAAGGGATATCATCGTCTGGTATCGGGGTCGCTCAATTATCGCCCGATTACGCTGATGATCGTTATTGCTCTGGTTGGTCTCACAGGCTTCTTGTTTGTGAACACATCGAGCGAACTGGCACCGGAAGAAGATTCAGGCGCATTGTTCTCGATGTTCCAGGCTCCGCAATATGCAACCTCTGCCTATACCAACCTCTATGCCGAGCAGATCGATGGTCTGACCAAGGATCTGCCGGAACTCGACACACGCTTCCAGATCGTCGGCATGGATGGTGGTACAACCTCCGGTATCGCCCTTTGGGTGCTGAAGGACTGGTCTGAGCGTACGCGTTCGCAGAAGCAGATTCAGGAAGACCTGACTGCCCGACTGACCAAGGTTGCCGGCGTTGACGCATTCATCTTTGCGCCTCCGTCGCTGCCGGGTGCTGGTGGTGGCTTGCCAATTTCGATTGCTCTTCAGTCGACGGGGCCATCAAGTCAGGTGTTCGAGCTTGCTGAGGAAATCAAAAACGAAGCACAGGCGACCGGCCAGTTCATTATCGTTCAGAACTCCATGTCCTATAATGCGCCGCAGACCACCATCACAATTGATCGTGACCGGGCTGCAACGCTTGGTGTGCAGGTGAGTGATATTGGCTCGACGCTCGGTCTTCTGACCGGTGGTGCAAAGATTGCTCAGTTCGACCGCGATTCAAACAGCTATGACATCATCAGTCAGGTGCCGGACATCTATCGTTCCAATCCTGAAAAGCTCGGTGATTTCTATGTTCGCAGTGTTTCGGGCGAGATGGTTCCTCTGTCTTCTGTCATCCAGATCAAGACGAACTCTTCGCCTGCCGCTATCGAGCAGTTCAACCAGCTGAATTCGGCAACGATTTCCGCTCTGCCAATGCCGAGTGTCACCACAGGTCAGGGCCTGCAAACACTCGTCAATCTGGCGCAGCAGAAGATGCCGGAAGGCTTCTTCCTTGACTATTCCGGTCAGTCGCGTCTGGAAGTCGAGCAGGGCAACACGATCATGATCGCCTTCGGCCTTGCCGTTATCGTGATCTATCTGGTGCTTGCGGCGCAGTTCGAAAGCTTCCGCGATCCGTTCATCATCATGATGTCGGTTCCGCTTTCGATCTTCGGTGCTATCGTTCCGCTGAACCTGGGACTTGGCACGCTCAACATCTATACGCAGGTTGGTATGATTACCCTTGTCGGGTTGATAACCAAGCACGGTATTCTGATGGTGGAGTTTGCCAATCAGCAGCGTCGCCTGCATGGTCATTCGCGTCGTGAGGCCATCATCCTCTCGGCAGAAACCCGCCTGCGTCCGATTCTGATGACCACGGCTGCAATGGCGCTTGGCGTTGTTCCCCTGATCATCGCAAGTGGTGCGGGTGCGGCGGCTCGTTACTCGATGGGTCTGGTGATCTTCACCGGTATCACGATCGGTACAGTCTTCACGCTCTTCGTGGTTCCGATGTTCTATACGTTCATTGCCAAGAAAGACGTGGAAGGTGAGTTCGTACCATCGCAGGAAGATGGCAAGGAGCCAGCAACGGTAGCCCATCACTGAAACTTGTATTGAATAATCAGATTAAGGGCGGCCACATGTGGGCCGCCCTTTTTGTTGGGAATTAATCGCTTTTCGATCTGATTTTATCAGATCGGCGCTCTGATTTCTTTCCAGCATAATCTTGTCGATCCTCGTTTCACTCCGGTCGGATTACGCTCTGTTGCATTCCAACCGTTCCACACCATATGAGCAGGCATGATACCTTTATCCGTACTCGATCTTTCACCCGTCCCTGAAGGCAGCGATGCAGGACAGTCTCTGCGCAACACGCTAGAATTGGCCCAGCAGGCCGAAAAACTGGGCTTTACGCGCTATTGGCTGGCGGAGCATCACAACATGCCCGGTATTGCCAGTGCGGCTACCTCGGTCGTCATCGGCCATGTGGCAGCGGGCACGTCCACCATTCGCGTTGGTGCGGGCGGCATCATGTTGCCGAACCATTCGCCATTGGTGATCGCCGAACAGTTCGGCACGCTGGCTTCGCTGTTTCCGGGCCGTATCGATCTGGGCCTTGGTCGTGCGCCCGGCACCGATCAGTTGACGGCTCATGCGCTTCGCCGGAATCTTGAAAGCAGCGCCAATGATTTTCCGCGCGATGTCGTAGAGCTTCTCAATTATTTCAAGCCGGGCGATCCTGCACAGCGCGTTCAGGCTGTGCCGGGCGCGGGGCTGAATGTCCCGGTCTGGATTCTCGGTTCGAGCCTGTTTGGCGCGCAACTGGCTGCGATGTTGGGACTGCCTTATGGCTTCGCCTCCCATTTCGCACCTGCTGACATGGAACGCGCTGTAGAGCTTTATCGCGAACGATTTGAGCCGTCCGAATATCTGCAGAAGCCTTATGTCATGCTTGGGCTTAATGTCATTGCAGCGGATACGGATGAAGAAGCACATCATCTGTTCACGTCGCAATTGCAGGCATTTGTGAACTTGCGCAGCGGCCGTCCGGGCAAGTTGCCTGCGCCCGTTGTGGGCTATCAGGAGCAGCTTGATCCTTCCGCACAGGCACTGGTTCGCCAGATGCTATCATGTCGTGTGGTGGGCGGTCCTGAAACCGTCGACAAGGGCATTCGCGAATTTGCCGAACGCACTGGTGCGGACGAATTGATGGTGACGGGCATGATCTATGACCATCAGAAGCGTCTTCGCTCTTATGAGATCGTCAGCAACTCGATGGCGTGAGGATCGAACTCGCGATTGACCTCAGTAAGAAGCCAATCGCGGAAAGCTTTGACTGCAGGCGTATTTGCACGCGCCTGCGGTGTCACAAAGTAATAGCTGCTCGGACTTTTGACTGTGTGCTGATAGGCCACCACAAGCTGCCCGCTTTCAATTTCCGCACTGATCAAAAATAGCGGCATCAGTGCAATCCCAAGACCTGCGACACAAGCCTGAGAAACATTTGAGAACTGCTCAAAGCGCATTCCGCCCGCAACAGGTGCTGCAATGTCGAGGCTTTTGAACCAGTGGCTCCATGCGCCGGGGCGTGATGCCATGTTGAAAAGCGGCAGGCGCAACAGGTCATTCGGCTCGGTGATGGCGTGCTGTTTCAGAAAAACTGGACTGCAAACAGGCGCAACCGTTTCCTCCATCAGAAATGTGCAATCGGCATTCGACCAGTCCGGTTGGCCAATATGGATTGCCGCATCAAGGCCCTCGCGTTCAAAGTCGAACTGGCCAATGCGGGTGGCAAAATTCAGAATAATATCCGGATATTGCGCGACGAAACGCGGGATTCTCGGGATCAGCCAGCGGGTGCCGAAGGTCGGCAGAAATGCAAGATTGAGCGTTGTCCCACGCATTTGGGACATGACCTGCAATGAGGCCGCGCGAATGGAGGCAAGGGCAGGGCTGATCCCACTCAGATAGGCACGTCCGGCATCGGTCAGTAAAACATGGCGGCTGGTGCGGTCAAACAGAGCAGCGCCAAGCTGTTCTTCCAATGCTGCTATTTGACGGCTGACAGCCCCTTGCGTCAGAGACAGCTCTTCCGCCGCACTCGAAAAGCTCTCGTGTCGCGCCACTGCATCAAAGGCAGCAAGCGCGCTTGTCGAAGGAAGCAGGCGTCTCGATAGTGATGTCATCATCTATTACTAAACGGAATAGATCGATGAGTAAACGTTCATTGCATGATTCCGCTTTTCCAGTCACATTTGGGCACCTGAATTTGAGGAGATTATTCATGTCGCGTGCCGCATTTAACTGGGAAGATCCGTTTCTGCTTGATGAGCAGCTGACCGAAGACGAGCGGATGATCCGCGACTCGGCGCAGGCTTTCGCGAGCGATGTCCTGCTGCCGCGCATTGAAAAAGCTTATCTTGATGAAACGACCGATCCGGACCTGTTTCGTCTGATGGGGCAGGCTGGCCTTCTTGGTGTAACGCTTCCCGAAGAATACGGCGCAGCCAATGCTGGCTATGTTTCCTATGGTCTGGTGGCACGCGAAGTCGAGCGCATCGATTCCGGCTATCGTTCGATGATGAGCGTTCAGTCGTCGCTCGTCATGTATCCGATCTATGCTTATGGCTCGGACGAACAGCGCAAGAAATATCTGCCGGGTCTTGTTTCCGGCGAATTGATCGGCTGCTTTGGCCTCACTGAGCCTGATGCCGGTTCCGATCCTGCTGGCATGAAAACCCGCGCCGATAAGATCGATGGCGGCTATCGCATCAGCGGTTCCAAAATGTGGATTTCCAATTCGCCGATTGCCGACGTTTTCGTGGTCTGGGCCAAGTCGACTGCCCATGACGGTGCGATCCGTGGCTTTGTGCTTGAAAAGGGCATGAAGGGTCTTTCTGCCCCCAAGATTGGCGGAAAGCTTTCGTTGCGTGCTTCGATCACTGGCGAAATCGTCATGGATGGCGTGGAAGTATCGGAAGATGCATTGTTGCCGAATGTATCGGGTCTCAAGGGTCCGTTCGGCTGTCTCAACCGTGCGCGCTATGGCATTTCATGGGGTGTGCTGGGCGCGGCAGAGGATTGCTGGTTCCGTGCGCGTCAGTATGGTCTTGATCGCAAGCAGTTCGACAAGCCGCTGGCTGGAACACAGCTTTATCAGAAGAAGCTTGCCGATATGCAGACAGAAATAGCGCTGGGCTTGCAGGCAAGCTTACGCGTTGGTCGTCTGTTTGACGAAGGCAAAATGGCGCCCGAAATGATTTCCATCGTCAAGCGCAACAATTGCGGTAAGGCGCTCGATATTGCGCGTCAGGCTCGCGACATGCATGGCGGCAACGGCATTCAAATCGAATATCACGTTATGCGCCACGCTCAGAATCTTGAAACCGTCAACACCTATGAAGGTACGCATGATGTTCATGCGCTGATTCTCGGACGTGCGCAGACCGGCATTCAGGCGTTCTTCTGATCGCCGGAAAGGTTTTGAGAAATGCAGAATACACCGCTTGCGGGTCTTAAAGTCATTGAGCTGGCCCGCATTCTGGCAGGTCCATGGGTCGGACAGACACTGTCCGACCTTGGTGCCGACGTCATTAAGGTCGAAAGCCCTGAAGGTGACGATACCCGCACATGGGGCCCGCCCTTTATCGAGGTCGAAGGCGAAAAGTCGGCCGCCTATTTCCATGCCTGCAATCGCGGCAAGCAATCCATCATTGCCGACTTTCGTACTGACGAGGGCAGAGAGCTTGTGCGCAAGCTGGTTGCCGATGCGGATGTGGTGATTGAGAATTTCAAGCTCGGCGGTCTTGATAAATACGGTCTCGACTATGAAAGCCTGAAAGCGATCAATCCGCGGCTGATCTATTGCTCAATTACGGGTTTTGGCCACACCGGGCCTTATGCAGAGCGTGCGGGTTATGATTTCATGATCCAGGGCATGGGCGGTATTATGGACCTGACCGGCGAGCCGGACGGACAACCGCAAAAGATTGGTGTCGCCTTCGCAGACATATTTACCGGGCTTTACAGCGTGGTCGCCATTCAATCGGCTCTCATCATGCGTGAGCGCACGGGCAAAGGTCAGCACATTGATATGGCACTGTTTGATTGCATGTCGGCGGTTCTTGCCAATCAGGCGATGAATTATCTAGCATCCGGCGTTTCGCCCAAGCGTATGGGCAATGCGCATCCCAATATCGCGCCTTATCAGACGCTGCCTGTATCGGACGGTTATTTCATTATCGCCTGCGGCAATGACGGGCAGTTTGCAAAACTGACGGCGTTGCTGGGAATCGGTGAAATCGCGCGCGATTCCCGCTTCCTCACCAATGCATCGCGCGTCGCCAATCGCGATGCACTGACAGCAATGCTTGAAGAGCGTACAACGCAATGGTTACGGGATGATCTTCTGGCAGCGCTTGCTAAAGCAGGGGTGCCCGCCGGGCCTATCAACACGGTTGAAGATGTGTTTGCTGATCCGCAATTCATCGCGCGGCAGATGAGAATCGATCCCGATGGTGTGCCGGGCTTGCGTACGCCAATCCGATTCTCGGACGCCGAACTGAAGCTCGACAGGCGATCACCGAAACTGGGCGAGCATAAGAATGATATGTAACAAAAACCCCGCTTTAAGCGGGGTTTTTAGTAGGTCAGTCGTCGGTGGCGACCATCACGTCTGATGCTTTCACCACTGCATAGGCTGTCTTGCCAACCTTGAGGTCAAGTTCATCCACGGCTTCATTGGTGATGGATGAGGTAACAACGACACCGTTTCCGATATCAATGCGGATATGCGCCGTAGTTGCACCTTTGGTGACATCGACGATTGTGCCTTTGAGGCGATTGCGTGCGCTGATTTTCATAGTTTCTTCCCGTCGTTGATTGGCGTCTGCACGATGCAATAAAGCATTTTAGCACGTTGGATAACATCCCAAATTCGAGAAGCTATTCATTGCTGCAGCACAAAAAAATCAAATTTTTTAAGGGAAGAGAATGGTGCGGTCGAGAAGACTCGAACTTCCACGGGTTGCCCCACAGCGACCTCAACGCTGCGCGTCTACCAATTCCGCCACGACCGCACTGTGTGGTAGAAGCTGAACAATGTCAGCGAGAGGGCATTTAGCAAATCAATCTGGACTGCACAAGGCCATTCTTCCAGTTGAGCACAATTGAATGAAATTATTTTATGTTGGGCTTAAATATCTGATTTTAAAACGCAAAAAATCCCTGCTTCATCTGGTGTTTAACCAGATCGCAGAGCTGCGTCTAAAAAGAAATCATAACTCTTGAGAGAGAATGGTGCGGTCGAGAAGACTCGAACTTCCACGGGTTGCCCCACAGCGACCTCAACGCTGCGCGTCTACCAATTCCGCCACGACCGCACTGTGTGGTAGAAGCTGAACTTGTCAGCGAGGAGGCATCTAGCAAATCGATCAGACAGGCACAAGCCCGATCTTGTGCTTCTGCCGATCTTTTTCAAAAAAGAGTGCCTAAAAGTCGTAATACTGCAATTTAAGGCGCTTAAAACTTCAGTTTTCGTGGCTTCTTGGTGTCAAGATTGTGGCCATTCTGCGGCTTTCGGCGTCAATCTATGCGGATTTGCCATAGATTGACGCCGAATCTGCTGCACCCATTAACCGCTTATTCCCTGCAATCTTTTAATGTCTTCCAGCCGCTTTACGGTTTCCGCATAGCCAATATCGATTGCTTCTGATGCCCGGTGAAAGTCGGCCAGGCCGATTTGCCCGACAGTGGGCATCAGCGAAACATCGGGTGGGTCGCCAGCCATGCGCGCGCGGGAAATACGGTCCTGAATGATGTTGAAGGCTTCCATCATCACGCCGGTAATACCGAGGCGGCTTTCCTTCTCGCCGTGAATCGTTTCGCTCAATGTGTCCTGACGAGACTGAGCGTGTTTGATGACGGCAGCACGTCCAAACTGGTCGTAATGCAGGTTTACAGCCAGAACGAGGCGTTGCTCATAGGCGCGGCAGACCGAGACCGGAACTGGATTGACCAGTGCACCATCGACCAGCACGCGCTCCTGCCAGCGAACGGGTTCAAACACGCCGGGCAGGGCGTAGGATGCCCGCATGGCTTCAACCAGTGGACCTGTAGAGAGCCAGATTTCATGGCCTGTGCGCAGTTCGGTACAAACGGCAACGAATGGGCGATCCAGATCTTCAAGACGCAAGCCGTCGAGGTGCTCGCGCATACGGCTATCAAGCTTCATGCCGCCAAACAGGCCGCTGCCGCGAAATGTGATGTCGAGAAGGTTGAACATGCGGCGGCGTGTGAGACTGCGCGCAAATTCTTCAAGCTGATCGAGCTTGCCCGCAAGATAGCAGCCACCAACCAGTGCGCCGATTGAGGTGCCGGCGATCATTTCGATTTCGATGCCTGCTTCATCAAGCGCACGTAGCACACCGATATGTGCCCAGCCACGCGCCGCACCGCCGCCAAGCGCAAGCGCAATGCGGCGTGGTTCATGCCGTACCTGCGGCAGTTCGATGACTTCTTCTTCCGGCTTCAAGGGTTGCGTATTGGCTGCCTTGCGCCTTTGACCCCATGCGAGCATATCGACCAAGCACCTTTCATTTCGGTGAGTGTATCAAAACACTGTATCGAAACAATAAATGCTGCAAATTGAAGGCGCGAGAGAAAATCACGCCTTCACATCGATTTGAGAGGGGTCACAGACCGTGAGAGAATTTAGTGATCGTGGTCGCAGGAACCATTCAGAGACAGGCTAACCTGACCATCTTCTGACTGAACCTGCCGGTAAAAACATGAGCGCCGACCGGTGTGGCAAGTTGGACCATCACCAGCAACACGGACTTTCAGCCAAAGCGCATCCTGGTCGCAGTCTGTACGCAGCTCGATCACGCTTTGCAGATTGCCAGAGGTTTCGCCCTTTTTCCAAAGCGTATTGCGGGAGCGCGACCAGTAATGCGCGATCCCGGTTTCGAGCGTCAGGCGCAGTGCTTCCTCGTTCATATGAGCGACCATCAACAACTCGCCATCACGTTCGTCGGTGACGACTGCCGTGATCAAACCTGATGCGTCAAAGCGCGGCATGAAAACCGCGCCTTCTTCAATCGCCTTCTTGTCAGAAGGCTGGACGGGAAAAATGCTCATTGTTGCGCCTGGATGTCTTTTTACTGACGGATAAGGCTCATGAAGCGAACCTGTTCGTTCACTTCTTCCTGAAACGTGCCGGTAAAGGTCGTCGTGATTGTGCTTGAACCCTGCTTGCGAATGCCACGCATCGCCATGCACATATGTTCTGCATCAATCATTACTGCAACGCCGCGCGGTTTCAGAATGCGCTGAATGCTTTCAGCGATCTGGGCAGTGATGCTTTCCTGCGTTTGTAGACGGCGCGCAAAAATATCGACAACGCGTGCAATCTTCGACAGGCCAAGCACCTTGCCATCTGGCAGATAAGCGACATGCGCCTTGCCGATGATCGGAACCATATGGTGTTCACAATGCGAGAAGAAGGAAATGTCCTTCACCAACACCATGTCATTATAGCCGGATACTTCTTCAAAAGTGGTGCCGAGCACATCCTCAGGGCTTTCGGCATAGCCGCCGAAAAGTTCGCTGTAGGATTTGGCAACGCGTTTTGGTGTATCCAGCAGGCCTTCGCGGTCAGGATTGTCTCCTGCCCAAAGAAGAAGCGTGCGCACAGCAGCTTCTGCTTCGGCCTGAGTTGGCCGTGACAGGTCTGCAGACGGATTGGATTCGTCATCAATCTTGAGGATGCGAGCGTCCATCAGTATTCTCCAGTAGTCTCCTTCAAGGAGGAGACGAGTTAAACGGACAATACAACGATGCGCCCCATAGTCTGATTTGCGAGCGTGCGATGTATTGATCCGGCAACACCAAGCTGCCGGACGGGCATTTCCGCGGCTACTCATCACCATGTGATAATCTACCCATGGCGCAGTCGCTACTTGCCTATTATATAGACAGGAAATTGCAACTTCAAACCGTAACCGGACGACAATTTTACATTTTTCTCCGGAAAGGCGGAAGGTTTCCCTCAATGATCGACGATGTTTATAACAAACGTATCCTTGAATTTGCAGGGAATATTGAAAGACTCGGACGAATTGCTGACCCCGATGCGGTCGCAACTGTTCACTCCAAATTATGTGGGTCCAAAGTTACCGTCTATCTGCGCATGTCAGACGGCGTGGTTACAGACTTCGCGCATGAGGTGAAGGCCTGCGCATTGGGGCAGGCGTCATCGTCGGTCATGGCGCGCAATGTGGTTGGCTGCACGTCGGAAGACCTGCGCGCCGTGCGCGATTCGATGTATAAGATGCTCAAGGAAAACGGCCCCGCGCCGGAAGGCCGTTTTGAGGATCTCAAATATTTTGAACCGGTTCGTGAATATAAAGCCCGTCACGCATCGACGCTTCTGACATTCGACGCGGTTATCGATTGCATTCGCCAGATCGAAGAAAAGGTGCAGGCGGCTTAGGATAGCATATGTGCAGTTGCGGGAAAGATCATTCGGGCGGTGCGACGGCAACCGGAAAGCGCCAGACCCGCAATTTTACCGATCCATGGCGCAAAACGCCGGGCAGGTTGCTCGGCACCAGTCTGATAAGGCTTTATCAGCTCACGCTGTCCTCCTTTATAGGCAATTCCTGCCGACATATGCCGACCTGTTCTGAATATACCTACGAATCTGTGGCCCGTTACGGATTGTGGAACGGCAGCTGGATGGGACTGTTCCGGATCATGCGTTGCGGCCCCATGGGAACTCACGGATTCGATCCTGTTCCGCAAGAATTGTCGGCCTATTATCGCTGGTATTTGCCTTGGCGCTACTGGCGGGTCTCGTCACCCACAAGCTAAGTGTTTGTTTTTAAAAGATTGCAACAAATCTGTTAGTTTATTGCCCGTTGATTAGAATTCGTTAATGATAATTCTGTTTTATCGGGAAAAGGAAATCAGGTCGGCCCGGCGTCTTTTTCGCGCCGCAATTCGGCTTCATTTGCATCTAGTTTTCTTTTCATGTGAGCCAATATGCATAAATCGTTGTCCCGCACCTCCCAGCTGATTGCCGGTGTTGCGCTTGGTGCCAGCATCTTCTGCGCTACCAACGCCATGGCGAATGTTTCATGGGTGGTTTTTGATGCCGATACTGGCGTCGTTTTGGGACAAGACGATGCAACCGAGCAGCACGCGCCTGCTTCATTGGCCAAGATGATGACGCTCTATCTGACCTTTGAGGCTCTCAAGACTGGCAGGCTGAATTGGGATGATCAAATGCCGATCTCCAAGAACGCATCTGCCAAAGTCAGAATGAAGCTGTATCTGAAAGCTGGCGAAACAATTTCTGTTCGTGATGCCGTCATGGGTATGGTTATCGTTTCGGCAAATGATGCCGCAACGGTTGTTGGCGAATATCTCGGTGGATCGGAAGCGGGCTTTGGCCGCCTGATGACGCAAAGAGCCCGAAACCTCGGCATGAAAAGCACTTATTTCGCTAATCCATCGGGTTTGACGGCGAAGATGACCCAGCTGACAACTGCGCGCGATATGGCTGTGCTTGGCATGTCGCTGCGTCGCGATTTTCCAAAAGAGTATGCGCTGTTTTCGGAGCGCTCCTTTACCTATAAGGGCCGTCCGTTCAACGGCCACAACAATCTGATGTATCGCTATCAGGGAGTAGACGGCATCAAGACCGGCTATACAGATGTTTCCGGCTATAACCTCGTTTCGTCAGCAATCATCAATGACAAGCATCTCGTGGGCGTTGTGCTTGGCGCTGGCTCATCGCGCGAGCGTGATGACCGCATGGCGAAACTCCTGACGCGCTTCGGCACGGAAGGCGCTGGAAAGTCCACAGACGAAATCGTTACAGCTTCGGTTCAGACACCTTTGCCCGTTATCTCGCCGCTCAAGCCACAGAAGCCAAAGGTTGATGCTGTTGCCGATATGATCGACGACAACAAGATCGAGCAGGGTGACGGCGGCTTTCTGGTGAAGTCTGCCATGTCTGCATGGCGTGTTCAGGTTGGTGTAACGCCATCCCGCAAGGGTGCAGACGAGCTGCAAGCCAAGTATTTGCCGGTTGTAAGCAGCCTGGTGCCGGGTACAAAGGCTGAAATTTCGACCGCTCCGCGTGGTCGCAAGATGTACCGCGTTCGCTTCTCCGGATTCAAGGATTCGGATGCAGCTGAAAAGACTTGTGCGAAGCTCAAGCAGCAGGGCGTTCCCTGCCTCGCCATCCGCAACTGAGTTCATCCAGTTTCCAGAATGCTGAAGACGCCGTGATGCAGTTTGCCACGGCGCTTTTGCTTTACCTATTAATCAAAAAAGATTAATACCCAACCGTTACAGCGGGTCCAGTTAAGACTGAATCTTTGGAGCCGCTGTAACTGTTTGTTTTTACGCATTATCCGACGCAGAACCGCTCGCGCTTTTGCTGGAATGCTATAATTCCTGTTGTGGAAGCAACATATAGGCGGTTCTGACAGCTTGAGCAGGATCGTTTCATGCAAAACCACCCGCAATCGTTGGCGGGACTGGATAAGGAAGAAAATGATGTCGAATGTATCTATGCAGTTTCCTGATGGCTCGGTGCGCGAATATGATGCCGCAACAACCGGTGCCGAATTAGCTGAATCAATCTCCAAATCACTTGCAAAGAAGGCCGTGGCTTACGCCGTTGACGGTACCGTGCGCGATCTCTCCGATCCGCTTGGCGCTTCCGGTGCAATCGAAATTCTGACCCGCGAAGACCCGCGCGCGCTGGAACTGATCCGTCACGATACGGCTCACGTTCTCGCTGAAGCTGTGCAGGAACTCTTTCCGGGAACGCAGGTAACGATCGGTCCAGTCATCGAGAACGGTTTCTATTACGACTTTGCACGTAATGAGCCTTTTACGCCCGATGATCTGCCGGTGATCGAAAAGAAGATGCGCGAAATCATTCAGCGCAACAAGCCGTTCACCAAGCAGGTGTGGTCGCGCGAGAAGGCCAAGCAGGTTTTTGCCGATAAGGGCGAGAGCTACAAGGTCGAACTTGTTGATGCGATCCCTGAAGGTCAGGATCTGAAGATCTACAATCAGGGCGAATGGTTCGATCTTTGCCGTGGCCCGCATATGGCATCCACTGGCCAGATCGGCAATTCATTCAAGCTGATGAAGGTTGCCGGCGCTTACTGGCGCGGTGATGCCAACAACCCGATGCTGACCCGCATTTACGGTACGGCATTCGCCAATGACGCCGATCTCAATGCTTATCTTCATATGCTTGAAGAAGCTGAGAAGCGCGATCACCGCCGTTTGGGTCGTGAAATGGACCTGTTCCATTTTCAGGAAGAAGGTCCGGGCGTTGTGTTCTGGCACGCCAAAGGCTGGCGCATGTTCCAGACGCTGGTCGCCTATATGCGTCGTCGTCTCGACAGCCACGGCTATCAGGAAGTCAATGCACCACAGGTTCTGGACAAGTCCCTTTGGGAGACATCCGGTCACTGGGGCTGGTATCGCGACAACATGTTCAAGGTGACTGTTGCCGGTGACGATACCGACGATGATCGCGTGTTCGCGTTGAAGCCGATGAACTGCCCAGGTCACGTTCAGATATTTAAGCATGGTCTTAAGTCTTACCGCGATCTGCCTATAAAGCTTGCAGAATTTGGTAATGTGCATCGCTACGAACCATCGGGCGCATTGCATGGCCTGATGCGTGTGCGTGGCTTCACGCAGGACGACGCGCATGTGTTCTGCACCGAAGAGCAGATGGCTGCCGAATGCCTTCGCATCAACGATCTCATTCTGTCAGTCTATAAGGACTTCGGCTTTAAAGGGATCACGATCAAGCTTTCGACACGCCCTGAAAAGCGTGTGGGTTCGGATGAATTGTGGGATCGCGCTGAAAGCGTGATGATGACGGTTCTGGAACAAATCGCGGAACAGTCGGAAGACATCAAGACCGGAATTCTGCCGGGCGAAGGTGCTTTCTACGGACCTAAGTTCGAATACACGTTGAAGGATGCGATCGGCCGTGAATGGCAGTGCGGAACGACACAGGTTGACTTTAACCTGCCGGAACGTTTTGGCGCATTCTATATCGACAGCAATTCGGAAAAGACGCAGCCGGTGATGATCCATCGCGCGATCTGCGGTTCGATGGAACGCTTCCTTGGCATTCTGATCGAAAACTTCGCCGGTCACATGCCACTTTGGTTTGCACCGATTCAGGTTGTCGTTGCGACGATTACCTCGGAAGCCGATGGCTATGCTGCTGAAGTTGCGGCAAAGCTCAAGGCTGCTGGCCTCCAGGTCGTGACTGACGTTCGTAACGAGAAGATCAACTACAAGGTTCGCGAACATTCGTTACAGAAGGTTCCGGTCATTCTCGTCTGCGGTATGCGTGAAGCGGAAGAAAAGACGGTCAATATGCGCCGTCTCGGATCGCGCGATCAGGAAGCCATGACGCTGGACGAAGCTATTGCTCGTCTGACGGAAGAGGCGACACCGCCAGATCTTCTTCGTCTGAAGAAATAATCAAATAAAACCGCGCTTAGGCGCGGTTTTTTTATGCATCCATACGCAGAACGATAATTCTTACGGGCTGAATTTGACAGGCGTAGCGAAGCCTTGCGCTATAGATGGGTGAGAAATCAATCTACAGTGTCGTCGGATGCTTCGAATTCCTTGCTTGTGACGACCTCGACATCTTCATTCTTGCCCGATGAAACCTTGAAATCACGCTGATAAATCCGGTCCTTGTTCTTGGCAACGGCGACATAGTCCCCCTCGATGAGAACGAGTGAAGAATAGGCGCCGGCGCTTTCGCGAACGACGTCACCGGAAGCGTTCAAGATTGACCAAGAGGTATCGGCGAGCGCTTCGCCACCTTTTTCGCGAACAAGCTTCAGCACAACTTCGGCCGCACGATGCTGAACGGTGGCTTCCGTCAGCTTGCCTGCTTCGACGCGAATATCTGCGCGAATGATGGCATTTGCAGAACCGTAGTTGGAAACGACATGATAGGTGCCGCTGTTCAGACGGATGATCGTGTCTGGTTTTACATCCGGCACGATGAGCGAGCGGTCATTGTTGTCTTCGTCGGCATAAATCGAGAATCGCACCAGGTCGCTTTTGATTTTGCCTTCATCTGGCAGAACTGCACTGAGCTTCATGCCGCCTGCATCGAGCGTCATTATTTCATGGCGGCTGGCATTGGTCAGTGTGATGCGCTTGGTTGCTCCCGCACGGCCATAGGCGGCGTGTACGAGATAACTACCTTCAGGAAGATTGAAAACTGTGCTGCCGCCCTTTGAAGAAGCGATGAGCGCGAGTTGTCCGTCTGCCCCAACCTCCGGTGCGAAGACGCGCCAGACAAGTCCGGTCGAAATATCCGGACCGTCTTGTTTGAGACGTGCCTTGAGATCCAGTTCGCTTGTTTTCACAAGAGGATTGTTTTCAGGGCTTATTGGGCTTGCGTAGGGGCTGAGCGTTGGCAAATTAAGCTTTGGCTCTGGAAAATTTGGCAAGCCGCTAGTGCTGTTGGTCTGAACTGATCCATTTCCGCCGGAAGGGGCCTGCATGGCAGGTGGGGCAGCTGGTGCCGGTGCTGGTGGCTCAAGCTGGAAATTCGGTAATTTGAAGCCGCCGCCGGGACCTCCCTGCGGACCGCCGCCAAATCCACCGCCCATTCCGCCGCCGGGACCGCCCGGGCCACCGGGGCCTTGAGCTAAAGCAGACGAAGCAATCAGGACAAAAGAAAGGGTCGCGGCAAGTGTCTTGCTGCGCGATGATTTTGCACTGTTTGCTCGAAACAGACCCATAGTATCTGACATGGACATGTTTTGACCCCAAGCGGGTGGCGAATTCAAGGCCAAATCGACCATAGACATGGCAATTTATATGGGCGCTCCATGCGTTGTCACAGATTCTTGGCTTTACAGGCCAACAATGACAGGTGAGAAGCAGTCACATTCCATTTCCAGCATAATCTTGGCGATCTCCATTTCACTCTGGTCGCATTATGCTTTAAGTGGAATGACATATGCAGATTTTAGCGATGAGGTTTCCTCCCGTGACACATCCGGTGTTTGATTTTCTGGCTCAGCGCAGCTCCACACCTATTTCGGCTATTTCAGAACCAGCACCCGAAGGCGCTGAACTGGACGAATTGCTGAAAGTGGCAGCACGCGTGCCGGATCATGGTCGTCTGACACCTTGGCGTTTCATTCTTTATCGTGGTGATGTTCGTCACAAGGTTGGTGAATATCTTGCCAAGCGCGCAGAAGAGCGGGAAGGCCCATTGCCGGACAGTCGGAAGGATCAGGAGAGGGCGCGTTTTGCGCGCGCACCACTGGTAATCGGTGTGGTTTCTTCGCCGGTCGCTCACGAGCGCATTCCGGAATGGGAGCAGTTTCTGTCGGCAGGCGCTGCTGCAATGAACCTTTGCACCGCAGCAAATGCGCTTGGTTATGCCACCAACTGGATCACCAATTGGTATTCCGACGATGCGCCTGCACGCGCTCATCTGGGGATTGCTCCGAATGAACGGGTTGCCGGTTTCGTGCATATCGGGACAGCAGAAAACAAGATGCCTGAGCGTCCGCGCGCCGATATGGAAAAGATCGTTTCCGACTATAGTGGACCTTGGACTGAATAAACTAGGTTAGTTTTCTCTGATAAACTACGGAAAACAAGATGTTTTATAAGCCAGAAGATGGTCACGGACTGCCTCACAATCCGTTCAAGGCAATTGTTGCTCCGCGTCCGATTGGCTGGATTGGTACGCGTTCGGCATCAGGAAGCGTCAATCTGGCTCCGTATTCGTTTTTCAATGCCATCTGCGATACGCCACCTATGGTGATGTTTTCGTCTTCAGGTGTGAAAGACAGCGTTACATTCATCGAGGAAACAGGTGAGTTTACCGCCAGTCTGGTCAGTGACCATCTGAAAGAGAAGATGAATGCTTCTTCGGTCAATGCGCCACGCAGTGTGAGCGAGTTTGAATATGCAGGCCTTGGTATTGCCCACAGCAAGGTCATTGCAGCACCATATGTAAAAGAAGCTTATGCAGCACTCGAATGCGTTGCAGTCGAGACCAAACGTCTACAGGACAAAGAGGGCAGGCCGACCGACAATTATATGGTCATCGGTGAAGTTGTCGGCGTTCACATTGATGAAAGCGTGCTGACTGATGGACTGTTTGACATAAGAAAAGCCAAACCCGTCACACGGCTTGGCTATATGGATTATGCGACGACCGAGGACGTCTATCAAATGTTCCGACCGAAGTGGGACGATTAGAGCGCCGTGCACCCTTCCGGGCGCGCAATTGCCGCTATAAAATTTTGATTTTAAAGCATAATTTCATTTTAAGCTGATTCAAGTTTTAGAAATTATGCTGTAGATTTGAAGGGCTGATTACAGCCCCTTTTTCTTTGCTTCGATCCAGATATTTTCCATCTCGTCGAGTTCTGCGGCCTCAAGACTACTGCCTGTATCCTTCAATGATTTCTCAATGAAATCAAAGCGGCGCTTGAATTTGTCATTCGCCGCGATCAGGGCTGTTTCGGCATCTATTTCCAGATGTCGACCCAGATTGACCATCGCGAAAAGCAGATCACCGTATTCTTCGGCGATATTAGCTTTGTCTTCAGCGGCCATTGCTTCTTTGAGTTCGGCAGTTTCTTCAGCGATCTTGTCGAGAATCGGCGCTGCTTCCGACCAGTCGAACCCCACCTTGGCGGCTTTCTGCTGGAGTTTCAGCGCGCGTAGAAGGGCAGGGAAGGCATTTGGAATATCATCGAGATAACGTGTTTTCTCAACGGTTTCCAAACCAAGTTTAGCGCGTCGTTCTGCACGCTCGGCCTTCTCTTCCGCCTTGATGCGATTCCACGAGCCCTTCGCCATGCCAGCGCTTCTGGCCTCAGTATCGCCAAAGACATGCGGATGACGGCGGATCATTTTGTGTGTGATGGCTTCCACGACATCACCGAAACCGAACTTTCCCTGTTCTTCCGACATGCGTGCGTGAAATACGACTTGTAGCAACAGATCGCCAAGCTCTTCGCGCAGATCATCCACATCGTCACGTTCAATGGCATCCAGTACCTCATAGACTTCCTCCAGCGTGTAAGGTGCGATGGATTTTGAAGTCTGCTCGACATCCCATGGGCAGCCAGTTTCAGGATCGCGCAGAGCGACCATGATTTCGAGAAGACGGTCGATATTGCGGGAGGGTTCCATCTTCGCTCCATTAAATTGATGTCGCATTGTTGAGGCAATCTGCGAGAATCGAAGGGTTTGGGTTGCAGTCCGCTATGGTTTTTGCATAGTCAGCCAATAAACGCCTTTGGGGGATCGCACATTGGGGCAGTATGTTCAACAAGCAGGTATTTAAAGAATGACGATTCTTGTAACTGGTGGTGCCGGATATATCGGTTCTCATACATGCGTACAGCTGATTGAGGCTGGCCACGACGTGGTTGTGGTCGATAATTTTGATAATAGTAATCCGGAAGCTCTCCATCGTGTGGAAAAGATCACGGGGCGCGCGCCAATTCGCGAACCTGGTGATATTCGCGACCGTACCCTGCTGGAACAGATCATTACACGTCACAAATGCACGGCTGTTATTCATTTTGCCGGGCTGAAAGCCGTAGGTGAGTCGAGCGAAAAGCCGCTGCATTACTATGATTGCAATGTGCTAGGTACGCTACGCTTGTTGCAGGCGATGGAAACTACAGGCATCAAAACGCTGGTTTTCAGCTCTTCGGCTACGGTTTATGGCGATCCGGAAAAACTCCCCATCACCGAAGACCAGCCACTGTCCGCAACAAATCCTTATGGACGCACGAAGCTCGTCATCGAAGATATGCTGCGCGATCTCTATAACAGCGATAACAGCTGGAAAATTGCGATCCTGCGCTATTTCAATCCAGTTGGCGCACATGAAAGCGGTCTGATTGGGGAAGATCCAAAGGGTATCCCAAACAATCTGATGCCAATCATCGCGCAGGTTGCGACGGGCCGTCGCGAGAAGCTCAACATCTGGGGCAATGATTATGATACGCCGGATGGCACAGGTGTCCGCGATTATATCCATGTTGTTGATCTTGCAGCCGGGCATCTGAAAGCGCTTAAAAAGCTTGATGAACCGAAGTGCTTTTCAGTCAATCTGGGTACAGGGCAGGGCTACAGCGTTCTTGATGTGGTCAAGGCTTTCGAGCATGTGTCAAACCGTGAGATCAAATACGAGATCGCGCCGCGCCGCCCAGGTGATATTGCCGAATGCTATGCCGATCCTGCTTTCGCGCGTGATTTTCTGGGCTGGACCGCTGAAAAAGACCTTCGTGAAATGTGTCAGGACATGTGGAACTGGCAGTCTAAAAATCCAAACGGATATGAATAAAGCGGCAGAGTAGGGCTGTTGTATTTCAGTCCTGTTCTCCCGGAAAAGTGAACCGGCTATATGCGCCACCTATCCTTAAGTATTGTACCAAAGTCTGATTGGACTATTACAACTGGAGGGATGGCTGGCCGGTTTACGGCCCGAAGTAATGAAGGACTACCGAGATAATGCGTTTTCTGCCCGATAAGTTCACTTGCATGTTGATTGCAACCATTTTGCTTGCGTCATTCCTTCCGGTGCAGGGCGATTTCGCTGAGTGGTTCGGGATTGCTACTAAAATCGCGGTTGGACTTCTGTTCTTCCTGCATGGCGCACGTTTGTCGCGTGAAGCGGTTGTTGCGGGTGTTACGCACTGGCGACTGCATTTGGCGGTCGTATGCTCGACATTCGTCTTGTTCCCGATTTTGGGACTTGCCGCAGGCTGGACAATTCCGGGACTGGCACAATCGCCGTTCTATCTCGGCATTCTCTATCTCTGCGTTCTGCCTTCTACGGTTCAATCGTCAATCGCCTTTACCTCGATGGCAGGCGGTAATGTTTCCGCTGCCATTGTTTCGGCCTCTGCATCCAACATTTTCGGTATGTTCCTAACGCCATTGCTTGTCGGCCTGCTTTTCGCAGTGAAAGGTGGCGGCGGTATTTCTGTCGATGCGCTTGAATCTATTCTGCTTCAATTGCTTGCACCGTTTGTTCTTGGGCAAATTTTGCAGCCGTGGATCGGCAATTTCATGCGTCGTCACAACAAATCGCTCGGATTTGTCGATCGGGGCTCGATCCTGATGGTTGTCTATCTGGCGTTCAGTGAAGCGATTGTCGAAGGTCTATGGCATACAGTTTCCTGGAATGATCTCGGTGTAATGATCGGCGTGAATATTCTGCTTCTGGCGATTGTCATGCTGGCGACTTGGTATGGCAGCAAGGCGCTGGGCTTTAATCACGCCGACCGTATCACGATCATGTTCTGTGGCTCCAAGAAGAGCCTTGCCAGTGGTGCGCCGATGGCCAGTGCTATATTTGCAGGCGCAAATGTCGGTAGCGTGGTGTTGCCGCTGATGCTTTTCCACCAAATCCAGCTGATGGCTTGCGCAGTGATTGCGCGTAAACTTGCCGATCATAAGCCTGCTGCAAATACGGCGACTGCAGCAGCTGAATAGAACTGGTTCTTGCTGTGATCCTCATATGAGGGTAGGAGGGTAGGCGAGTGGTTTCGCCTCGCCCTCTCCTTTTATGGAGCAGACGGCCCTAACCCAGTTATTTGCTTTCTAGTGGCTATCCGCGTTCACTAAGGGCTCAAGAAAAGGCAATTGATATGTCCAAGCAGAACGGCAAATCCGGCAAGACGGATTCATTTGATCAGGAGGCTTTGGCCGAGGCTTATAACCATGCGCTTGCGCTGGAAAAAGCCGGTGATCTGGATGCTGCTGAAAAGGCATATCAGGCCGTTCTGGAACTCGACCCGGAAGACCATGGTGGCGCTGCGGTGCGCCTTGCCAGCATGGGGCGCGGAAACGTGCCGCCAAAAGCGCCAGACGCTTATGTTGCAACGCTGTTTGATCAACACGCCGAGATGTTTGACACGATCCTTGTCGATCAGCTTGGTTACGATGTGCCATTGCAGCTGCGCGAAATGCTTCTTGAAATGGACGAAGAGTTTCAGGCTGAGCGTATGCTTGATCTTGGCTGCGGTACTGGCCTTTCTGCCGATGCGCTGGACGATATGGCAGACCACAAAACGGGCGTCGACATTTCTGAAAACATGATCGAAGTGTCGTATGAAAAAGGCGATTACGACGCGCTGTTCGTTGGAGAAGCTGTTCGCTTTCTTGAGACCACTGAAGAAGACAATTGGGATCTGATCGTCGCGACCGACGTGCTGCCTTATATGGGCGGGCTGGATGAGTTCTTTTCAGGCGTAGCCAATCATCTGCAAGCCGGAGGCTATTTCGGCTTCTCCAGTGAAACGCAGCCTGACGAGCGTTTTGCCGGACGTGATTTCATGGTGGGTGATTATCAGCGCTTTGCCCATGCACAATCCTATGTGCGTGCGCTTTTATCTGCGCATGGCATGGAATGCATACGTTGTGAGGATATTGTCGTCCGTAGCGAGCAAGGTTCGCCAGTTCCAGGACATTTATATATCGCTCAGCGCCGATAATATCGGCGTATGCTGGCTCCAAATCACAGAGTTACGTTCCATAATCTATCTTATGCGATCGATGTGCTGGGTTTAGGTTGGGTCCGTTGTGCGTGCTGTAACCGACTGACGATTGCGACGCCTGCTCTCTTTTGAAGAGCCAACCGATGTTTACGCTGGCTCATAAACGAAACCGGATGAAACAGTGCTCATCCGGTTTCAGCCTAAGCTTTAGATCTTCTGCCCGACATCGATACGATTGCCGTCCGGATCTTCAAACACAAAAGCCCGCAAGCCGTAATCCTTGTCTTGCAAGCCTTTTATGATCCGCATACCGTTCTGTTTGCAGATTGTATGCAGAGCATCAACATTATCGACCAGCATATGTGCAATGTTGAAGTTTGCAGCTTTGTGATCTTTCTGCAGTGAAAGATGCAGTTCACCTTTCTCATTTCGCAAGATCATAAAGCCAACAGGATTTCCGTTTTCGAAGACTTTTTCGAAACCAAGAATTTCACCGTAAAAATGATAGGCTCGGGCCATGTCTTTAACAGGAATCATAGCCGCAATTCGTCCAAAACCGACATTCTGATTAGCGATATCGTTCATCGCATAACCTCTGTTTGCGAAGGCTCAATCTCCAGCCAGACGGTGCTTCTGAAAGAAATGCGCTTCAGTGTTTTTGTGAGAAGGACGGTGCCAACACATCTACATTTATGCTGTTTTTATCGGGATGGGAACTGTTTCCGTTTGATTGTAATCATTTCCCTGATGCTCCATTTCAATGTAGCTGCTGATTGTCGATCTAAGATCACGATGTAAGACCCCAATCTAAGACCAAAGCATGCGTGTAATAGTTGTCTGCTTAGGCTATTACCTCCATGCGCCGACTCCGATCGTCAGCCTAAGCGCTTCACGTACTGGAGAGCGTTGTTTCCGGCCTAAAGCCGGTCTGCAAGGAAGGTAGATACCATGTTGGAAGCACGTATCAGGAACACGTCTCTGCGTGATAAGATCATCACTGCGGAAGAAGCTGCAAGCCTGATAAAAGATGGCATGATTGTCGGCATGAGTGGATTTACCCGCGCTGGTGATGCGAAAGCTGTCCCACTCGCAATGGCCGCACGCGCTGCCGATGATCCATTTCAGATTACGCTGATTACCGGTGCCTCCCTTGGCCATGATGTCGATAAGCTGCTGACTGAAGCGCATGTTCTGGCGCGCCGTATGCCTTTTCAGGTGGATCGCACATTGCGTGCAGCGATCAACCGCGGCGAAGTCATGTTCATTGATCAGCACCTGTCCGAGACTGTCGAACAACTGCGCTCCAATCAGATCGGCCCTATCGATTATGCTGTGGTCGAAGCGCTGGCCATCACAGAGAATGGCGGCATTATCCCGACAACGTCGATTGGAAATTCAGCGAGCTTCGCAATTCTGGCCGAGAAGGTCATTGTCGAGGTCAACCTGAACCAGCCATTGGCGCTGGAAGGGCTTCACGACATCTATATTCCAACCAAGCGCCCTTCCCGTGATCCAATCCCGGTGACGGCTTCCGACAGCCGTGTCGGCCTGCCCTATATTCCGATTCCACCTGAAAAAATCGCCGGCATTGTTATTACGCATGAGAACGACAGCGCCTCAACGGTCGAACCTGCTGATGGCGAAACCGTTGCGATTGCGTCGCACCTTATCAAGTTCCTGTTGAATGAGGTCGAGGCTGGTCGTCTCGATCTGACGCTTAACCCGCTGCAAGCTGGTATTGGTACTATTGCAAATGCAGTTCTGAACGGTTTTGCCGAAAGCCCGTTCCATAATCTTCGCATGTATAGCGAAGTGCTGCAGGACAGCACCTTCGATCTGTTCGATGCGGGCAAACTTGATTATGCGTCCGGCTCGTCGATCACACTCAGTCCTGCCTGCGGCGAGCGCGTTTTCAACAATATCGACCGTTATCGTGACAAGCTGATCCTGCGTCCGCAGGAAATCAGCAATCACCCCGAGGTCATTCGCCGCCTGGGCATTATTGGCATCAATACCGCGCTTGAGTTCGACATTTACGGCAACGTGAATTCGACCCATGTCGATGGCACCCATATGATGAACGGAATTGGCGGTTCCGGTGATTTTGCGCGCAACGCCTATATCTCGATCTTCGTGAGCAAGTCCGAAGCCAAAAACGGTGCCATATCGTCAATCGTGCCGATGGTGACGCATGTTGATCATACTGAGCACGATGTTGATATTCTGGTCACTGAACAAGGCCTCGCCGATTTGCGCGGCCTCGCGCCGCGTGAGCGCGCAAGCCTGATTATCAACAATTGCGCGCATCCGGATTACCGGGATCAGTTGAACGACTATTATGAACGTGCCTGTGAGCGCGGAGGTCACACCCCTCACCTGCTGGAAGAAGCATTCAGCTGGCATAGCCGCCGCAAGCAGACAGGCACGATGCTGAAATAGTGGCTTGCTTGAAATTAGATGTATGAAACGGCGGCGGAAGCCGCCGTTTTGCTTTGCAATTAAGTGGAACCTTATTCTCATTGGAACGTTAACCGGCACATCATTTCTGCAAAGAAACGATGGAGATCGGGGACAGTCTCTGGCTTTATCGAGCCGTGCTTCCCAAGGTTTTGAAGACTGAATTCGGTGCAGCGATGGAACAGCCGCCGAGTGACACAAATAACAGCCGTTCCGGGAAGGGTCCGACTGCCTATGTCTATCCTCATTAGTCTGCTGATAACAATTCTGGTTATCTTCCTCGTTCTTTACCTTATCAACATGCTGCCGCTTGATGGGAAAGTGAAACAGATTGCCCAGATCATCGTCATTATTATCGGTATCATATCGCTTCTGAAGTACCTGGCAGTCTTCTAATCGCCCGCGATATCTAGGTTTCAAAGCTGAAGGACGCCCAAAAGGCGTCCTTCAGTTGTTTTACGTTGTTGATCTCCAACATTGTAAATTAGTAACGTGTTAAAAATTTCATCGAGTGTTATTTCTTTTAAAGATAGTTGTCGTAGAGCTAATCTATGAGTAATATATTTTGGCTGCACTACTTTAGATTGTGTCAATAATGGCACGCATATATAAAAAATTGCATAAGTGCAGGAACATGCCTTTAATCGCTAAAATGTTCGGCCTATAAGGCCCACGGCGATCAGGCCTGTTCACAGAGGGTTCAGAGACAGGCACCTAAAAACATCTTCATCGGGGTTTGGGGGAGTTCATCGGCATGAAGGCAGCTTTATGGAAGGCAGCGTTGATAACGTTGTCTGTTGTGCTGTTTTCCGTTGGCTCCAGTTTAGCCGTCGGATTCTTTTCCGGATCGAAGCCGGGCGTTATTGCTATCAGCCTTAGCGCCGCTATCCCATTGGCCACGGCCTTCCCTTCACTTCTCTATATTTTTCTGCAGCATAGCAAACTTGGTGAAGCCTATACGCAGCTTGAAAAAGCGCATAGTGAGCTGCAGGCGCGCTCGCGCGTCGATCACATGACCGGGCTGCTCAACCGCGAAGCATTGTTTGATGCAATGAAGATTAGCCGTTCACGTATTGAAAGCGGGACGCTTCTCGTTATTGACGCTGATCACTTCAAAGCGATCAATGATACGTTTGGGCATAGCGTTGGTGATCGCGCACTCAAGCTGATTGCTTTCGCACTGCAGAATGTGACGCGTAAAGGCGATCTCGTGGGGCGTATTGGCGGCGAAGAATTCTGCGTTTTTCTTCCGGGTGCAACGGGGGAAACCGGTATTCGTGTCGCACAGAGAATACGCGCGGAAGTAGAGAACACACCATTCCACGCTACTGAATATCAGGTATATCCGCTGACGATCAGTATCGGCGTGGCATCTGCACCGAAGAATGAAACCAACTCGCAGGTGTTAAGCCGCGCTGATCGTTGCCTTTATATGGCCAAGCAGCGCGGTCGAAACTGCGTCGTCTTTGATGAAGAAAGCGGTCGTATTACGAGTGCGTCCGTCGTTTCGATCACCAACGGACGCGAAGTCGCGCGCGGATAATTTAGTCCCAGGGCGTGACTTCTTCTTCGGACCAGCCGACAGGCACAAATCCCATCCTTTGATAAAGCTGTAATGCACGCGGGCTATCGAGCGTGTTGGTGTGGATAGCCACTTTCTGCGGGCTATGGGACCAGGCCGTGGAAATTGCTTCATTGAGGAAGAACTTACCCAATCCCCTGCCCTGATAGTCGGGAATCAGGCCGAAATAGAGAATTTCAGCCGTTTCAGGCAATGCAGACAGGTCGAGTTCGAGAAGGCCAGCCGGGTTGCCGTCAGCGTAGAGAACGTGAATCTCGGCGGTTTCAGCGTGAATGGCCTCGGCCACTTCCGCATCGCTCTGCACGCGACGCATCATCCAGTGATGCTGGCGTCCAACCTGTTCATAGAGATAACGATAGAAATGCACCGGCATTTCGGTCGAGCGCATTATGGCAAGGCGCAGGCTGGAGGGAACCGGAACCGACAGCGCAGGACGCGCTGTCATTTCCAGATGGGTCACTCTGGCCATCATTTTTTCAGTCATGCTTAGTCTGCTTCGCCGGTCACTACAGGCGTATCCTGCCTGCTGCCCCATTCGCTCCATGAGCCATCATAAAGCCGATTGTCTTCATGGCCAAGCGAGGTCAATGCCAGTGTGATAACGGCAGCGGTTACGCCGGAACCGCAGCTGGTGACGACTGGTTTATTGAGGTCTACACCAGCACTTGCGAAGATTTCGCGAAGGCTGTCGAGGCTTTTTAGCTGACCGTTTTCAGACAGAGAACCGACCGGAACGTTGCGAGCGCCCGGCATGTGACCGGAGCGCATACCTTCACGCGGTTCTGCATCGCGGCCTGTGAAACGGCCAGCTGCACGAGCATCAGCAATCTGAGAGCTGCGTCCATCCACGATTTTGCTCATTTCGGCAAAATCAACGACCTTTGCCGCATTGAATGAAGGCGTGAAAAGTGTTGCAGCAATTTTTGTGACTTCATCCGTGACGGGGAAGTTTGCTGCCTTCCAACCATCAAAACCGCCATCGAGAACCAGAACGTTCTTCACGCCCATCACGCGGAACATCCACCAGACGCGCGGTGCTGAGAACATGCCGGGGCCATCATAGACGACAATGGTTTCATTGGCCGTAATACCCATTGCGCCAACATGGCGTGCAAAAAGCTCCGGCGATGGCAAAGTATGCGGGAGACCCGAATCCTTATCTGCAATCACATCCTGATCAAAGAAGACTGCGCCCGGAATGTGCGCTGCATCATATTCATCGCGTCCATTGCGACCGGCCGCGGGCAAATACCAGGATGCATCCACGATTGCGAGACCCGGCTCGCCCAGACGAGCTTTCAGATCATCGCGGGAGATAACAAATGCGCTTTTGTCGGACATGATTGCTCCTGAACTTAAACTAATGGTGCATTGCCAAATCGAATGCGGAAGCGGCGGTTTTCCTTGCCCTTCTTTTCGATTTTGCCGATGTGGATTTCACCCACTTCCTGCGTTTCAGAAACGTGTGTTCCGCCGCAAGGTTGCGAATCCACCGAACCATTTTCGCCGATAACCACCAGACGAAGACGGCCTGCACCCACAGGTGGGCGCACGTTCTTCGACTTGACAATATCCGGATTGGCCAGAAACTCTTCGTCGCTGATCCAGCGAAGTGTAACTGGATCATTGGCTTTCACCATTTCCATGAGTTTTTCGGTCACGGATTCCTTAGTGTAGCTCGCATCTGGAAGATCAAAATCGACGCGACTTTCCTCTTCACCAACCGCAGCACCGGTGATTGGAAACGGGCACGCGACAGAAAGAAGATGGCAGGCTGTATGCATACGCATCAGCTTGTAGCGGCGCTCCCAATTGATATGCAGAACCAGCTTCTCACCAATAGCAGGGAGCGCCTGCCCTTCGGCTGGCACATGGACGATTTCGTTTTTGCTTTCGCCGGTAACGGTTGCAGCAATTTCAATACGAGAGCCATCGGCGCGCTCAAAAAAGCCGGTATCTCCCGGCTGACCGCCGGAAGTGGCATAAAAATTTGTCTGATTAAGAATAATCCCGCCGGTATCTGTCAGGGCAATGACCGAACCCTCCGCGGTTGAAAGATATGCATCTTCGCGGAACAGAGCTTCAGTCTCGTATGCCATGATTATCCCTCGTACGGTATGTGAACATCAGTTTTCGTTTCCAACCAACCCGGCACAGGCAAATCTTTGCCGCGCAGGAAAGCAGGATTGAACAGCTTGGACTGGTAACGATTACCATAGTCGCAAAGCACGGTCACGATTGTGTGGCCCGGCCCGAGATCTTTTGCAAGGCGGATTGCACCGGCAATATTGATGCCCGAAGAACCGCCCAAGCAGAGTCCTTCCTCCTGAACCAAATCAAACAGAATATCGAGTGCATCGGCATCGCCAACACGGTAGGAAAAATCGGGTGTGAAGCCTTCGAGATTGGCCGTGATGCGCCCCTGCCCGATGCCTTCAGTGATGGAATCACCTTCTGATTTCAACTCGCCTGTCGTGTAGAAGGAATGAAGTGCTGCGCCATGCGGATCAGCGAGAGCGATCTTGATATCCGCATTCTTATCCTTGAGGCCAAATGCCGTGCCTGCGAGCGTGCCACCTGAACCTACAGCCGAGACGAAACCATCGACCTTGCCATTGGTATCACGCCAGATTTCCTGCGCTGTGGTTTCAATATGCGCGATGCGATTGGCGACATTATCGAACTGATTGGCCCAGATTGCGCCGTTTGGTTCGCTTTTGGCCAGTTGCTCGGCCAGACGCCCGGAAAGACGCACATAATTATTCGGATTGCGATAAGGCGCGGCAGGAACCTCAATCAGTTCAGCACCAAGAAGACGCAGCGCATCCTTCTTTTCCTGGCTTTGGGTTTCCGGAATAACAATAACGGTGCGATAGCCAAGCGCCTTGGCAACAAAGGTAAGGCCGATGCCGGTGTTTCCTGCTGTACCTTCAACGATAACGCCGCCGGGCTTGAGCAGTCCGCGTTTTTCGGCATCACGGATGATGTAAAGCGCTGCGCGGTCCTTGACCGACTGTCCGGGATTGAGAAATTCGGCTTTGCCATAGATTTCGCAACCGGTGATTTCAGAAGCCTTTTTCAAGCGGATCAGTGGTGTATTGCCGATTGCATCGAGTGCCGAATTGAGCATGGCTTCCGTTCCTTCTGGTTGACAGGAAACTATGTGGAAGCACGACGTTCTTCAAGCAAGCGGGGAATAATTTTCCAACTGAAATTGCAAGCACTAACTCACCAATCCAGCTAAAACGAAAAAACCGCCCCGTTAAGGGCGGCTTTTAGAAAAAGTAGTGCTGCGATTAAGCAGCGCGTTGGCCGCCACCGCCGCCACCTGGACGACGCTTGCGATGGAATGGACGCTTTGGCTTTGCTGTGCCTTCTGCACCTGCAGGCTTTGAACCTTGGGAACCCTGGCCCGAACGATGTTCGCCAGACTTTGCCATCTTGTTTGCAGGACGGCGATGCTTCTGCGGCACGGAATGCGAACCTGGCTTGCGGTCCGAACGTGGACGGTCTTCTGCATCATCGAACTTTGGAGCCGGTGCTGGTGCAAGCTTAACCGGAGCTTCCTTGATGGTCAGCTTGTTGCGTGTAACGCGTTCAACGGCGCGCAGCTTTGAATCTTCCGTTGCTGCATCGTAAAGCGTGATCGAAGCGCCGCTTGCACCGTTACGACCGGTACGGCCAATACGGTGCACATAGGTTTCAGGCTCATCCGGCAGATCGTAGTTGACGACGTGGCTGATGCCCGGAACGTCAATGCCGCGTGCGGCGATGTCGGTTGCAACCAGAATGCGCAATGTACCATCTCGGAAGCCGTTCAGCGCGCGCTGACGAGCATTCTGCGATTTATTGCCGTGGATCGCAGCAACGTCAAAGCCATCACGTTCGAGATGACGAACGACCGCATCCGCTCCATGCTTGGTACGGGTGAAGACGATGACCGACTTCATGCCCTTGTCGCCTAAAAGGCCGGAGAGCAGACGGCGCTTTTCCTTGGTTGGAACAGGATGCACGACCTGCGTGATTTCAGCAGCCGTCGTGCCCTGTGGAGCAACTTCAACGCGAATTGGATCGCGCAGCAGGCTCTGAGCGAGTGCCGCGATTTCCTTTGGCATGGTTGCCGAGAAAAGTGCTGTCTGACGGTTCTTGTGCGTGCCCTTGGCAATGCGCTTCACATCGTTGATGAAACCCATGTCGAGCATACGATCAGCTTCATCGAGAACCAGCCAGCGGGTTTCCGACAGATCGACGCAGTTTTCGCGGACCAGATCGGTCAGACGACCCGGCGTTGCAATAAGAACGTCCACACCACCCTGCATACGCTTGATCTGGCTCAGACGCGAAACGCCGCCGAGAACAAGTGCGGTGGAGATATGGGCCTGCTTGGCAACGGTGCGGATTGTTTCTTCAATCTGCACGGCCAGTTCGCGGGTTGGCGCGAGGATCAGCGCGCGTGCGGTCTTGCCCTTGCGCTTGTCACCAAGTGCGATGATTTTCTGCAGGATCGGCAGGCTGAATGCAGCGGTTTTGCCAGAGCCGGTCTGTGCGATACCCAGAATGTCGCGGCCTTCCAGCTGGTGCGGAATAGCCTGTGTCTGGATTGGCTTTGGCTCAGTCATGCCAGCAGCTTCAACGCCTTTGAGCAGCACACCGGTAACGCCAAGAGCGGCAAAGCCGCCAGTGTGTTCAATATTCTCAGTAGTCAATTTAAACTCTTTCGGCGGCACCGCAAAGTTGCGGTCCGCTTTAAAACTTCGGACAAGCGCAACTTGCCGAACGGGAATATCTTGGATGTACGACGGGACGCCGGAATACTCCGGTCGACTTGCGCTGCCGTGCCCGAAACCAGTCGGGTCTCCCCTGCTATCAGACCATTCTGACTGCAAGAGGCGAGACGCAACAAGTCCGATTCCGGGAAGACTGAAATTGTTCAGCCCATGCGCCTAAGCCGCCATATGGGGTATTGTGCCCCAAAAAGCAAATGAATTTTGCCTTTGGTTCTATCAGATAATGAAGTCTGCCAGCACCTGATTGTCGGTAATATCCTGATAGGCCCAGCCTGCTTCCGCAAATTTCTTTTCGAGAATTTTGAAGTTTGCAGCGTCCTTGGTTTCAATACCGATCAGAACGGAACCAAAATTGCGTGCGGATTTCTTCAGATATTCAAAGCGTGCAACGTCATCTTCCGGACCGAGCAGATCAAGGAATGAGCGCAGCGCACCGGGACGCTGCGGGAAGCGGAAAATGAAATATTTCTTTAGACCTTCATAGCGAAGCGCGCGTTCTTTAACGTCTGGCAGACGTTCAAAATCGAAATTACCGCCGGATACGACGATAACAATACGCTTGCCTTTGAGTTCGCTTTTTTTGAAATCCTTAAGCGCATCAATACCGAGTGCACCGGCAGGCTCAAGGACGACGCCCTCAATATTCAGCATCTCGACGATGGTTGAACAGAGGCGATTTTCCGGAATCGTGATGACAATATTCTTGTCGAAGCCCTTGAGAAGTTTGAAGTTTTCCTTGCCGATTTCTGCGACGGCTGCGCCGTCGACAAAATTATCGACTTGGCTAAGCTTGATACGCTTGCCTGCTTCAAGGCTGCCCTTGAGGCTTGCAGCGCCCTGTGGCTCAATGAAGCGATAGGCAGTCTTCCAGCCCAGGGCAGTGAAATATTGCGTGACACCGCCCGAAAGGCCGCCGCCGCCAACTGGAAGGAAGACAAAATCCGGCTTCTTGCCATCCGGCAGCTGGCGTTCGATTTCGAGTGCAACAGTCGCCTGCCCTTCGATAATGCCAGCATGGTCAAATGGCGGCACCATCACGCCCTTGTTTGCCTCTGCATATTCTTGCGATGCAGCATAGCAAACATCGAAAATATCGCCGACGAGCTTGATCTCGATAAATTCCGCACCGAAAGCACGGGTCTTGTCGATTTTTTGCTGTGGCGTTGTTACAGGCATGAACACCACACCCTTGCGGCCAAAGTGGCGACAGGCGAAGGCAAAACCCTGCGCGTGATTGCCAGCCGATGCGCAAACGAAGACCGCATTTTCGTCAGCAGTTTTTACCGCGCGCGAAATGAAGTTGAAGGCGCCACGTATTTTATAAGAGCGAACTGGTGTCAGATCTTCGCGCTTGAGCCAAATTTCCGCGCCGTATTTCCGTGAAAGATAGTCATTGAGCTGCAAAGGTGTCTCTGGAAAGAGCGCGCGCATGGCAGTTTCAGCTTGAGCTACGGCTTTAACGAAGGCGTTCATCGGTCAGCTTTCTGCATTCATAACAATATTTGCGCATGGCTACATGGCTTTGAGAGCGCAAACAAGCTTGAAACGATAAACTTGAGTAAAATCGTAATGTTTTATCTAGGAGAATGGGTGGTGCGGTCGGCGGGACTTGAACCCGCAAGCCTAAAAGGCGACGGATTTTAAGTCCGTTGCGTATACCAATTTCGCCACGACCGCAGCTGAGGAATTCTATGTCATGATTTGTGAAGCAAATTCAAGCTGTTTCCGGCGTTTTAATAACTGGATTTAATGACAGTGGAAATTGTCGCGAGAGTGCCGCCAAAAATAATCAACAAATTACCCGCAACGATTTCGGAGAATGAAAGTTATAGTGAAAACAATCAGTCGCATGCGGGGTCTCCAGTTTGAAAAACACAGAAAACCAGTTGCAGCATTCTTCTGCCGGGGATTAACTGTGCGTACACAGAATGGAGTCTGAGCATGACGAATACCCCGCAGCAGGCCGTTACGGCTGCAATGCTTGCCATCGGCGATGAACTTCTCTCAGGACGAACGAAAGACAAGAATATCGGCCACTTGGCTGATGTTTTGACAGCTGCCGGCATTGATCTCAAAGAGGTCCGGATTGTGCCTGACGACGAAGATGCGATCGTTTCTGCACTCAATGCGTTGCGGCCGGGCTATGACTATGTTTTCACGTCCGGCGGCATCGGTCCAACCCATGATGACATCACTGCAGACGCCGTATCACGCGCTTTTGAAGTGCCATGCATTTATGATGAAAAGGCGATGAAGCTGCTGGGTGACAATTACGCCAAGCGTGATCTGGAGTTTACGGACTCACGCAAGCGCATGGCGCGTATGCCGCAGGGCTCGGAACATATCGACAATCCGGTATCCGCTGCGCCAGGCTTTCATATCGGCAATGTCTATGTGATGGCTGGCGTGCCGTCTGTGTTTCAGGCGATGCTCGACAATGTTCTCCCAACCTTGAAAACTGGCCGCAAGCTTTTGTCGAAGGCCGTGCGCTGCCCGTTTGGTGAAGGCGTCATTGGAGCACCGCTCACCGCGATCCAGAAAGAGAATCCTGAAACGATCATCGGGTCTTATCCGAAGTTTGAAAATGGCCGGTTCAGTACGGAACTGGTGGTGCGCGGCAGTGATGTTGCCAAGATCGATATTGCTGTTGCTGCAATCGAAGCGATGATTACAACGTTGCAAAATCAGGGAGCCGCTTGAAATAGGGTGGTTTTGCCTGCTCGCGCAATCGCATTATATGCTAAAATAGAAGTATAGCCGGAAGGAGATCTGATATGTCCTACAAGACGGTGGTAGCCTATTCCCGCAGTGAAGCCGAGTTGAAGCGGGTTCTGTCTGCAGTTGGGCTTTTGATGCGAAAGTTTCCCGACATTCACGTCATCGGACTTTACTCTATTCCCTCTCCTATTGTGTATGCGGACCCGAACGGATTTATCGATCCGGGCATGTTTGAGCTGCACGACAAGCAGCACAAGGAAATCTCCGAGAGGCTACAAGAACGCTTTGAGGAAGAAATGCGCCGTCAGGGTGCAAATCATGAGTTCCGCATAACTCGTTCGGAAACCGGAACGGCAGCTGATGGCGTTCTCACATCCTGTCTTGGTGCAGAACTTCTTGTGGCTGGGCAGCCAGATCCTGAAGATGCGGCAACCAATGACGAAACTGCTGATACGCTGGTGTTTAATTCCAGCTGCCCGGTTCTTCTCGTTCCGCACACACCCGTTATTGCAATGGAAGCGCTGGACCGCATTGTTGTGGCATTTAATGGCAAACGAGAAGCGGCACGCGCCACTTTCGACGCGCTTCCTTTGATGAGGAATGCAAGCCGAACTGAAATTGTCTGGATTGATCCGCCTGAGCGCGAAGGTGAGGATGAAGCACTTGCAGGGAGCGATCTTGCTGAATCCATTTCTCGTCATGGACTTGCTGTAAGCGTAACGCCATTGGCATCCCATAATCGTTATGCGCAGGATGTCTTGCGAGAACACATCATAGCGCAGCGTGCCGACCTGTTGGTCATGGGCGCCTATAGCCACTCAAGGCTCCGTGAGCTGGTTTTCGGCGGTGTAACCCGCGCGATGCTCAATGACCTCCCTATCCTCACGCTTTTCTCGCGTTAGAGCGGTTCTAGTTAATATTGAATCATTGGAGCCGTTCTATTTTTTGTTTTATCGCATTATCCCACGCAAAACCGCTTCGCACTTTTGCTGGAAATGCTCTGAACAGTTGCTTGATACGCCGATTTTGATCGGCGTATCATTTTTTTGCTTCTAATTTAGCGATCTATAGGCGTGCGATCTCACGCCGCTCTTGCACAATAGGCATTTTTGCGGTTATCAGCATCACCCGGCGCTGACTGTGCCGGGATAAAGCCTTTCTGCATTGTGCTGCATGTGAAAACTTCACTGTGCGCGAATAAAGAAAGCCTAAACAGTTCAGCGCGAATGGCACCCGTCATCGCGCATTTTTGGTTTGATAGGTCCGGCATATCTCGACCGGACTCTCCATGGAGCGTTTCGATGTCGTTGCCCGATAAAGCCTTTCCCGTTTCCTGGGATCAGTTCCACCGTGATGCCCGCGCGCTTGCCTGGCGTATTGCAGATATGGACCGCGAATGGCGTGCCATCGTTGCAATCACCCGCGGTGGTCTGGTTCCTGCTGCCATCGTTTGCCGTGAACTCGGCATCCGCCTCATCGAAACGGTCTGCGTTGCGTCCTATCACGATTATACATCGCAGGGCGAAATGGAAATTCTGAAAGGAATCAGCGCTCCGCTTCTCGAAAATGGCGGCGAAGGCGTAATCGTGGTCGATGATCTGACCGATACTGGCAAAACCGCAGCCATCGTTCGTGAAATGATGCCAAAGGCACATTTTGCAACTGTTTATGCAAAGCCAAAAGGCCGCCCGCTGGTCGATACATTCGTAACGGAAGTCTCTCAGGACACCTGGATCTACTTCCCATGGGATATGGGCTTCACATATCAGGAACCGATCGCTGGCGGAAAACGCGGATAAACGAAAATAAATGAAAGACGATTGCGGTGGTAAATTCGCCGCAATCGCACTATATTGAAAGTCAGCCGAAATGAGATGGAGGCATGTCACCAAGCTTTTGAGTTAAAGCGATGTGGCTGCTAATTTCAGCAAAACCTTAAAAATAAAAGCATTTTCAGCTTCTTATTCTGAGGCTCTGTTAAACAAATCCATTGTCATTTTGGCGAATCAATCCATTCTGTTTGGAAAATGGTGGGACTTTCGCGGTGAAAACACAGGCCAAAAAATTTGTTGCGACAGAGAAGCGTATTTTGACGCCTTCTGGTCGTTTGCAACAAGTTGCGGCACTGGTGTACCGCTATGAAGCTCATGAATTGCAGATACTTGTGATCACCAGTCGTGGAACGGGTCGCTGGATTATCCCAAAGGGATGGCCGCAGGTCGGTCGCACGCTTGCAGATACTGCCGCTCGTGAAGCTTATGAAGAAGCTGGCGTTCGCGGTGAGATATCGTCTCAGCCAATCGGCAGCTTTGATTATTGTAAAAATGATCTGCCACCTGAGTGCATCAACCAGTTTACGGTTGCAGTCTATGCGTTGCACTTTGTCGAACGCGCGAAAGATTGGCCGGAACGCGAACAGCGCGTTTGCGAATGGGTCTCACCCCGTGAAGCTGCTGCGCGTGTGGATGAAGTCGACCTGAAACGCATTCTTCTCGACTTTGGCGACTCGCCTATCGCGATTGCTGCCGAGTAACCTTCTGCTTATAAACGATTTTTGAACCGTCATGCATCAGTCGTGAGTGGCTTTTGCGATGTCCGGTGTTCTGTATTTTGTTTTTCCGGCTAATTTTTTTGTCTTTCACATAACCGTCATTCTCCCCGTTATCCACATTTGCCCCCAGAGCTTTCCCACAATATCTAGCGTCTGCGGCCTTATGGTAAACCAATGCTTGACGCTCATGTCCGAGTCGTTTTTTATGAGCCTGTCGTTGCGTGAGTGGCGTGGCCGAGCGTAGTCAATTTAGTCGGTCTTTTCTTCAAACTAGTTGAATTCCTAGCGGGCGTTGCGTCGAAAAGACGTGTATCGCGCGGGGTTTTTTGCGTCTGAAACTCAGGCCGACTAGGTGTGACGGAAAGCTGGATTTATTGATGGCGGCGTCGCATTAATACTAGATTTAGTATTTTCAATCATGGTAACATACCAGATGGGGAAATCCTGATCTGAAAGCTTGCTCGACTTCGAATAAGTTCGGCCACTGGCCGGAGCGCTGATACGCCTCTCATGAGGATGTTTGGCCAGATGAATTTCCGAGGAGTTCGCTCCTCAATACGATTGCCCTCTCACCTGTTGGGAGGACGTTCGAAACAAATCGACGCGATGCGTACCGTGGCTGGCAGGCCGAGGCTGAAATTTATCGGTCTGGCCACTATATATAGAACGTTTGGATGGGACAGATGAAGATCGAACGCCGTTTCACGAAAGAGAATCAGTCGGCCTATGCCGATATTGAGTTCCGCACAGCGACCAGCGAGATCAAGAATCCCGATGGCTCTGTGGTGTTCCGCCTTGAGAACATCCATGTTCCTGCGCAGTTCAGTCAGGTTGCTGCTGATATTCTCGCGCAGAAGTATTTCCGCAAGGCTGGCGTTCCCGCCAATCTCAAGAAGGTTGAGGAAAACGACGTTCCTTCCTGGCTTTGGCGTTCGGTAGCGGACGAAGACAAGCTTGCGAAGCTCCCTGAAGGTGAGCGCTTCGGTTCCGAAATGGATGCGCGTCAGGTTTTTGATCGTCTCGCCGGCACCTGGACCTATTGGGGCTGGAAGGGCGGCTATTTCGATACGGAAGAAGATGCGAGTGCTTTCCGCGATGAACTCGCTTACATGCTGGCGACGCAGCGCGTGGCGCCAAACAGCCCGCAATGGTTTAACACCGGCCTGCATTGGGCCTATGGTATCGACGGTCCTGGTCAGGGCCACTTCTATGTTGACTGGCAGACCGGCAAGTTGACGAAATCAAAGTCCGCTTACGAACATCCGCAGCCACATGCCTGCTTCATTCAGTCCGTCGGCGATGATCTCGTCAATGAAGGCGGCATCATGGATCTCTGGGTTCGTGAAGCGCGTCTCTTCAAATATGGCTCGGGCACCGGCTCGAATTTCTCCTATCTGCGTGGCGAAGGTGAAAAACTTTCGGGCGGCGGCAAGTCGTCAGGTCTGATGAGCTTCCTCAAGATCGGCGACCGTGCAGCGGGTGCGATCAAGTCCGGCGGCACGACCCGTCGCGCGGCCAAGATGGTTGTCGTCGACGTCGATCATCCAGATATCGAAGAATATATCGACTGGAAGGTAAAGGAAGAGCAGAAGGTTGCTGCTCTCGTAACGGGTTCCAAGATCGTCAAGCAGCATCTGGCTGCCATCATGAAGGCTTGCGTCAATTGCGAAGCCGGCTCGGCAGAAACCCGGGATGATTGCTTCGATCCATCAAAGAACCCTGCCCTCAAGCGCGAAGTTCGTGCTGCCAAGAAGAATCAGGTTCCTGAAAACTACATCAAGCGCGTTATCCAGTTCGCACGTCAGGGCTACACGGACATTCAGTTCAAGACCTATGACACCGACTGGGATTCGGAAGCCTATCTGACAGTCGCAGGTCAGAATTCGAACAATTCGGTATCGCTCAAGGATGAATTCCTGCGCGCCGTTGAAGAAGATGGCGACTGGAACCTGACTGCACGCCGCGATGGTCGCGTCATGAAGACGCTCAAGGCGCGCGATCTTTGGGAAAAGATTGGTTATGCTGCCTGGGCTTCGGCTGATCCGGGCCTGCACTTCAACACCACGATGAATGATTGGCACACCTGCCCGACCGCAGGCCCAATCCGTGCATCCAATCCGTGCTCGGAATACATGTTCCTTGATGACACGGCTTGTAATCTGGCATCGATCAACCTGCTGACCTATCGCAATAAGGACGGCTCGTTCGACATTAACGCATATGAGCATACTGCTCGTCTGTGGACGATGGTTCTCGAAATCTCGGTGATGATGGCGCAGTTCCCTTCGAAGGAAATTGCCCGTCTCTCCTACGAATACCGTACGCTCGGCCTCGGCTATGCCAATATTGGCGGCCTGCTGATGACCAATGGTATTCCTTATGACTCTGATGAAGGTCGCGCCATCGGCGGCGCCCTCACCGCGATCATGACCGGTGTTGCCTATGCCACGTCAGCTGAAATGGCGCGTGAACTTGGCGCGTTCCCAAGCTATGAGCCAAACGCTGAGCATATGCTGCGCGTTATCCGCAACCATCGTCGCGCCGCTCATGGTGAAACTGAAGGTTACGAAGGCCTTGCCGTCAATCCGGTTGCACTGATTGCTGAGGATTGCCCAGATCAGGACATGATTACCCACGCACGCGCTGCATGGGACAAGGCACTGGAGCTCGGTGAAAAGCACGGCTACCGCAATGCACAGGCAACCGTTATCGCGCCAACCGGCACGATCGGCCTTGTCATGGATTGCGACACAACCGGTATTGAACCAGATTTCGCGCTGGTAAAGTTCAAGAAGCTTGCCGGCGGTGGTTACTTCAAGATCATCAACCGCGCAGTTCCTGAAGCGCTTCGCACACTTGGTTACGCTGAAAGCCAGATCGCTGAAATCGAAGCTTATGCAGTCGGTCACGGCAACATCAATCAGGCTCCAGGCGTCAATCCATCATCGCTGAAGTCGAAGGGCTTTACCGATGAGAAGATTGAAGCGCTGAATGCTGCTCTGAAGAGCGCATTCGACATCAAGTTTGCTTTCAATAAGTGGACGCTGGGCGAAGATTTCTGCAAGGACGTGTTGAAGCTTACCGATGAGCAGCTCAACGACTTCTCGTTTGAAATGCTGCCAGCACTTGGCTTTGCCAAGAAGGACATCGAAGCAGCCAACGTTCACGTTTGCGGTGCAATGACCCTTGAAGGTGCGCCTTTCCTGAAGGAAGAGCATTACGCAGTGTTCGATTGCGCCAATCCTTGCGGCAAGATCGGCAAGCGTTACCTCTCGGTCGACAGCCACATCCGCATGATGGCCGCTGCCCAGCCGTTTATTTCGGGTGCGATCTCCAAGACGATCAACATGCCGAACGAAGCAACGGTTGAAGATTGCAAGAGCGCTTACCTCCTTTCCTGGAAGCTGGCCCTCAAGGCGAATGCACTTTATCGCGATGGTTCCAAGCTTTCGCAGCCGCTCAATGCGTCGCTCATCTCCGACGATGAAGACGAGGATGATGCAGTTGAAGCGCTGATCGAAGCACCAGCTGCAGCGCGCGCCGTTCAGATTACCGAACGCGTTGTCGAGAAGGTCATCGAAAAGATCGTTCACGAGCGTGAAAAACTGCCGAACCGTCGTCAGGGTTACACGCAGAAGGCAGTCGTTGGTGGCCACAAGGTTTACCTGCGCACCGGTGAATTTGGTGATGGTCGTCTCGGCGAAATCTTCATCGATATGCACAAGGAAGGCGCTGCTTTCCGTGCGATGATGAACAACTTTGCCATCGCTGTGTCGCTTGGCCTGCAATATGGTGTGCCGCTCGAAGAATATGTCGAGGCTTTCACCTTCACGAAGTTCGAGCCTGCCGGCATGGTTATCGGTAACGATGCCATCAAGACGGCAACGTCGATCATCGATTATGTATTCCGCGAACTGGCAGTGTCTTACCTTGGCCGCAACGATCTCGCTCATGTTGATACGAGCGATTTCTCCAACACGGCACTCGGCAAGGGTATCAAGGAAGGCAAGACCAACCTCGTTTCCACTGGCTGGACCCGTGGCTACAAGCCAACGCTGGTTTCAAACAGCCCTTCGGGTAACGAATCCAAGGGTTCGGCACAAACGGCTCCATCGGTTTCGAATGTAACGACACTCAAGTCTTCGTCCCCGCGCCCCGCGACTGTTGGTCTCGTGACGGATGGTGCAACTGCATTCAAGCGCGAGTTTGAAGAGCAGCCAGCAGCAGCGCCACAGCAGGACAATGTTGCTGCGACTGAACTGTTCTCGGATAAGGCGGCGTCTGACGCGGCATCTGCCCGTGCAGAAACTGCTAATGCTGCGAAGAAGCTTGAAGCTGACCGTCGCATCAAGTCGATGATGCAGGGCTATACCGGCGACAGCTGCACGGAGTGTCAGAACTTCACGATGGTTCGCAACGGCACATGCCTTAAGTGCGACACCTGCGGCGCGACAAGCGGCTGCAGCTGATCTTTAGAGCGCTACCTGTTTTGATTGAATCATAGGTAACGCTCGAATTATTCGTCTATTCGTATTATTCTACGCAAAACCGCTACAAACATTTGCTGAAAATACTTTAAAGATCAGAGATGATATAAAAGACAGGCCGGATTTTTCCGGCCTGTCTTATTTTATATTAGAGATTATTAGCCGGTTGTCGGTTAAATTAGTTAGTGTTCTTTCTAAGAAGAAAATTAAAAATATTGGAACTCAATTGTCTTCTCTACGTTCAACTAATGCAACCGAGCGTATAAAGGAGATAATTATGCTTAGAACAGCACTTCTGACAACGACGTGTGCATTGTTTATTGGTGGCACAGCCTTCGCGCAGACTGCGACACCCGCCCCCACGGATGCGCCCGCCGCAGCACCGGAAATGCCGGTTTCGTCCCAGAACATGTTTGGCAGCCCGCCAGCGGAAAATGCTGATCAGGTTGGCTTTATGGAAGCCAAGGATGGCCAGATGCTCGTTTCGAGCTTCATCGGACAGAGTGTTTATGAGAGTGATGCACCTGACGCAGCCTCAGTCGGTAAGTTGAACGATCTGATTGCAAGTCCGGAAGGTGAGATTGAAGCAGCCGTGATCGGCGTCGGTGGTTTCCTTGGCGTCGGTGAAAAGGATGTCGCGGTAAGCCCGGATCAGCTTCAGCTTGCAACGCGTAGTGATGGTAAAAAGTGGCTTGTCATCAAGGCTTCAAAGGAGCAGCTGACAGAAGCTCCTGCTTTTGATCGATCCGCCCTCTTTGCGGACGGTGTTGCTGATAAAACAGCGACTGGCGAAACCAATGCGCCTGCAGCAGATACACCAGCAGCTGACCCTGCACCGGCACCAGCCACACCTGCCCCCGCGCAGTAACTTAAAAATCCTTGTGTCCTGTATGGTAAAAGTCCTGGCCTTTGGCCGGGGCTTTTATTTGAAATGAGGCTCGAAGGTTGATTTCAGAAACTCATCCACGTACCAGTGTTTCACAATCACCAGATCATTTGGCTTAGTTTATTCGGGAAAGTCTATTGTCGGAATTCTTTATTGCCCATCCCTGGGCGCAAACGGTTGCATCCCTTGGCGGTCTTTTTCTTGCGGCGTTTGTCGCAAACTTCCTTATCAAAGCGATACTACTGAAGGTTCTCGACAGGATCGTTCAACGGACGGCATTTGGTCAGGATGAAGAGCTTAAGCAGAATGGCGTGATTGGCCATCTGGCTAATATCGTTCCGGCGTTGATTATTTCGTCGGGCATCGCCGCTGTACCTGAACTGCCGCAGACTGCACTGACAGTAATCAGCAATGTGGCGACGGCATTCATTATTCTGACACTGGCTTTCACGGTAAGCGCTGTTCTGAGCGTGGTTGATACGCTTTACAGCCGCCGCGAAGAGTCCAAAGATCGCCCGATCAAAGGTTATATTCAGGTCAGCAAGCTCGTAATCTACATTATTGCGATCGTGTTGATCATCGCGACGCTTCTTGATCGATCACCTGTGATCTTGCTGTCTGGTGTGGGTGCCATGGCTGCGGTTCTTATTCTGGTGTTTCAGGATACGCTGCTCTCGCTCGTTGCCAGTATGCAGATTGCTTCATCGAACATGGTTCGCGTCGGCGACTGGATCGAGATGAAAAATCTCGACGCCAATGGCGATGTGGTCGAGATCGCGCTTTATACGGTCAAGGTGCAGAATTTCGATAAGACAATCACCACGATTCCGATCCGCAAGCTCATCACTGAGCCAATGAAAAATTATCGCGGAATGCAGCAATCCGGTGGCCGACGCATTAAACGCGCGCTGTTTATCGATCAGGCGACCATCCGCTTTCTGAACGAAAATGAACTCCAGAGCCTTGCCTCGATCGATCAGCTCACAGGCTATCTTTCAAAGAAGGAAAAGGAAATCGCCGACTGGAATGCAAAGCTGGGCGACAAGGCAAAGAACCCGGTCAATACGCGCCGCTTCACCAATATCGGAACGTTCCGCGCCTATGTGGAAACCTATTTGCGAAACCATCCTGGCGTTCATAAAGGCATGACGCTTCTCGTGCGCCAGATGGACCCGACACCGGATGGTTTGCCGCTCGAAATCTACTGCTTCACCAATACGACCGTCTGGGCGTCTTATGAACAGATCCAGTCCGATATTTTCGACCATCTCTATGCAGTGATGCCGGAATTCGGCCTCTATCCGTTCCAGAACCCAAGCGGCGGTGATTTCCGCAAGCTCAGTCTTGCGGATTTGCCTGCCGTCACTGCAAAGCCTTGATGATAGCGGCCTGAAGTTCGGGAACCTTGTAACCCGTGCGCGACGGTGTAAGACCAAGGCGAATAATGGCCAGGTTCATCGAAGGTACAATGATCAGGCTCTGGCCATCGTGGCCCGACATCCAGAAGGCGTCCGCCGGGATGCCTTCTGTACCCGCTTGAATGCCAGCACTTTGCAGCCATGTTTGAGCTGATCCGTAACGCCCCTGCGATGCTGTGGCTGGCGTCTGCATCAGACGCACAAAATCCTCGCTCAAGAGCTGCTTGTCTCCGACCTTACCCTTATCGAGCAGAAGGCGGGCGATGGAGAGCCAGTCGTGCGCATTGGCATAAAGATAAGAAGAGCCGACGAATATGCCGCTCGCATCTGCTTCCAGCGTGGCACTTGCAATGCCCAATGGTTCAAAGAGCACTTTCTGTGCGTAGGTAAATGCTTCTTCAGGAGTGTCGAAGCTTTCCATATAGAGCTTTGACAGGATATTGGCCGTGCCGCTCGAATAGTTGAATTTGGCGCCGGGCTGCGCTTCCAGTGGCAGGGAAGCTGCAAATTCGGTCATGTTGTTTTCGAGGAAAAGCATACGGGTAACGTCTGTGACATTGCCATAGTCTTCATCGAATTTAAGGCCGCTTTGCATCCCAAGAAGATCGGCAAGCTTGATCTTCGAGCGGTCGTCACCTTCCCACTCTGGCAGAAGATGGTCGCGCTGCAGGTCCATTTTGGCCTCCGAAATGCGCATACCGATCAGTGTTGCCATTACGGATTTCGTCATGGACCAGCCCAAGAGAGGCGTATCGGCGTCAAAGCCCTGCGCATAGGTTTCGGCGATGATCTGGCCGTCTTTCAGCACAGCGACAGCACGCATACCGGGGCCTGCTAATGCGGGGTTTTCGATGATGCTTTGAACGGCCGGGTTAATATTGATGTCGGCTATAAGAGCGGCTGCATCCATGGGCATCGTCAGTTGAGGACGCAAATCTTCATCATGCACGTTGGCGCAGCCAAGGCCCGGACGATAGACAGCCTTGCTAGGCGCGAAAAAGCCAAAGATATGCGCAGTGACTGTTTCACTTCCGTTATCGACTGACACATCGACAAATTTTAAAAGCGGGTGGCCCGGCGCCTGCACATCAAACGCCAGAACCTCCTGCGGGTTGCGGTTTGCCAGAAATACATTGGAGCAGACGATTTTTGCGGCATAGCCGGTGCCGACTTTGAGAAGCTCCGGTGGCCTAAAGCCGAGCCACAAAACGACACCCAGCAGGATTAAGAGGACAATGGAACCGGCAATTTTCAAAAAGCGTAACATATTCCCTCCCATGAGCCTGAATAGTGAGGCGTCTAACTGCCTCTCGAGAGCCAGTAATCCATGCCTTCTGCTGCGGCCTTCGCAATCGCAAAACATGCGGTGAGAAGATAGCCGCCTGTCGGCGCTTCCCAGTCAATCATTTCACCAGCGACAAACACGCCGGGTAGTTTTGTGAGCATATAATGCTCATCGATTTCGCTCCATTCTATGCCGCCTGCGGAAGATATGGCTTCCTCAATGGGGCGTGGACGAAGGAGCGGAACTTCCAGTGCCTTGATGGTTTGCGCCAGTTTGGTGGAGTCTTTTTCGCGCTGAAACTCGAGCACAAGTGCAGCCTTTACACCAGTAAGGCCCGCACCCTTTCGCAAGATATTACTAATACTTAGCTTCTTATCCTGACGCGAAAGATCAAGTGTCAATCGTTCAAGCGTACGTCCCGGTGCAAGATCGAGAATGAGGTTGGCATGGCCGTCGCATTCAAGGTCATCACGCAAAGCAGCTGAATGTGCATAGACAAGACTGCCTTCCACGCCGCCACGCGTGATCACGAATTCGCCCTGCGTTACACCGGCCTTGCTGGAGATCGTTACAGACTTGACCGGTTCTCCCGCGAAGCGTTCTGCAAAGAGATCGCTCCAGCTGACATCAAAGCCGCAATTGGCCGGACGCATGGGAGCAATTTGAATACCCTGCTCGGTGAAAGGTTCAAGCCATGCACTGTTGGAGCCTAGCTTGGGCCAGCTTGCGCCACCAAACGCGAACAATGCTGCATCGCAGGATATGGGCTCGATACCCGCCGGAGATTCAATGAGTGGCTTTCCGGACTGAAATCCGATCCATTTATGGCGGGGCAGTATTTTGACGCCCTGCGCTTCCAGTTTTCGCACCCATGCGCGAAGAAGCGGTGATGCTTTCATGGCCTTGGGGAACACGCGTCCTGAAGAACCCACAAAGGTTTCAGCGCCGAGCGCATCCGCCCATTCGCGCAAATTCTGCGGTGTGAATTGCTGCAATGCAGGCCAGAGGCGATCATTGCTCGCACCATAGCGCCGGGCAAATTGCGCAAAAACTTCCGAATGGGTGATGTTGAGACCGGATTTTCCCGCCAGAAGAAACTTGCGCCCGACCGTCGGCATCTGCTCGTAAATTGTGACCGAATATCCAAGCGCAGACAAATGCTCGGCGGCGAACAGTCCTGCTGGTCCGCCACCGAAAATCGCAATCACGCGCTCACGCATCGCTGTCTGCACCGCACTCACACATCAATCTTCTTTCTCCAGCATTTCTTTAACAGCAGTTGCTAACTGTTTGAGAGAGAAAGGCTTTGGTAGGAATCCAAACTTGGCATCGGCCGGCAGATTGCGTGCAAAAGCGTCTTCCGCATAACCCGAAACAAAGATGAACTTGATGTCTGGATGCGTCTTGCGCAATTCGCGCAACAGAGTCGGACCGTCCATTTCCGGCATCACAACGTCGGAGACGACGATGTCCACCTGACCGTTCAGCTCTTCAAGCACCTCGAGCGCTTCGACACCGGATGCTGCTTCGTGCACGGTATAGCCGCGAGATTGCAGCGCACGCACGCCACCCATGCGCACCGCGTCTTCGTCTTCGACGAGAAGCACAGTTGCAGAACCGGAAAGATCGGCAGCCTTTTCGACCTTCTTTTCCTTGACCGCCACAGGCGCATTGTCTGCGCCCTTTTCTTCAATATGGCGTGGCAGGAAGATTTTGAACGTCGTGCCTTTTCCAACCTCGGAATCGCAATAGATGAAGCCGCCGGTCTGCTTGATGATGCCATAGACCATCGAGAGGCCAAGACCGGTGCCCTTACCGACTTCCTTTGTTGTGAAGAATGGCTCGAAGATTTTTTCGAGCACATCGGCTGGGATACCCGTGCCGGTATCTTCAACTTCAAAGACTACATAGTCGGCTTCAGGCAGATCACGATAGTTGAGCTTTGCTGCTTCGTTCGCTTTGACATTGCGTGTGCGCAGTGTGATCTCGCCGCCCTCTGGCATTGCGTCGCGGGCGTTTACGGCGAGATTGACGGCAACCTGTTCGAACTGGCCAAGATCGGCCTTAACAGGCCATACATCGCGTCCGTGTTCGATCTTGAGGCCAATATCCTTGCCAACAAGGCGCGCCAGAAGCATACGCAAATCGGCCAGAACATCTGTAAGATCGAGAACCTCCGGGCGGAGCGTCTGACGGCGCGAGAACGCAAGCAACTGCCGCACGAGCGAGGCGGCACGATTGGCGTTCTGCTTGATGTTCATGATGTCCGGGAAGGACGGATCGGAAGCGCGGTAGTTGCTCAGCAGCAAATCCGAAGACATGATGATCGCGGTCAGCACATTGTTGAAGTCGTGCGCGATACCACCAGCAAGCTGACCGACAGCCTGCATCTTCTGGCTCTGCGCCATCTGATTTTCAAGCGCCTTCTGCTCGGTGGTTTCAACTGCAGAAATGATCGCTGCTTCTTCGCTTGTTTCACCAAGATCGGTGACAGCACTCATATAGAAGCGAATGTGGCGGTCTTCATTACCCGGCAGAACCGTATCGACAGGCGAGATACTGGCCTGCCCTGCAAAGGCTGCAGCCAGCGCCTTGTTGAAGGTTTCACGGTCGCGTTCATGAACGACATTTTCAAGCTTCACGCGATTATCGACCGCATCGCGATCAACCACAGGGGCGAAAATATCGAGGAAGCGCGCATTGGTCCGCAACGTATGACCTTCAGCATCCACTGCCGCAATGGCCATTGGAGCCGAATTGAAGAAGCGCGTGAAGCGCACTTCAGCGGAACGCAATGCTGCCGATGAATCCTCGCCCTCGGCGCGATCCAGCACGATTGTACGACTTGTACCACGCGTGCCATCACGGGCGGCCTGAACGCGGTGATAAAAGCGAACAGCGAGGCTCTGGCCATTGCGCTTGATAAGATCAAGATCGATGACTGTGTTACGGCTGGTGCCTGGCTCTGCTTTGACGGCTTTAATCAATGCCATGCCACTGCCCGCAACAATGTCATTGAGCGTAAGCGAGCCGGGCGTGAACTGTGTCAGGTCAACGCCAAGCCATTCGGCGAGCGTTGCATTGAGATAGATGATCCGGCCTGAAGGATCAGCCGAGAAAAAGCCTGCTGGTGCATGATCAAGGTGGTTGATCGCTTCCTGCAGTTCCTGAAAAAAGCGCTCCTGCTCGGCGCGTTCATCGGAAATATCAGCAATCTGCCAGGCGACGAGTTGTCCCTTGAAATCCTGTCCGCCATCAACCGGGCGCGCCTTGATCCGATACCAGACAGGCGCTGCCGAACTTTGACCTTCACGCGAGAGGCCGCCGGAAATGCGTACTTCTTCCTGCGCCGAATGACCGTCGCGAACTGCATTTGTGAGACGATAAATAGCGTCAGACGCGGCTGGCTCACTGGTCAGAATATTATCGAGCGACCGGATACCATCAGCGCTCGCAATACCAGTCATGCCCGCATAGGCGTGGTTTGCATAAACGATCTGGCCGCGAGCATCCGAAATAACAGTGCCTTCAGGCAACGTATCCATGAAAGTGTGTGCGAGATCCTGCTCACCATGCCGCTGGCTGAAATGGATGAGCCCAGTTGCTGCGCCAAAGAGATAGAAAACGCCGATCATGGACAGAATGCCCATGAGTATGATGGCGAAGCCATCACCAAGCTGGTCGCGGAATACAAAATAGACGAGCGCTGCAACCGTCAACACGACGCCGATTATCAAAAGCCGCAGAGCTGCACTTGAGCCACGCTTCGGCATGACGAGCGGTTTCGGATAATTATTGTCCGTCTGTCGCGACATCAGGCCCACTGCCCTTTCATGCTATTTGGCTGAACTGCATGGACGATAAACCGTCCGTTCGCCGTTTCTTCCAGCTCAAGCGCTATCTTATTCATCAAGCAAAACCAATCACGTTCCCTGCTTTATGTCTTGTGCCAGATTTTGACGCATATTGCAGGGTATATCCGATTCGCAGAATGCGTTAATTGCCTGACAGCACAAGCATCCCGACCTCAAAACAGCATGAACCAATGCGTTTTGCACTGTTTTGGCTGGGGATCATATGTTTCTCGTAAATTGATGGAACATTCCCAAGTCAGGCAAATTGAACTAGTGTTCTGCGAGATATGTGTTGTCGCAGTAGATGGAGCGCGGGGAAGTGTGGCTTCATCGGCTGGACATTATTCGTTTTTAGTATGAGAGGGTTACCCGCATGAAGGAATGGCTCAGCGGTCTTGTTGGAGAAAGTGCCGCAAATATTGTCGGCTTTATCCTTATTTTTGCGATCATTCTTGGCGGAATTTTCGTTGTTCTTAGTATTATCCGTCGCTTTGGCGGCGGAACTTTTGCCACGAACGGTCGAACAGGACGCCAGCCACGACTTTCAGTGATGGATGCAGCGGCGGTCGACAGCCGCCGTAAACTCGTTCTTATTCGTCGCGACGATGTTGAACACCTTCTACTCATCGGTGGTCCGACAGATGTCGTTGTTGAACAGAACATCGTTATGGAATCGCGCGCCAACGCACGGTCACAAGCGTCACGTATCGAACCGGAACATATCGAACGTTTTCGCCAGCACGAAGCCAGCATCACAACTGAGGTAAGCGAGCGCCCGGCCCTTTCCCAGCAGAGCCAGCAGACGATTCAAAAAGACGAAGCCATTCAGCTCAATTCTCCAATTGATACGTCTGTTCAACGCAAGCCCGAGCCAGTCCGTGAAACGCCTGTGCAACAAGCTGCACCCGAAGCGCCGCAATTCCGTGCGCCTCCGCGCCCTCCTGTGCCTCCAGTAACGCCTCAGGCGCCAAAGGTTGCTGAAACGCCAGTTGCTCCAGCCCGTCCTCAGCAGCCGCCCCGTCCGGCGCCAAACTATCCCCCACAGCCACGCACCGTTCTTCCTGCTGCACGCCCGGCAGAGCAGCCGCAGGCACCGCGTTTGCATCCTGCCTATCCGCTTAGCCAGGTTTCGCGTGGTGTTTTGAGTTCGACATCAGGTCTTGGTGCCAGTGCAGCCGCAGCAGCAACGGTTGCTGCAGCTGATCTTGGTAGCGTGACGCCTGAGCGTGAAGTGACGCCAAGCGCGAAAACCCCGGCACCAGAGATTGGCGACATTCTCCAGAGCCCTGCAGTCACAACCTCATCCGCGCCTGATTTCACGCCTGCAGCCCCGAAATTGGAACCTGTAGCTGTTGTTTCTGATCAAGAACCAGAAACAGACGACGGTCTCGAAGATCTGGGCGGAGCACTGCATGACGCGATCATGGCAGATCTCGAAACCGATACGTCTTCCGCATCTGGCAACAAAGAGCCGGAAATGCTGGAAGTCGATATTTTTGAAGAAGAACTTCTAGGATCTCTCGATATTTCGCCGAACGGTGGCAAGCCAAGCGACGATATCGAGGATGAAATGGAAAAGCTGCTTGGTGAACTGACCAAGGACGAAACACGCAAATTCTGATTTGCGGATAATACCAAACTCCTGAGCATGACTCAGGAGTTTGGTTAAGCCCGAGTGGCGATTTTGATCGCGAGTGGTATCTATGTTGAGAGTTTGCAAGGTAGAACTGGCTTAGCGGGAACGCTGGCCGTTTTAGGCTTTGTGATGGCCCGTCTTCGGTCTCTTGGTATTATTCAAAACGTATGCGGCTTTCAGCACCGGCAATCTACACGTATCCCCTGATACAAATCTGTGTCGGAGTGACGAGAATTTAGCGGAGCAGCATATATGAAAAGAATAACAATCCTTATTTGCCTAATCGCGTTTACGGCTGTCGTTACTGGCTGCGCCAATCGATCATGCCGCGATTGGCCGGGTACGTGCATTATTCAGTAATCGAAGCGCAGTTGCCGGATTAATCCGCATTTTCTCCCGAAGAGATTGAACGGATAAGGGCTGACAAGTGAGCGATGATGAAAAGTAAAATCGGAAAGCAGTTAGCACTGCTGGCGCCTTAATTGATGGCATCCGAGCTAGGTTCAAGAATGACGACAATCCCTCGAATAGACCGGTGACTTTTTCTTTTCAGCAGTAGAGCCAACCAATAAAAAAGGCTGCGGTAAACCGCAGCCCTGAAATTTCTTATTCGACTGGATGAAGATCAATCGTCGCGATAGACCTTTTCGCGGCGCTCGTGGCGCTCTTGTGCTTCAATAGAAAGCGTTGCGATTGGTCGTGCATCAAGTCGTTTTAAACTGATAGGATCGCCGGTCTCCTCACAAAAACCATAGGTCCCCTCGTCAATACGGCCGAGAGCTGCATCGATTTTGGAAATCAGTTTGCGCTGTCTGTCGCGAGCGCGAAGTTCAATTGCCCGATCCGTTTCGGAGGATGCCCTATCCGCCAGGTCCGGGTGATTTGCATTTTCCTGCTGCAGCGCTTCTAATGTTTCGCGCGCTTCGCGCAGAATATCATTCTTCCATGCAACAAGTTTTGCACGGAAGTAAGACTTCTGCCGCTCATTCATGAACGGCTCGTCTTCAGTGGGCCTATAGTCAAGGTCAATCAATTCACTCATTCTGAATTACCCCACATCTAGGAGACGCGAGCGGTTATATAAGTCGATCGCAACAAGGACACAACATCAAACACACGCGTCTCACTACTTTTTAATTCATCAAAATTGTGTGATTTTGATGAAAAAATAAGCATTTTTTAAAACACAGATAATTAATTCAATTTTGTTTTCGTAAAAAACTTCAATATTTTAGATCGGTTGCTGCTTAAGAAATATAATTGCCGAATTAGCATAGCCTATGCTCTCGTTTTTGCCCATTATTGCAGCAAAACTACCTGTGTATATTGTGAGTGTTCGTCGAAAAATCGTCTGAAACTGCAGGTGGTGGGAGCAATCTTGCAGAAATTGTGGCATGGATTACGCTTCAGAAGCCTCAAAATGTTGTTTGGAGCCTTTCATGAGTCGCCTTTTTCTACTCCGTCATGCCAAGGCAATTTGGGCCAAGCCCGCGATGAAAGACTTCGACAGGCCGCTGGATGAGGAAGGTATTTCCTCACTGGACCAGTTGGCACAAGCTATGAAGATGTCTGGTATTTTGCCTGACAGGGTTGTGCTCTCCGCCTCCTGTCGGACACGCGAAACGGCGTTTGGGCTTATTGAGCGGCTTGGTATTGATGTTGAAACCGTTGTCGATGAAACAATCTATAGCGGTGGCGCAGGTGAATACATGAAGGCCATCAAGAACAATGCCGCCTCCGATCAACTCATGCTTGTTGGGCATAATCCCAGCATAGAAGATTTGGCTTTGGCGCTATGTGGCGACGGTGAACCTTCGAGCCTTTCGCGTCTTGAAGCTGGCTTTCCTACCGCTGCTCTTGCGACAATAACCTTCGATGGGCCGCTATCGGAAATCGCGCGTGATCGTGGTTTTCTGGAGAATTTTCCTTTGCCGCGTTAAGAGGCTTCATCATTCTATCTGCGGCCTCCTTGTTGATACGGCTCATGAATTCCTATCTATGGCTGTGACAGGACGTAATTCTCACGAGGAAACAATTGGCAAAACTGACCAGTTTCGGCGATGAAGCAAGGATCGCGCTCGACACGCTGACAGACCGAGCCACAGGCTTGATGTCTCCGTCGCTGAGATTGGGGGTAACAGGGCTTTCTCGCGCTGGTAAAACGGTTTTCATCACGGCTCTGGTGCATAATATGGTGCATGGCGGTCGCCTGCCCCTGTTTGAAGCTTACAAATCGGGACGCATCTCGCGTTCCATGCTTGAGCCGCAGCCCGATGATGCAGTTCCGCGTTTTCAATATGAAGAGCATCTTTCGGCACTGCTTGATGAACGTATCTGGCCAGATTCTACGCGCGCCATTTCACAGCTACGTCTGACAATCGAATATGAAACAGCTTCTGCCTGGGGACGCTGGCTATCACCGGGGCGACTTTCGGTAGATATTGTCGACTATCCCGGCGAATGGCTGCTTGATCTGCCATTGCTGGGCAAAACCTATAGTGAGTTCAGTACAGACTCCTTCGCTCTGGCTCATGAGCCGACGCATATCGATCTTGCTCAAGCTTGGATTAATGAAGCAAAAGCAATTGTTCCCTCTGAAAACGCAGATGAGCTGACAGCGCAAAGGCTGGCCAAAAGCTTCACTGCCTATCTGCGCGCAGGCAAAGCTGATGAGCGTGCGCTCTCCACTCTCCCTCCGGGGCGCTTTTTGATGCCTGGCGATCTTGAAGGTTCGCCAGCACTTACTTTTGCCCCTCTGCCCGACCTTAAACCTGAAGATTTTAAAACCGGCAGTCTGGCCGCAATGATGGAGCGTCGCTATGAGGCCTATAAGACGCATGTGATCAAACCATTTTTTCGGGAACATATCGCGCGGCTTGATCGACAGATTATCCTGATCGATGCCATGCAGGCCATGAATGCCGGTGGCGCTGTGGTTGCCGATCTTGAGCGTGCGCTGACCGATATTCTCTCCTGCTTCCGGCCTGGGCGGGCAAGTCTGCTGACCGGGCTCATTCAGCGGCGTATCGGACGCATCCTGGTTGCTGCTACAAAGGCCGATCATCTTCACCACGAAAGCCACGACCGGTTGCAGGCAATCGTTCGCCGCCTTGTCGAGCGGGCGATTGAACGCGCTGATTTTTCGGGTGCCGATATCGACGTATTGGCTATGGCGGCTGTCCGCGCCACGCGTGAGGCGACAGTAAAGGAAGGCAAGGATACCTTGCCTGTCATTATCGGAACACCGCTGAAAGGCGAGCGTATTGACGCTGAAATATTCGACGGTGAAACAGAAACAGCTATATTTCCCGGTGATTTACCAAAAAATCCTAATGTAATATTCGAACCATCGCTTTCGAGTGATGAACCAGCCATTCGATTTGTTCGTTTCCGGCCTCCGCGGCTGGAGCGCACGGCGGAAGGCATAACGCTTTCGTTGCCGCATATTCGGCTTGATCGTGCATTGCAGTTTCTAATCGGGGATCGTCTGGCATGAGTGAACAGCCTCCACGCAAACCCGCAGCATTTACCGTTCAAAAGCCGACGGAGACAATTTCGCCCTCTGGAGCACCGAATGATGCGCCGCGCCGCCCGCGTGCGGTTACCGATCTTGAGAAGGTCATTCCCGAGGTCGATGTCTTCGCCCTGACTGATGAAGAGGCTGCAGAGCTGGAAGTTCTGGACCCTTCATTTGAAGCTCCGCCTCGCCGGCGTTGGTCGTTGAGCAAAATATTGTTTGGTGCGTTGGGCATCCTTGTTTCATTTGCGATCGGCATCTGGACCGAAGATCTCATTCAGGCGCTTTTTACGCGCGCAGACTGGCTCGGCTGGACAGCGCTTGGCGTTGCAATGATTGCGCTTGCTTCTTTCATCGCCATCATCGTGCGCGAGCTTATCGCATTAAGACGGCTCGCCTCTGTTCAACATTTGCGCAAAGATGCGGCCGATGCAGCGGAACGTGATGATATGGCCGCTGCGCGAAAGGCGGTCGATGAATTACGGACAATAGCGGCCAGCTTGCCGGAAACCGCTCGCGGCCGTCAGATGCTTGATGGACTGACTGATGAAATCATCGATGGCCGTAATCTTATTCGTCTTGCCGAAACGGAAATTTTGAAACCACTTGATCGCGAGGCACGCGCACTCATTCTCAATGCTTCCAAGCGTGTTTCCATCGTAACAGCTATCAGCCCGCGGGCTCTTGTCGATATTGGCTATGTGATCTTTGAATCTGCACGCCTTATACGCCGCTTGTCACAGCTCTATGGTGGCCGTCCCGGCACTTTGGGCTTTCTCAAGCTTGCGCGACGTGTCGTAGCGCATTTGGCCGTTACCGGTACGATTGCCATGGGAGATAGCGTTATCCAGCAGCTGATAGGTCATGGTCTGGCATCGCGTCTTTCGGCAAAACTGGGTGAAGGCGTGGTCAATGGCCTAATGACTGCGCGTATCGGGATTGCAGCGATGGACGTTGTACGCCCCTTCCCGTTCAATGCTGAAAAACGTCCCGGCGTAGGCGACTTTATTGGTGATATTGCCCGCATCAATGGTGAAAAGGTCAACAAGCCGACTGACCGAAAATAATGAGCTCTTCCCAATAATCTCTGTGACTTCAGCCGCCATGAAAACGAAGCGTTAACCATTCGAAACGATTATAAGCTTCACTATCAGGTGCTCGAATCTGTGATCCTTGCGCCAACAAAACACCCTGACGTTCGGTTGCGGAGTGTTTGTAGATCATCTATTGGAATGGTGCCTAGCGGTCGAGATTCCGGGACAGAGCTGAATATGAAAAACTACATCGCTGCATGCCTTACGCTACTGCCCGCATCGCTTTTTGCTGCGCCAGCTCTGGCTGCAGACAAGGATGAACAGTTTTTTCAGACGATTGAAGGCCAATGGTCCGGTCCGGGCGAAATTGTTGCCGGAAAATACAAGGGCACAAAATTTGTCTGCACTCTCGCAGGCACTACCCCTGACAATGCAGTTGGTATGACGCTTGATGGTTCTTGCCGCGTTGGTGTTTTCTCTCAGCCTATGAAGGCAACCGTGACGCGCGTCGGCTCCAACTATTCGGGCAAGTTTAATGACGGCGCTGAAGGTAAAGGCCTCAACGTTACCTCTGGCTCCGTAACCGGCAACAAGGTAGTTCTCGGTCTTAACCGAAAAGAGCTCAATGGCGCGATGCTTGCTCGCGTTGCCGACAAGAACACTATGAATGTGACTGTTTCGGTCCGCGTAGAGAAGGAACTTGTTCCGGTCATCGGTATGAGCCTCAAGCGTATCGATAATATCGCTGTTGGCAGCATCGCCAAAAATTAAGCGGCTCTGTGTAAAAATAAGGGATTAGAGCGGTTACAATCTAATCCAGCCACCAGCCCGCATCAGTGCGGGCTTTTTCTATTTCAAAAGTGGCACAGGCCTTTTCCCACTCCGAAACAGTTTTACCCGCAATCTGAAGTGACGGCGCAATATCATTGAGCGGCACGAGCACAAATGCGCGCTCCTGAATACGCGGGTGTGGAAGCTCCAGTGCAGGTTCGTTCATGATAATCGCCTCGCCTGCATCATCCTGCATCGCGAGAATATCAATGTCGATGATGCGCGGCCCCCATCGCTCCAGCCGAACGCGTTTGAGCGAGCGCTCTACATCAAGACAGGTATCGATGAGCTGAAGTGGCGCAAGTGCGGTTTCGATCTGTGCACAGGCATTGTGAAACCAGGCCTGATCGGTCTTTCCCCATGGCGGTGTGCGATAGACCTGAGAAACCGCGATAACATTCGTATCGGTGCGCGCATCAAGGAGTTTCAGCGCCTTGGCCATCGAAGCGACAGGATCATCGATATTGCCGCCAAGCCCAAGCCAGGCGCGATAAGGCAAAGCAATGCTCATCAGCGTGGATAAACCACCGTTACTTCAACATGATCAAGCACGCCTGGAACTGGTGCGTTAGGCTTGCGAATGGTGATTTCAGCACGTTTGATCTGCGGGAAACGCGCAGTCAGTGCCTTGCCGACATCAAGTGCCAATGTTTCAATGAGATAGCGCTGGCTGCCGGTGATGATGTCCTGAATGACTGTGAAGGCGATGCCGTAGTGGACCGTGCCTTCAATGTCGTCATTTTCAAGCGAGTCACCCGGATCGACATCCAGGATAGCATCAACGTAGAAACGCTGACCAAGTTTATGTTCTTCGTCAAAGACGCCGTGATGCGCGAAAAATGCGCAGTTCATGATGCGGATGGTGTACACGGCTCTGTTTCCTATTAATTCTTTAATCTGCTTTGCAGGATAGCATCGGCAACTGCAAGTGCGTCCCTATTAAAAGCGACATTGTGAACACGGAAGATGTCGGCTCCTGCCAATCGCATTGCAACCGACGTTGCAGCCGTTCCGATATCCCGCATCAATGGATCAGCCTGTTCTGTGATCGCACCAATGAAACGTTTGCGCGACGTTCCCACCAATAGAGGATAGCTGAAACGCTGCAATTCTTCCATGCGTGCCATCAAAGCGATGTCTTCATCCTTGTTTTTGCCAAAACCAAAGCCCGGATCAAGCACGATACTGCCAGCATCAATACCTGCCCTGCTCGCAATTTCCAGAGATACATCGAGAAAGGCGAACTGATCGGCAATCACATCGGGGTCGGTATTTCTATCGCGGCTCGTATGCATGATGACCAGTCCGGCACCTGTATCTTTCGCAACCTGAGCGATTTCCGGTTCTCGCTGAAGCCCCCATACATCATTGACGATATGGGCGCCCGCCTCTACCGCAAGCCTAGCTGTTGATGCGCGATAGGTATCGATCGAGATTATGCAGCCAAACTCTTTCGCAAGCGCACGTATGACTGGAACAACGCGTGCGGCTTCTGTTTCGGCATCAACTAAAGCAGCACCAGGGCGAGTCGATTCCCCTCCGACGTCGATAATCGTTGCGCCATCGTCCAGCATGGTTTTCGCAACAATCAATGCCTTATCCAGATCATTGTGATGTCCACCATCGGAAAATGAATCCGGTGTGACGTTTAAAATGCCCATAATGACAGATTTTGCGCCCAATTGGAGGTTACGACCATGGGCAAGTTGCCATTGTTTTATCATTGAAGAATATTCCAATTGTCTTTTCTGTCGGACTTTATGCAGCCAAACGGGCGATATGGCGTTTATTGATGGTCGTTATAGTTCTCTTGACGATTGCATGCCATGTTGCACATCAGTGAATGTACGAGTTTCTTTCTGGTTTTATGAAGAGGTGCCAGAACATGTCCTTTAAAAAACGAGTTCTGGCTTTGGGCTTAGCCCTCGCTGTTGTTGCTCCACAGGCAGAAGCTGCCTCCATTTTCCGGACGTTCAGCTATTATAATGTCAACGGGAAGACAGCTGCAAATCTCGACAAGGCACTGTCGCGCAGTGGCCCGTTTCTCAAGAAGACCGGTCAGCATCATCCTGGCGCTGCAGAAATCCGCTTCGATGCGAAGGTACGCTATGGGCGTGCTACGGGTGATCGCGCCTGCAAGGTTCAGGGCGTTTATGTGAATGTTCATGCAAAAGTCATGCTGCCGCGCTGGAAACAGCGCCGCAAGGCTGGCCCTGAACTCGCATTAATCTGGGATACTTTGTATCAGGATATTCGTCGTCACGAGGAAAGCCATATCGTTATCGCGCGCAGCCATGCGAGTGAAATGGAGCGTCAGATACGCTCATTGCGGAGCCGAACAGACTGCGCCACGTTGCGTGCAGACATCGATAAGGTGACGGAACGGCTTATGGCAGCGCATGATAAAGCGCAGGAGCGTTTTGATCGTGTTGAGACGATCAACTTTGAACGACGCTTTGAGCGTCTTTTGACTTATCGACTTGAGAAAATGACCCAGTAACGCCGGGGTCTATTTAGCTTGTTGCAAATTTTTCCTGATGGCTTGTGTCATCAGGGCAGCCTCGTGGAAACCTGAAAGAATGAGTTTCAGTTTTCCGGGGTAGTGGCAAACATCGCCAATCGCATAGATTTTTGGCTGCGACGTGCGAAACGTTTCAGTATTCACGACAATTGAATTGCCGAAACGCTGAAGATCCAATGCGGCAAGCGGATCGGGGCGAACGATCTGGCCTTCTGAGGTAAATGCCCCAAGGCCCGAAGCAATCACCAGGCATTTTGAACTGAATATTGTTCCGGTGGCCGTTTTGAGCTGAATACCGTTTTCACTAGCTGAAACGTCGATCACAAGCTGATCGAATTCAAAGGCAGGCTTGTAAGGCGCTATTTGGGTCAATAGTCGCTCAATAAGCTCTTCACCCATGATCTTTGCAAAAGCTGGAACATCGAAAATGGGCTTTTCAGCATAAAGCGCCGTACACTGACCGCCTGCTCGGCTCGCTGAATCAAACAAACGGCACGTAAGGCCAAACAGGCCCAACTGAAAAACTGAAAAAAGAGCGACAGGCCCGGTGCCGATGATAGCGATGTCTGAATGACGTTCGACTTCCATCTGCGCTCCCTAATGTATCGCCGCTCTTTCCTTTTATTCTAGTTCTGGCGCTCAGGCACCTTAACGACAAGGCCGTCGATCTCATCGCTTACACGGATCTGGCACGAAAGACGTGAGTTTGGCTGCACTTCATAAGCGAAATCCAGCATGTCTTCTTCCATCGCATCCGGACCGCCAACAGTTTCAGTCCAGTCTTCATCCACATAGACATGGCATGTGGCACAGGCGCAGGCACCGCCGCATTCAGCATCAATGCCGGGAATGCCGTTGCGAATGGCTGCTTCCATCACGCTCGATCCATTATCGGCTTCGACTTCAGTTCGCGAAGCGCCGTCAGCGGACACGAAGATAATTTTTGTCATTGTCAGTTCCTGCGCACCTTACACGGCGCTATTGATAGCTTTTGTTCCGACTTCCTTGAAGGAAACAACAGGCTTCTTGAATATCTTGCTGAGGCAGATACGGTGTAATGGGTTCAAGTTCAACCATTGCAGCGCTTTGGACGGAAAACTGCGCCAAAATGCCGTTCCTTTTCAACGTTCCTGCCCTAGATCACCTATTTGGACAAGAGCTCTTGCTGCATGGGTGATATAGGCATTATCATCAAGTTGGAATTATCAGTCCGTGTAGCGTTATTTTTTTGCCGCATGAATCAAACTATTGGTAGAATAAAAATAACAGCTCTCTTTTAACGTGCATTTTTGTTAACGATTTGTAGCAGATGCATTATAGTGGTTTGTCGTTTCGGTTTGATTTCCACAGAATGATCGTTAACTTGAAAACGCCGGAAAACCGGCATTTTTTTAAACTGAACCCTTTTTTGTTAACCTTGTATTTAAAGTTTTAGACATCCGGCGCGGGCGCCTATTTCCTTAACAAGCCTGAGCCGATACGATGAAAAATGGCGGAGTAAGTTTTGTAACGGCTCTATGTTGATCCGGCCGTCGCAGTAATGAGTACGAGGTAGGCAAGGCTATGGCTTCTAAATCCAAGGCGCAAAAGCTCGACCACGAGGTTGAACAGGCACTTGAACAGGCACTCGACATCGATTTCGGTGACGATTTCGATATTGATATGGACCTGAGTGCAATTGACGAAGAATTCTCCGTCGATGACCTTGAAGAGCAGATTTCGCGTGCGGCCGAAGAACTGGTCGCAGAGCAGAACACGAAAGTGGTCGAAGCCGCGAAAGTCTCTCCTGTAAACATTACCACCGAAGGAACAGCGAAGGCGGAAACGATTTCTACCGTTTCAGTCATTGCAAGCCCTGCTGCGCCACCTGTGCCTCCAGTCGTCAGTGCAGTACTTCCATCCGCCACGCCGGAAGCCGCTAACACTGCATCAAAGCCAGTCAACAAAGCCAAGGCGCCAGTTCAGGACGCAGCACCAAAAGCTGCAACAGCTCCTGTTTCTCCTGCGCCATCCGTTGTAGCCGCCACGCCTGCCGCCGCTCTTACGCCTGCCAACGACGATTCGCGCAATGGCAGAGCCGTTGCTGCAGCACCGCGTCGCATTACCGAACGCTCGTCCAAGCTTTTCTGGACAACGACTGCCATAAGCGTCCTTTGGGCCGCCGGCGGCGTTGCGATCAGCAAGGCAATCAGCCCTGATGTGTTCTCCAGCCTTCAGGCAACCAAAGACTTTTTCACATCCCCTGCCGGTCTCGGCGTAACAGCTGGCGTGGCGCTGCCCGTCATCATGTTCTGGGGCTTTGCGCATCTGGTGCGTCGTGCGCAGGAAATGCACGTTGCAGCACGTAGCATGTCGGAAGCAGCGCTCAAGCTTTTGCAGCCTGAAGCCGCTGCAGGCGACCGCGTTTCCACGCTGAGCCAGGCTGTTCGCCGCGAAGTTGCAGCGATGAACGAAGGCATCGAGCGCACGCTCGCACGCGCTGTCGAACTTGAAACACTCGTTCAATCCGAAGTTAATCAGCTTGAACGCGCTTATAGCGACAACGAAGTGCGCATTCGCTCGCTTGTCAGCGATCTGGGCAATGAGCGCGAAGCTGTTGTCAGCCATGCCGAACGCGTTCGCTCTTCCATTACTGGCGCTCATGAGCAGCTCAAGGAAGAATTGTCGAGCGCTGCCAATATCATACGCGATAATGTTGTATCTGCATCTCAGCAGCTCAGCTCGCTTCTCGGCGATTCTGGCGAACGTCTGATCGGCAGCATCAACGAAAGCGGCGGCGCAATTGCTGACGCCATTGAAAAGCGTACCGGCGATATTGCAACACGCATCACGACTTCCGGCGAAGCTTTTGCAAGCGAACTGGATACACGTATTGCGACGCTCGATCAGCAGTCGCGTGAAATTTCGGAACGCGTAAGCTCGGCGCTTGATGAGCGTACGGCTGGCATCGCAACTCTGCTTGGCGGCGCCACGCAGTCGATGGTCAGCGAGTTCGACGCACGTCTGACCCAGCTCGACACAACGCTGAACGAACGTGGCCGCTCGCTCCTTTCCGAGTTTGAAACACGCGCCCATGCACTTGATAGCAGCACTGAAAAGCTGAACGCGGCTCTTGAAACCCGTTCGCGTCAGATCAACGAAAATCTCATTGCACGTACTCGTGAAATTGCAGAAACCTTCTCTGGTGGCCGCAATGCACTGAGCGCCATGATCGATGAAACGAAGACCAAGATCAGCGATGATCTGACTTCGATCAGCGAAAGCGTTGGTAACGTTCTCAACGAGAAGGCTTCGGCTTTTGCTGGCAAGCTTGCAGAAAGCCGCGATGTTCTGGCGTCTTCGCTTGAAGGTGAAACTGAACGCGTTTCAGCGGTTATCCGTGGCCATGCTGATACGCTTGCCGCACGCACAAGCGATATCGAAAACGCAATTAACAACAGCGCTTCGGCTCTGGATTCGGCTGCTGAGCGGCACGCGGCTATTCTTGCTGACAGAACAAGTGTTCTTCAGGAAGAAATGGCAAACAGCGCTTCGCGCCTCGATGCGACCTTCGCAGATCACTCGCGTTCGCTGGAAGAGCGTGCAGCCTCTCTGCAGGGTGTCATCGCTGGCAATCAGGCAATGCTTGCTCAGCTGATGGATGAACGTACAAGTGTATTGCGTGATAATTTCAACGAAAATCGTGAACTGATCGCTCGTACATTTGATGAACGGGTCAATTCGCTGCAGTCCCTTATTGCTGACAATCAGCAGGAGCTGGCACGCGTATTCGACGAACGCTCGCAGACGCTTAGCGAAACAATCGGCGCAAGCCGTTCTGCCTTTGAAGCAACGTTCAATGATCACGTTCAGCACGTCGAAGAACGCACGAGTGGACTGCGCTCGGTTCTCAACGATCACAACAGCGCCCTCGTCCATATCCTTGATGGGCATGAACAGACGATTGAAGGCCGCACCGCTGCAATCCGCGAAACTCTGACTGAAAGCACTGCGTCGCTCAGCCAGACCCTTCAGGATCATGGCGATATCCTTTCGCAGCGCACGACCAATCTGCACAACGCGATTGAGAACAGCAGCGATGCGATCAGCCGCGCTTTCGAAGGCCAGACCGGCATTATCGAAGAACGCACACAGACCATGGAAAAGGCGCTTTCGATTGGCGTCGACAATGTTCGTCGCGCACTCGAACAGAGTGCTGGTGTCGTCGCAGGCTCGCTGCGTGAGAAGATCACGGAAGCAGCCAGCACGCTTTCTGCTGAAGCAGCGAAGGCTGGTCAGGCTCTCGACGGCTTTGGTCAGAGCTTCAGCGCCGATCTCATTGCGAACCTCTCCGGCACTGAAGAACGCCTCGGCGAACGCGCAAATGCGATTGCAGAACGTCTGTCGCAGATCGAAAGCAGCATTGCTGATACCGCAACCAAGACAAGCGATACGCTTGCTGGTCACAGTGAAGCATTTGCCGCAAGCGTTGCCGATAATCTGGCTGGCACAGAAGCTCGCCTGAATGAACGTGCAAGCGCGATTGCCGGCGGTCTCGAAGCCATTGAAAGCCGCCTCACCGGTGAACTTTCGGCGATTGAAGCCCGTATCGCAGACACTGCTACCAAAACCAGTGAAACACTGGCCGGTCATAGCGAAGCATTCTCTTCAAGTGTTACGGAAAATCTTTCCGGCACTGAAGCGCGCCTTGCTGAACGCGCAGATGCCATTGCAACGCGCCTCGGCGACATCGGTTCGCGCATCACGATGGAACTTGGTTCGGTTGAAGCCCGTATCGCTCAAGTTACCGATACGACTGCCGTTACGCTTGAAGAACGTACCCGTGAGCTGAATGCTGTCCTCGCTGCACGTTCACAGGAAATCACGCAGATCCTCAATGATACTGCTGAACCGCTTGTACAGCGTCTTGCAGATAGCGGTCGCGGCCTTGCTCAGCAGCTTGAAGAAGCAACCCATGCAGCAACTGACCGTCTTCGTTCGGAAAATGCAGCACTGGTCAACGCATTGGCCAGCCGTACGGCTGAGACAATTGCTGCTGTTCAGCAGGCGAAGTCTGGCCTTTCGGACAATGTCAGCGAACTGATCGACCGCCTCGCCGCTTCAAACGGTGAACTCGGCAAGCTGATCGACGCTGCTGCCCGCAACCTGACAGACATTGATGGTCGTCTCGTTGAAACAACCAGCAGCTTCGTTGAAAACGCAAACCGCGCTGCACAGATGTTCCAGGCTTCGACCGGTCTCATCGACAACAACATCGGAACGCTGCGTGCGCTTTCGGATGGTACCCTGTCGCAGATCGCTGATATTGCGGAACGCTTTGAAGAACACGGCAAGGTTCTCTCGTCTGCTTCAGACATGATCAACTCGGCTCAGAATGGCCTTGCAGGTACTCTTGAAGATCGTCACCTGGCGCTCGACAAGCTAGCTTCCGGTCTGGTTGAAAAGTCGGAAGGCATCGAGAAGCTGATGCAGTCGTTTGAAACGGTTGTTGCATCTGCCTTCCAGCGTGCTGAAGGACAGACTCGCGTTTCTGCTGAAAAGATGCGCGAAAGCGTTTCCGAGATCGTGGAACAGGCTTCGCAGAAGTTCTCGGCTGCCACCGACGATATCCGTCGCACAGCTTCGGAAATTCGCAGCGAACTCGACACAACCCGTGGCGAGCTCAAGCGTGGCGTTCTCGACATGCCTGCAGAAGCGAAAGAAACGACGAGTGCCATGCGCAAAGCGGTTGGCGAGCAGATCAATGCTCTCAAGGAGCTTGCTGAAATCGTCAACAAGTCAGGACGTCTGGTCGATGTTGGCGAAAGCCGTGCAGGCCGCTCGGTTTCCCGCCCGGTTCAGACCCAGCGCGCTGCTCCAGCTCCGACACCAGTCCAAGCTCCTGTCGCACCACGCCCACAGGCTCAGGCACCACAGGCTGATGTTGCAGTCCGTAGCCGCCCTGTAGAGGCACCAAAGGCCGCTCAGCCTGCGCAATCGGCTGAAAAGCCACGCGGTTGGGTTTCGGACCTTCTGGCTCGCGCCTCCCGTGACGATGAAGCTGCAGCGCCATCGCAGCCGCAGTCGACACAGGCTCCGCGTTCACCGAGCCACGTCGTTGAATCGCTCAACTCGCTTTCGGTCGATATTGCTCGTGCAATCGATCATGAAGCATCGGTTGAGCTCTGGGACCGCTACCGCCGTGGCGAACGCAATGTCTTCACCCGTCGTCTTTACACGCTGAAGGGTCAGCAGACATTTGACGACATCAAGCGTAAGTATCAGACAGATGGTGAATTCCGCCGCGCCGTAGACCGTTACATGGACGACTTCCAGCGCCTGCTTGAAGACGTTGCACGCAACGATCGCGATAACATGGTCACACAGACCTATCTCACGTCGGATACCGGCAAGGTTTACACCATGCTCGCTCACGCAAGCGGACGTCTGCGCTAATCGCGGACCATATAGTATGAAAGAAAAACGCGGCTCTCGGGCCGCGTTTTTTGTTTTGGAATGAAGACGGATTATCGAAGCTGCACGTCGCGAACTATCGAAACCGAGCAACAGAGTGAAACGAGTTCAAGGTGGAGCAAACCGGGATGAATAATCAGTTCATTGGACTGATTACACGCAAATCCCCGGCTCCGACGTTTCCGCGTCATGCACTAGAGCGTGTCGCGCTTAGTCGCACCCATGGCGCTCGCTCCAGATACTGTTAGTTGTCGCATGTTCGCGAACGCTAAATGAATCCATTTAGCTGCAACATGCTTTAGGCTGGCACGAAAAAAGCAGGCCGGAGATTATCCGACCTGCTTTGGAGTGTGTTTCGATTTGATTTGATTGGATTAGATCGACGCCCTAAGCCTTTTTATTTGAAGCATAATCTTATCGATCCTCGATTCACCCCGATAGGATTATGCTTTGACTTTAGACGCGTTCTGAAATGATTAGAGCGACGATATCGTCCAGCCCACGACCTCGCTTACAGTCCGATCAAACGCAGCGTCCAGTGCTTTGACATAGGCGCTGTTTGTCGCGCCACTGACCGGAACGGATGAGCGGAACACGCGCGTTGAGCGTACTTCACCATTCTTGTCATTCATCAGCTTCACGGCAAGCTCTACGACTGCAACACGCTGTCCACCGTAGACCTGAACGCCGAACATGCGCAGATCGGTGAGTATCTGATAATTGATTGCCAAGCCGTCGCCAGGACGGCCTACACCACCAAAGACACCCGTATTTTCATAGGCCTGCACAATTCGCGACTGAACGATATTCGTCAGGCGGTCGCCCCATTGTGCGCCCTTCAGATATTCGATTGAGCCCGGTGAAGAGCTGATAACGATATTTTCGCTGTCGAGGGCTTTCAACGCCGTAGGAGTCGGTATCAGCAATTGAATGCTCTTCCGGCTAGGGGAAGAAACATTGGGCTGCGGTGCCGAAAGGTTGAAAGTGTCGAGAGGCGTTGTCGTTCCACAGCCTGCGAGAAGGCCCACAACGAGTGCAGACACAGCAGAAGCTTTGATGAGCGAGCGGCGTGATTTCATATCAACGGAACCGATTCTGGAAATCAATGACGCGCCCTCCCGTTATACTGCGGTACGTTACCTTGTCCGCCGAAAATCAGACGCTGCGGATTGCGTTCGAGATCTGTAATTGCCTGTTCAATACGCTGGATCGAACGACGGCTGTCAACCACAACCGACTGAACATCGCGCAGACCTTGGCCTGAAAAACGCTGCAGATTGTCTGCAATCGGTCCGAGACGCTTGTCGAGATTGGTTGAGGTCTGACGGATTGATTCAAGCGTGGCTTTTGCCTGCGCTACAACGCCATCCTTGTCGTCGCTAGACAGAAGCTTATCAGCCTTGGCCATAATACCTTCAACGCGCACGGATGCTGCATTCAAGCGGGCCATCATATCTTTTGCATCTGTGATGATCTGATTGATGTTGCCAGTATTGGAACCAAGTTCTTCAATCACATCGGCATTCTTCGCCAGCGCGTCTGTGAAAGTCTTGGTGTTCTTGATCGTGTCAGTCAGAGGGCCGCGCGCATCTTTTGCAAAGCCTTCCAATTCGCCCAAAACACTGTTCGCACGGGCAAAGATGTCCTGTGCAGTGGCGAGTAGATTGTTGATTGAGGACGGATCGGCGTCGATACGCGCAACCGTGTCTTCCTTTGCAGCTTCGGTCAGTAGATTGGGTTCATCCAGACGCCCGCCCTTCAATTCGATGTAAGCCTGGCCTGTAAGACCCTGAAAACCGAGCGTAGCGGCAGTTGAGCGTGTGATCGGCGTTGTAGCATTAACGCGCGTCTGCACGATCACCATGCCGGGATTGGTCTCATCGAGATGCAGGCGGCGCACATCACCAACCTTGATACCGTTAAACAACACCTGACTACCGATGCTGAGGCCCGTTACCGAACCCGGAATGCGCACATCAAGAGCAACCGAATCCCTCGCTTCACCGAAGCGGGCGATCCAGTACACGAAACCGAACGCCAGTAGACTGACGATCAGCGTGAACACTCCTACCAGTACGTAATTGGCTCTCGTTTCCATACCTTATCCAGTCTGCAAGCGGCTACCCGGCCGCCGTCTGCTTGGCGCCGAAGTGTCAATCTGGCGCGCGCGCTTGCCTTGAAAATAGGATTTAACCCATGGATCGTCTACAGTCAGCATGTCTTCAATGGAACCGCTAACCAACACTTTTTTGTTGCCCAAAACTGCAATGCGATCGCAAATCGCAAACAGACTGTCGAGGTCGTGGGTGACCATATAGACAGTCAGTCCCATTGTATCGCGAAGGTTCGCAATCAGCTCGTCAAAGTCTGCTGCACCGATTGGATCAAGACCCGAAGTCGGCTCATCAAGGAAGACGATATCGGGATCAAGAGCCAGTGCGCGGGCTAGAGCTGCGCGCTTGATCATGCCGCCTGAAAGCTCTGACGGGAATTTCTCAGCTGTATCCGGTTTCAGTCCCACCAGATCGATCTTCAAACGCGCAAGCTCATCCATAAGCTTTGGTGAAAGATCGAGATATTCACGCATCGGCACCTGAATGTTTTCCAGGACATTCAGCGCTGAGAAAAGCGCACCATGCTGGAAGAGAACACCCATGCGCATATCGATGGCCATTTTCTCGACGTCGCCCAGACGATCGATGTTTTTGCCCAATATCTCTATATCTCCAGACTGCTTCTTATTCAGTCCGAGAATTGTGCGCATAAGCACCGACTTACCGGAACCGGACGGTCCGATGAAGCCCAGCACCTCGCCCTTGTATATATCAAGCGACAGCTTATCGAGAACAGGAGCACGACCGCCGAAAGAAACAGTAACATCACGCACCGATATGATCGGCACGGGCGCCTGATTGCTTTCCTCGTCGTGTGATTGTGGCTGCTGATCGATACTGCTCTCCATACCTATTCTTTATCCGAGCTTGCTCTGAGACTGAACCGCAAGCGAGAATCTCAAGTCTGATTTATCTCTGACTGTGTCCGAAATAGCCCATAAAAACAACGGATCGTCACACTTTTAAAAATCAATAGCGGCATAGAACATGGCAAACATGCCATCTACTACGATTACGACAAAGATCGCTTTGACCACAGAAGCAGTAACGCGACGCCCAAGCGATTCTGCGCTGCCGCCGACCTTCATGCCTTCAACCGAGGCGAGAATGCCAATGATCATTGCCATAAACGGCGCTTTAATGAGGCCAGCGAAATATGTATTGAGCGCCACTGCATCATGCAGACGGCTGATAAAAGCTTCCGGTGAAATATTTGAGTAAAACCAGGCAACGCCTGCAGCACCAATCAAAGCCGCAAGATCGGCGATGATTGTCAGCAGCGGCAGAACGACGACGAGTGCCACAAGACGCGGAAACACCAAAACGCCGACCGGATTAAGACCGATAACCGTAAGCGCGTCTGTTTCCTCGCGCATTTTCATCGAACCAATTTCAGCGGTAATCGCACTTCCTGAGCGGCCAGCAATCATGATGGCGGTCAACAAGACACCCAGTTCGCGCAGTACAAGAATACCGACCAGATCGACAACAAAGATTTCAGCGCCAAAATAGCGGAGCTGAAAGGCACCCTGCTGTGCGATAATCGCACCAACAATCGTCGACATAAGTATAATGATCGGAATAGCACCAACGCCCATACGATCCATCTGTGTGACGATAGCCGGGATAGGAATACCACTGCCGCGACCAGCTTTCAGCTGAGCTCCACGGATGGTAGCGCCAAGAATATGCATGGCCATTTTGAAATCGTCATAGATCGAGACGACGCCTCGGCCCAGCGATTCCAGCATACGAATAATGACGAATGGCTTTTTGACTTGCGGCACATCAAGCGTACGCTCGACGGCATTACCGACCTCTTCCATAAGCGGAAGCCAGGCGGGCTTAACACCCTCAAGACGAACATCGATATTTTGTGACTTCAGCCTCTGACGCAGACGCTCTATGAGCCATGCACCAGCCGTGTCGAGGCCCGCCACGTCAGTCGCATCTATGATGACTGCCTGCGAACCGCCAACTTTTTCAAGCTCGCGCATTTTCTTGTCAACGAAGTTGACGCTTTGGGAAACCCAGCGTCCACTCAGGCTAACAAGACGCGCGCCATCGTGCTCGGCCAAATCAATCTTTGGCGCGACATTGGCAGCAGTACTTGCTTTGTCGGCAGTGTCGGTCAACATGGCCTAACCTCATACACGAGTCGTTGCACGACCGAAATACTGCGTCCTAAAGGGCATATCCATGCACAATAGCTTGAAAATCATTCATGAACGCTATCCCATCGCCGGGAAATTCACAATCTCCCGCGGCTCGAAGACTGAAGCCGCAGTGATCGTATGCGAGATCGGGCATAATGGCCTATTGGGGCGCGGCGAATGCGTTCCATACGCACGTTATGGCGAATCAATTGAGAGCGTAAGCGAACAGATTGAAGCCGTGCGCTCCGCTATTGAAAGCGGTGCCACACGTCAGGATATTCAGACGATCATGCCGGCAGGTGCAGCCCGCAATGCGGTTGATTGTGCAATGTGGGATTTGGAAGCCAAACTCTCTGGCAAGAGTGTCGCCAATACACTTGGCACACCGACGCGGGCGCTGGAAACCGCCATTACAGTGTCGCTCGGAACGCCCGAAGAAATGGCAGAATCGACCGCGAAGGTCGCGCATTACCCTCTAATCAAAGTGAAAATGGGCGGCGACAACGATATCGAGCGTATTCACGCAGTTGCCAATGCGGCGCCAAACAGCCGCATCATTATCGATGCAAATGAAGGCTGGACTGAAGATAATATCGAAGAAAATATGGCTGCCGCAGCCAAAGCAGGCGTGGTTCTGATTGAACAGCCCCTGCCCGCCGGTAAAGATGATATTCTAAGCCGCATCGAACGCCCGGTGATTATATGCGCCGATGAAAGCGTTCATACGTCTGTCGGGTTGGAGGATCTCGCCAAGCGCTATGATGCCGTGAATATCAAGCTCGATAAGGCTGGTGGCCTGACCGAAGGTTTGATTATGCGCGAAAAGGCTACGTCGCTCGGACTTCAAATCATGGTTGGCTGTATGGTTGGTACATCGCTTGGCATGGCGCCTGCCGTTTTGCTTGCGCAGAAAGCCGATGTCGTTGATCTGGACGGTCCGCTGTTATTGGCACAGGACCGTGATCCGGGACTGCGCTATGACGGGGCATTGGTTTATCCGCCAGAGGCGACTGTCTGGGGTTGATTCTCGGTTCTGCTGAAAGGTTGTGCGACACTCTTCGTTGACGACAGAACGTTTTCGAAGATGTCCGCACAGGCTTCCCATGTGAAAGGCTTGAGCACTTCAGCGGGATCAAAGGCTGGCATTTCAAGTGCCGCAATGCATGCTTCATGCAAATCTTCGGACAAAACCCCCGCTCCTGTTGCGCCCACAACATCGGATGATCCCGGTACGGGAAATGCCGCCACAGGCAGGCCCGACGAAATGGCTTCCAGCAGAACGAGGCCAAACGTGTCGGTTCTGCTCGGAAACACAAACACATCCGCCGATGCATAGACACGCGCGAGGTCTTTGCCCTCTTTCTTGCCAATGAAAACGGTTTCAGGAAAACGGGTTTTCAAATCGTCGAGTGCCGGACCGTCACCGACGATCAATTTCGTTCCCGGCAGTTTCAACTCCAGAAATGCTGGCAGGTTCTTTTCTGTAGCGACGCGTCCGACGCAGATAAAGACCGGCTGCGGCAGGTCCCTTTTAACATCGTCGCGTGGATGAAAAAGCGTGCGATCAACACCGCGGGTCCAAAGCTCCAGCCCTGTAAAACCACGTCCATGCAAATCGTCGAGGATTGATTGGGTTGGAACAAGTGTATGCGACGCCGCATTATGAAAGCGGCGCAAGAACGCATAAGTCCACTTTGGCGGAATTGGAAACCTGTCCTGAAGATATTCAGGAAAGCGGGTGTGAAAGCTTGTTGTAAAGCTCCAACCCATTTTAAGACATGCACGCCGCGCCATGAAGCCCAGCGGACCTTCGGTGGCGATATGCACATAGTCCGGCTGCAATTTCACGAGCCGTCGGCGGAAGGCTGATGGGGTCGTCATGGCCAGACGAATTTCGGGATATGTCGGACAAGGTACCGAGCGGTAATCCTGTGGAGAGATGACAATCACCTCATAGCCACGTTCGGTCATCAGTTCACAGCATTTCGCCAGCGTTCTCACAACGCCATTTACTTGTGGATGCCAGGCGTCTGTTACGATGACCAGTTTCTTCATCTGCTGCCATTCACCGCTTTGCGGGCTGCTCTCGGAAGCCTGATTATTCTTCCACCTGCATTTGCGTCTTGCACAGCAGGGAGTGATGGTTTCTGGCCCAGACGCTCAGTCCATTCGAGCAATTCCATACGTCCATCGAAATGCTCGACAACCGCTGTGCAGCTTTCTACCCAATCGCCGGTGTTGATATATTCAACGCCATTCATCTTCTCGATGGTCGCATGATGGATGTGGCCGCAGATAACACCATCGACGCCGATGCGTTGCGCTTCTTCTGAAACCACGTCTTCAAACTTGCCGATGAAGTTGACCGCTTTCTTGACGCGGAATTTTGCCCAAGCCGAAAACGACCAGTAACGCAGACCAAACATTGCACGCACGCGGCTCATGATCGTGTTGATCCAGATGGCCGTATCGTAAGCCCAGTCACCAAGATATGCGATGAAACGAGCATTGCGCACCACAACATCGAACTGATCGCCGTGAATGACGAGGAATTTACGTCCGTCCGCCGCTTCATGAATAGCGCGGTTCATCACTTCGATGCCGCCAAAATGCGTACCCTGAAAATTGCGCAGGAACTCATCGTGGTTGCCGGCAATATAAATGATTGTCGCGCCCTTGCGGCTTTTGCGCAGAAGCTTCTGCACAACATCGTTGTGCTCCTGTGGCCAATGCCAGTTGCGTCGCAGACGCCAGCCATCAACGATATCACCAACCAGATAGATCGTTTCAGCATCATGGCAACGCAGGAAGTCCAGCAAAAGTTCGGCCTGAGCCGCTTTGGAGCCAAGATGCACGTCAGAAATAAACAGAGTGCGGTATTTCTTTGACTCAGTCTGTTCATCGCTCATTTGGTTGTCCTTCCGATGGCAACCCGGATTTGAGCGCAGAAAACCCGATTCATGTCACAGACATATGACGGTTAAAAAAGAGACGCAAAGCCAATAACTTCGCGTCTCTCAAATAGAATTTTCAATATATCTGAATGTTTATCTCAGGGGCTGAGATCAAATATGTCGAAGTAAAACTAAGTGACTGTATCAATTTTGGGACCAACATAGATCGACTGTGGACGAATAAGTTTGTTCTCTTTTATTTGTTCACGGCAGTGTGCAACCCAACCCAATGTTCGCCCCATGGCAAATACGGAGGTGAAAGCTGCGCGAGGGATATCAAGCTGTTCAAGCAGTAAAGCCGTATAATATTCGACATTGGTTGACAGCATTCGTTCCGGCTTATGCTTATTCAGCACAGCGATTGCTGCAGTTTCCACCGCTTCAGCCAAATGCAGCCTGTCTTTGTTAGCGTTTTTGCTCTCTATAATGCGATGAAGCGCAGCTTTGATTACATCGGCCCGGGGATCACGAATGCGGTAAATCCGATGACCAAAACCCATTATGCGCTCACCTTTGGAAACAGTCCTATCCAGCCAAACTTCTGCATTCTTGGCATTTCCAATCGCGTCCAACATATCAAGCACAGGAGCAGGTGCTCCGCCGTGAAGTGGGCCTTTCAAAGCGCCGATTGCGGCCAGAATTGATGACGTCATCCCCGCTTGTGTCGAAGCAACCACACGGGCAGCGAAGGTCGATGCATTCAAACCGTGATCAGAAACAGATACGAGGTAGCTGTTGAGGGCCTGAACATCAATTTCCTCCGGCATCCTGACATTCATCATACGCAGAAAATCGACGCTATGCGGAAGAGAAGGATCGGGAGACAGCATCTGTCGTCCACGTTTCATACGCATAATGGCAGGAGTGAAAACAGCCGGAGCTGCAACCATATAAAGAGCGGCTGTAAGGTCATCTCCGTCGGGGATTCTGGCCATCAGCGCACGCACGACTTCTATCGGCGGCAGTTCAAGCAACACATCGTCTATTGCATCGGTGTGATGAAAAATCTGAGCACGAGCCTCACCGAGCGCACGCTGAAGTTCCTCCCCCTTGGGAAGATCATCAAACAAGCCATCCCATAGAAGCTCAATACAATCCTCAAAACTGGTATGAGGAACAAGATTATCGAGCGATCGCCCACGAATGATGAGTTTTCCCGAAAGACCATCGACATCCGACAAGACGGTTTCGGCGACGACAATATTTTCAAGGCCACTGCGCATGACACATATATCCTAGTCTGTTTACTGAATTTTACTAAGTATAAGCCTCCAAAAATTAAACGAAACAGTGCTATATAGTTAGCTATTAAAGTAATTTCTTATATAAATTATCCCAGATAATGAGGGACACAAATTTTCAAAATCGAAGCGATATTCCCGGTAAAATTAAGGTCGCAATTATTTGAGTGGTAAAAAAGCGCGGAACAGGTGGACATTTCCGCGCGTCAACCAAAATCCGGTTGATTGCGACATTGGCTTGGTGGCATGTCTGTTGCCATAAAAGAAGCTGTTTCACTCGAAATACCATTCAACTGCGGAATAACTGCTTCTCGAAATCGGGCCTATAGTGATTTGATAGTTTGAGATAAGAACGATAATGGCTCAAAAGACGCAAATAAGCGTCCCTGCGCGGTTTCCTCCCCCAGCTGCGCGCATGAACCGGAAAGCGATGCGATAATGACGAATAAAAAGACCCCCTCCACTTCCACGCGTTCGGATTTTGACGAAGCGGCCCTGTTCTTTCACCGCTACCCGAAGCCGGGTAAGCTGGAAATTCAAGCCACCAAGCCGCTCGGCAATCAGCGCGACCTTGCGCTTGCTTATTCGCCAGGCGTCGCCGCCCCCTGCCTCGCCATCCATGAAGATCCCGCTGCTGCTGCCGAATATACGGCGCGCGGCAATCTGGTCGCAGTTATTTCAAACGGCACCGCGGTTCTTGGCCTTGGCAATATCGGCGCACTTGCATCCAAGCCAGTGATGGAAGGCAAGGCCGTTCTCTTTAAGAAATTCGCGGATATCGATGTTTTCGACATTGAAGTCGATGCACATGAAATCAACCGTATCGTTGATGTTGTATCCGCACTCGAACCGACCTTTGGCGGTATCAACCTCGAAGACATCAAGGCACCTGAATGCTTTGAAGTTGAAGAGCAACTGCGCGCCAAAATGAATATTCCGGTCTTCCATGACGATCAGCATGGAACGGCAATTATTGTCGCCGCCGCAGTGCTCAATGGACTGGAATTGGCTGGAAAAGAAATTGGCACTGCCAAGATTGTAACTTCAGGCGCCGGTGCTGCGGCACTTGCCTGCCTTAACCTGCTGGTTAATCTTGGTGCCAAGCGCGAAAACATCTTTGTCTGCGATATAGAAGGCGTGGTCTATGAAGGCCGCAATACGCTTATGGATCGCTGGAAGGAAGTGTACGCACAGAAGACCGACGCACGCGTGCTGGCCGATGTTATCGGCGGCGCAGACGTTTTCCTCGGCTTGTCGGCGGCTGGTGTTCTGAAGCCTGAGCTTCTCAAACAGATGGCTGAAAAGCCATTGATCATGGCACTGGCTAATCCAAATCCAGAAATTATGCCGGAAGCTGCGCGCGAAGCACGCGCCGATGCTATGATCTGCACCGGACGTTCAGACTATCCGAACCAGGTCAACAACGTCCTCTGCTTCCCTTACATCTTCCGTGGCGCACTTGATGTGGGTGCGACTGCAATCAATGAAGAAATGAAGCTCGCAGCGGTTCGTGCTATTGCGGCATTGGCTCGCGAAGAACCTTCTGATGTTGCTGCCCGGGCCTATTCGGGTGATACACCGACTTTCGGACCAGATCACATTATCCCGTCGCCATTCGATCAGCGTTTGATCCTGCGTATCGCTCCTGCGGTTGCCAAGGCTGCGATGGAAAGCGGCGTTGCAACGCGTCCAATCGAAGACTGGGAAGCTTATACCGACAGGCTGAACCGCTTCGTCTTCCGTTCCGGCCTCATCATGAAGCCAGTCTTCGCGGCAGCCCGCGCGCAGAGCAAGCCGATGCGCGTCATCTATGCTGACGGTGAAGATGAACGTGTATTGCGTGCTGCTCAGGTGGTTATCGAAGAACGTATTGCTGCACCAATCCTCGTTGGTCGTCCACACGTTATCGAAACACGCCTTCAGCGCTATGGTCTAAAGATTCGTCCAGGCACGGATTTCGATCTTATCAATCCGGAAGATGATCCACGTTACCGTGATTATGTCGACCTTTATCTGTCCTATACGGGCCGTCAGGGTGTGACCCCTGAGGCGGCACGTACAATCGTACGTACCAACTCGACGGCAATTGCAGCGCTGGCTGTGATGCGCGATGAAGCAGATGCCATGATCTGTGGTCTGGAAGGACGCTTTGAGCGCCATATGCGCGTCGTGAAGCAGATTATCGGCAAGCTTCCAGGTATCAGCGATTATTCTGCCCTCAGCCTGCTAATTTCGCAGCGCGGCGCACTGTTCCTCACCGACACTTATGTCAGCGTAGAACCGGAAGCCGAAGAAATCGCTGAAATGGCAATTCTGGCTGCCAAGGAAATCAGCCGTTTCGGAATTGAACCAAAGGCTGCACTCGTTTCACATTCCAACTTCGGATCGAAAGAATCCGCAAGTGCAGAGAAGATGCGTCGGGCCGCAGCGTTGCTGGCAGAAAAAGCTCCAGAGCTTGAATCTGATGGTGAAATGCATGGCGACTCTGCGCTTTCGCAAGCTTTGCGGGATCGCGTATTCCCGAACTCGCGCCTCAAGGGCGAAGCAAACCTTCTGGTTTTCCCGAACCTTGACGCGGCAAACATCACGCTAAACGTGGTCAAGACGGTGACTGATGCACTGCATGTTGGGCCAATTCTGCTCGGCACAGCGCGCCCTGCCCACATCCTTACGCCGTCAGTTACATCGCGTGGCGTTGTGAATATGACCGCTCTGGCAGTTGTTGAAGCACTTCAGCGCTCGGGAGAATTGAAGAAGTAAAATAGAATAAGAACTTGCTATAATATATATTATCAATGTATAATAAACGCCAAGTATGAATAATCGTACTTGGCGTTTATGCTTTCTTAAATACAATACATAACAATCGATACGTACGAACAAACAGGACGGGCTTGTTCTATGAAGATTGCTTGTAGACGTTTTTTTCGCCTGGCATCGCCAGCGATGGTGTTAACGACCGCATTATTGATAGCCGGCTGTACAACCACCCAACCGGTGCAGCAATGCTCTCCAAAAGAGAAAGCGCGATTGTCGAGCAATGTTGCATCGACGAAAGCAAAACTTGAACAAAGCAAAGCTCAGCTTGCACGGACTCGTACTGAACTATCAAAGCAAAGCTGTTTCAGTGCGGGCAAATCCACATCGTGCACGCGCCTTAAGACGCGAGCCGATAAACTGCAGTCGGACGTTAAAACTCTTGAAAACCAGCTCTCTGAGCTAAATGCCACGATAGCTGGCAGATCGCACGCTGGTCGATATGTTCAGGCATGTTCGGCGACTTGGGCACCCGCTCGAAAAGCGCAGAAGGCTGCTCCCAGAAAAACAGCCTCAAACAAAATATCTAAAAACGACCAGACTAAAGTCGCGAAAACCGTAAGTGAACCGGTCGAAGATTTCGTTGTTCCACCATACGAAGCAACGGAATCGAGTTACGCGCCGACATCACAACCAAAAGTTCAACCAACTGACTATATCGCTCCGACAGCAACCACACCGCCAGCGGAGCGCACCTATACGGAAAGCTCGAAAGTTAGAGTAGTCGGATCTTCGTTCTATCCGGACCAATCAAAACCAGTAGGTCCGCAAGCTCCGGACCATGCGCCTGCCCCGTAAGTGCGATACGCAGGGGCATGAATAATGTCTTGCCCTTGCGTCCCGTCGCGATCTTCACAGCATCGGTCCATGTTTTCCAGGTCTGCTTATCCCAAGGAGCAGCAGGTAGCAGTTTAAAGGCTTCCTGCACAAACACCTGATCTTCTTCGGCTAGCTCCGGCTTTTCCGGCAGATCGCCATTGATGATCTGCCACCAATGAGCCGCATCGTTGAAACGCTCAAGGTTACCACGAACAGTTGCCCAAAAAGCCTCTGCCTGATCGCCTGAAATGCCGAGTGCTTCGAGACGCTCTTTCGCTTTCTCAAAAGGCATATCATGCAGCAAAGCGCGGTTAAGCGTATCAAGTTCTGCTGGGTCAAACTTTGCCGATGATTTTGAAATCGCAGCCAGATCAAAACGTTCTGCCAAGGCATCCATATCGATCGCAGCCGAAACGGACTCGGATGTTCCGATCAGAATGGCCAGCGAAGCGACAGACATCGGCTCATAACCGCTTTCACGTAAGCTACCGACCGAAAGAGCGCCAGAGCGCTTGGAAAGCCCTTCGCCCGAAACCGTGGTGAGCAGGTTGTGGTGGCCAAAGACCGGCGGTTCGGCACCGAGCGCCTTGAAGATTGCAATCTGCACGCCCGAATTAGTGACATGGTCGTCGCCACGGATGATGTGGGTGATGCCAAGATCGATATCATCAACAACTGATGGCAGCGTGTAGAGATAAGTGCCATCTTCGCGAACCAGAACCGGATCGGACATGGAAGCCAGATCGACAGTCTGTGGTCCACGCACCAGATCATCCCAATGGACTTCAGTGCGCGTGGTTGCGAAAGGATCGCTTTCAAAGTTTGGTAGAAGGAAGCGCCAGTGCGGCTTGCGGCCCTCAGCTTCGAAAGCTGCCTTTTCATCATTGGTCAGCTTCAGAGCTTCGCGGCCATAGACTGGCGGCAAACGACGCGCGAGACGAAGCTTGCGACGGCGTTCGAGTTCGTCGGCTGTTTCATAGCAGGCATAGAGAAGACCGGCCTGCTTCAGCTTCTCGACAGCCTTGGCATACACATCAAAGCGCTTTGACTGATATTCGACCCGGTCAGGCGTGACACCCAACCATGCGAGATCAATGGCAATAGCATCGGCATATTCCTGCCTGGAGCGTTCAACGTCTGTATCGTCGTAACGCAGAATGAAATTGCCGCCGTTCTTCTTGGCGTAAAGCCAGTTTGAAAGTGCGGTACGTGTATTGCCAATATGAATATACCCCGTCGGCGACGGTGCAAAACGAACTGTTACGGTCATTATGAAATCTCTCAGCGGTCGCGGAAGCGGTTCGTTATTGGATAACGACGATCACGTCCGAAATTCTTCTTGGTAATTTTGACACCAGGCGCAGATTGGCGGCGCTTGTATTCTGCCAGATTAAGCAGGTGCTCGATGCGTTGCACCGTCTCAAGTTGATGGCCACGCGCGACGATCTCGGCATTGCTCATTTCGTTTTCAACGAGGCATTCGAGAATGTCGTCCAGCACCGGATAAGGTGGCAAACTGTCCTGATCTGTCTGGTTTTCACGCAATTCTGCGGATGGCGCTTTTGTGATGATGTTTGTCGGGATAATCTCGCCAGAAGGGCCAAGGCTGCCAACCGGAACATTGTTGTTGCGCCATTCGGACAGAGCAAAAACCTGCATCTTATAGACGTCCTTGATGGGGTTGAAGCCACCATTCATGTCGCCATAAAGCGTTGCATAGCCCACCGACATTTCCGACTTGTTGCCTGTGGTCACAACCATCGAACCGAACTTGTTGGAAATTGCCATAAGGATGGTGCCGCGTGCGCGGCTTTGCAGGTTTTCCTCAGTAACGCCGCTCTCAGTACCTTCAAACATTGGCTTCAATGCAGACAGGAAGCCTTCGACAGGCTCAGCGATAGGCACAATATCGTAACGCACGCCGAGCGCCTTCGCGCAATCAGCAGCGTCTTTCAACGACTCTTCCGAGGTGTAGCGATATGGCAGCATCACGCAGCGCACGCGATCCTTGCCAAGCGCATCGACACCTAACGCCGCGCAGATTGCGGAGTCGATACCACCTGACAGACCAAGCACGACATCCTTGAAGCCGTTCTTGTTCACATAATCACGCAGACCCAGCATACAGGCCGCATAATCAGCTTCCAAACCTTCTGGCAGCTTTGCCTTTTCGGCTGCTTCGCAATGCCAGCCCTCGCCGTCCCGCTTCCAGACAGTTAGCGTAATCGCTTCCGCAAATTGCGGCATCTGCAGGCTAAGAGTCTTGTCGGTATTGAACACAAAGGAACCACCATCGAAAACCAGTTCATCCTGCCCGCCAACCTGATTGGCGTAGAGCATCGGAAGTTCGGTTTCGATAACCTGTTTCAGAACAACCTGATAGCGGCGTTCGATCTTGGCGCGGTGATAAGGCGAACCGTTTGGCACCAAGAGAAATTCAGCGCCGCTTTCAGCTAGCGTTTCGGCTACTCCGAGGTCGCCCCAGATATCTTCGCAAATCGGAATACCAATGCGCACACCGCGGAAATTAACCGGACCTGGCATTGGACCCGGCTGGAAGACGCGCTTTTCGTCAAATTCGCCGTAATTCGGCAAATCGACCTTAAAACGCTCGGCAATAATTTCGCCGCCATCCAGTACAGCAATCGAATTATGCAAACCGCTATTGCGTTGCATAGGCGTGCCGATAATAACGCCCGGGCCGCCGTCAGCGGTGTCTTTGGCTAGCTCACCAACAGCCTTTTCACAGGCCGCGACAAAGGCAGTCTTCAGCACAAGATCTTCCGGCGGATAACCTGCAATGAACAACTCGGTGAACATCACAAGGTCGGCGTTCATTTTGGCTGCTTCTGCGCGGGCTGCACGAGCCTTGGCAAGATTTCCGGCGATGTCGCCCATAACAGGATTGAGCTGTGCAACGGCAATACGAAGCATATCGAGATTCTCGCTGGTGCTGATCATGCCCAAGCTTTAGCGCGCTTGTGCAATTAATTGCAACGGATGGAGTTCAAGAACGGCTGTTCTTTGTCAGATCATATAGGTCGTAATAAGAATATAGCCCCATGTGGCAGCTACAAACACAATCGCGATCAGGACGGCGAGCGACCCGCAATCCTTGGCAATCTGAATTTCTTTATGAAAATCACGCGAGACTGCATCGCAAGTGGCCTCAATACCCGTGTTGAGCACTTCAACCAGAATGAGGAACAGGATCGATCCCGTCATCAGCAGAAATGCCAGCGCACTAGGAGCCAGGAAAAATGCGATTGGCAGCGAAAGCAGAAACAGGACAAGCTCCTGCTGAACCGCTTTCTCGTGCTTGGCCAAATGCCGGAGAGCACGCATTGAATTGAGAAACGCCAGAATAATCCGCTTCATCGATGCCCCCAAGTGAGTTTTCGCCAAAATCAATAAGCGAATTCAGCCGAAACACAACAGGGCGGAGGATAAATCCTCCGCCCTGTGTTGAATTGATGTGGCTTGATCCGACTAGGCGTTAACGGCCTGCTTTTCCGCGCCCGAGTCACGTTCCTTCTTGAGCAATTCTGCCAAAAGGAAGGCCAGTTCCAGCGCCTGATCCGCGTTGAGACGTGGATCGCAATGCGTGTGGTAACGGTCGTGCAGGTCTTCCGCCGAAATTGCGCGAGCGCCGCCGGTGCATTCGGTGACGTTCTTGCCAGTCATTTCGACATGAATACCGCCCGGATGCGAACCTTCGGCACGATGAATCGCGAAGAAGGATTCCACTTCCTTGAGGATGCGGTCGAACGGGCGCGTCTTGTAACCGCCTGCGGTGATCGTGTTGCCGTGCATCGGGTCACAAGACCAGACGACCTTGCGGCCTTCACGCTCAACAGCACGGATGAGCTGTGGCAGATGATCGCCGACCTTGTCGTAACCGAAACGAGCAATGAGCGTCAGACGACCTGCTTCGTTTTCTGGGTTGAGAAGATCTATCAGACGGATGAGATCATCCGGCTGCAGCGATGGGCCACATTTCAGACCGAGCGGGTTCTTGATGCCACGGCAATATTCGATATGCGCATGATCGGCCTGACGTGTGCGGTCGCCAATCCAGATCATGTGACCTGAAGTGCCGTACCAGTCGCCAGAAGTCGAATCGACGCGTGTGAGCGCTTCTTCATAGCCAAGCAGCAATGCTTCATGGCTGGTGTAGAAATCGGTTTCACGGAGCGAATGATTGCTATCGGAAGTGATCCCAATGGCACGCATGAAGTTCATCGTTTCCGAAATGCGCTGTGCGAGAGCTGCATAACGCTCTGCCTGCGGGCTTTTGCCAACAAAGCCGAGCATCCACTGATGCACGTTCTCAAGGTTAGCGTAACCACCCTGCGCGAATGCACGCAGCAGGTTCAGCGTTGCAGCAGACTGGCGGTAAGCCATGTCCTGACGTTGCGGATCAGGGATACGCGAAGCTTCATCGAAATCGATGCCGTTGATGATGTCGCCACGGTATGATGGCAGCTCGACGCCATTGAGCGTTTCCATGTCGGAAGAACGCGGCTTGGCGAACTGACCAGCAATACGGCCAACCTTAACAACAGGCTTGGAGGCACCAAACGTCAGTACAACGGCCATCTGCAAAAAGACGCGGAAAAAGTCGCGGATATTATCCGCGCCATGTTCTGCGAAACTCTCCGCACAATCGCCGCCCTGAAGCAGAAATGCCTTGCCTTCGGCAACATCCGCGAGCTGGTTCTTCAGCTTGCGGGCTTCACCTGCAAATACGAGCGGTGGATAGGTACGAAGGCGAGCTTCAACATCGGTCAGAGCCTGTGCGTCTGGATAAAACGGCACTTGCTTGATCGGTTTGTCTCTCCAGGAATTCGGGGTCCAGTTCTTCGTCATTTCACACCTGTTTTAATTATCCGCGCGATTTCTCTCGGATTTTGTCCTCCTTAACACGAAAGCCGGCATCCGTTTCTATTGGACAACTCAATGCCCAAACACGGAAACCGGCATACGTGATCGCGTTGATATAATGTAGTCGCTCGCTTTATACCAGCAAGAATCGTTAACAGGATCAGCGTGCGACGAAAGATTTAGCCGTCGACCTTTTCTCCGTTCACAACGCGGTAGGTCGGCTTGTACATCGTGACCAGTTCTTCAGCCGCGGTGGGGTGAACGGCCATGGTGCGGTCGAAGTCTTCCTTCGTTGCGCCAGCCTTGAGCGAGATACCCAGAAGCTGTGCCATTTCACCTGCATCCGGACCCATGATGTGAGCGCCGACAACCCTGCGGCTCTTGGCGTCAACGATGAGTTTCATCAGCATCTTTTCGTTACGGCCAGACAGCGTGTTCTTCATCGGGCGGAACAAGGCGCGATAGACTTCCAATTCTTGATACTTCTTGGCAGCTTCATCCTCCGGCAATCCAACGGTTCCGATTTCAGGCTGCGAGAAGACTGCCGTGGCGATCAGCTCATGATCCGGCTTAGTTGGATTGTCCTTGAAGGCGGTCTCAAGGAAGCACATCGCCTCATGGATTGCCACCGGCGTCAGCTGAACACGATTGATGACGTCACCGACGGCCCAGATATTGGAAACACTGGTGCGCGAATAGTCGTCGACTTCGATAGCACCCTGCGCGTCGGTTTTAACGCCAGCCTTTTCGAGACCAAGGCCCTTCGTGTTAGGCTTGCGGCCGATAGCCATCATGACCTGACCGACATTGAGTGTCTCGCCATTGGTCAGAGAAACTTTCAGTTCGCCATCAGACTGCTTTTCGACCTTTTCAAAAACTGCACCACAGATGATACGGATGCCTTTTGCTTCCATCGTTTCATGGAGCAGATGACGGATATCGGGATCAAAGCGCGACAGGATTTCTTTGCCGCGGTAGACAATCGTGGTTTCAACGCCCAGACCATGGAAAATATTGGCAAACTCGACCGCGATATAACCGCCGCCTGCAATCACGATTGCTTTCGGCAGTTCTTCCAAATGAAATGCTTCGTTGGAAGTGATGCAATATTCTGCGCCTGGAAGGGATTCGTGCACACTTGGGTGCCCACCGGTTGCAATCAGAATCTGGTCAGCGGTTACGCGACGACCATCTGCTTTTAGCTCAATAGTATGTTCATCGATAAGCTCGGCGCGGCTTGCAAAAATATCGACCTTGGAATTTTCCAGACCTTTTCGATAAAGGCCCTCAAGGCGGGTAATTTCGTTGTCTTTGGCTTCGATCAGCTTCTTCCAGTCAAAGCTCGATTTGCCAACTTCCCAGCCATAGCCAACGGCGTCTTCAAAATGCTCAGGAAATTGCGAAGCGTAGACAAAGAGCTTCTTGGGAACACAACCACGGATAACGCATGTTCCGCCCATGCGATACTCTTCGGCCAGACCAACCTTCTTGCCCATGGCACCGGCCAGACGCCCTGCCCGGACACCGCCGGAACCACCGCCGATAACAAAAAGATCATAATCGTAGCTGGCCATGGTGCTCTCCATTCAAAATCAACACTGCGCTTTATGTAAGCAAAAGAAAAAGCCCGGCCAAGTCGCCGGGCTTCTAAATTTTAGTTTACTGCAAGCAATTACTGCTGCGCTGGCTGCTCAGGGGTAGCTGGGGCAGCAGTTGCGCCAGCCTGCGCTGCGAGAACTTCTGCAACACCGGTTGCGAGGTCACGAGCAATGCCGTTCTGCCAGATATTTGCAGCCTTAACGACTTCACGAGTCACGATTGGGCCTTCAGCGAGAAGCTTCTTGCCTGCTTCCGAGGTGTAGAAAGCCGAAATTGCCTTGAGTTCATCTTCGCTGAATGCGTTTGCATAAGCGCGGGCAGATTCGGTTTCGAGGTCTGCGCGACGCGACGCAAGAGCGAGAGCCTTGTCATCAACGGTCTTGGTGATGAGAGCTTCGAGATTCGGATCTTTCTGGATGAGTTCGCCCTTCAGAGCGCGAGCTGCACTTGGCAGGATCTCATCAAACTGCTCCGTCGCATTGATAGAAGCGATTGCTGCGCGTGCAGCTTCCAGATGCGAAGCGGAAATTTCCTGTGCAGAAGCCGCATGAACGCCTGACATCAGGACAAGTGCGGAAAACGGTGCAATCAGACGGCGGAAGCCAGTTGCCGGGATCATATGGTCGGTACTCCGTTCAAACAATTCGTGTCGGCGCTTCAAGGCCGGTTCATGGTTCGGATACCGTCAGCGCCTGCGATAATCGCGGCCCGTGCCAGTCCGATGAAAAGTCCATGCTCAACAACGCCCGGTATGGCGAAGAGAGCGTCAGATAGAATCTTTGGATCGGGAATGCGGCCAAAAGATGCATCCACGATATAATGTCCACCATCCGTTACAAACGGCGAGCCATCTTTTAACCGCAGGACCAGTGGACCTGCAAGGCCACATTGCGATGCTGCCAACTCAATGCTGCGCAAAGTTGCGCCAAGACCGAAACGATTAACCTCAATCGGCAGCGGAAAGCGTCCAAGCGCTTCAACAACCTTCGATCCGTCCGCAATAACAATCATTGAGTCGGATGCAGCCGCGACAATCTTTTCACGAAGAAGCGCACCACCGCCGCCCTTTATAAGAGACAGATCGGCATCGACTTCGTCCGCACCGTCAATGGTCAGATCGAGATGCGGCGTTTCTTCGAGTGTCGTCAGTGGAACACCGAGTTCAGCGCAAAGAGCAGCAGTCCTCTCAGAGGTCGGCACACCGATGATCTTGAAACCACCGTTTACCTTTTCGGCCAGCAGACGCACGAATTCTTCGGCAGTTGAGCCTGTTCCAATTCCCAGACGCATTCCGTCCTTGACGTGCGTCAGTGCCTCTGCAGCGGCGGCGATTTTCAGCTTGCGTGCTTCATCCATGCCTGAATTCCTATATTCCCAGCGGATTCTCACCCGGCTCCGTGAACGCCTCTAGCATGTGCGTGCAGCGCAACAAAGCGCTCAATACAAAATATCGCGATTTTTGCGATAGGCTCTCGTTTCTGCGAGCAATTTGGCCTATTTGAGAAAGCGTTTAGCAATGCGCTCGCAAGTATCATTCCTGAAGGAAGTCACATGTCTGCTGTCAATTCCAAGCCCATTATCGTTTTCGATCTCGACGGAACCCTGGTCGAAACGGCTCCGGACCTTTTGGACAGTCTGAATCATTGCCTTGCTATTTCAGGCCTGCGGACCGCTGATAGTGAATCTCTGCGCCGCTTTGTTGGACAAGGCGGCCGCGTCATGATCGAGCGCGCTTTTGCAGCACAGCAGAAGCAGGTCGATGACGTGAAGCTTGATCACCTTGTCGAAGAGTTCCGCGAACATTATGCAGCGCATATGCCGGGTCACTCGATATTTTATCCTGGCGTTCTTGAAGCGATGGATCGCTTCAGCGCTAATGGTTACACCTTAGCTGTCTGCACAAACAAGTTTGAGGCTCTGGCCGTCAAATTGCTGACTTCTATGGGTGAAGCAAACCGTTTTGCAGCAATTTGTGGTGCAGATACCTTTGCTTATCGCAAGCCTGACCCACGCCACCTGACAGATACGATTGCCAAAGCGGGCGGAAATCGCGACCGCGCCATCATGGTTGGCGACAGCCGTACAGACATCGACACCGCCAAAGCAGCTGGTATCCCTGTGGTTGCCGTCGATTTCGGTTATACTGACTTGCCGGTACAGCACTATGAACCGAGCCGCGTCATCTCTCACTATGATGAGTTCACGCTCAATATGGCTGAACAGCTTCTGGAAGCAGTTGCAGATCAGGTCTGAAATAAGGATTGAGAATATGAAGCGATTTCTAATATTTACTGCTGTTTCCTCAACAGTATTATCAGCTAGCGCTTTTGCTCAAGACCAAGCACCGACAGGGTTACCAGGCGTAGAACCGCAGAAGCCTATTGTATCTGCGCCTCCGCCTGCCCCGGAACCCAATTCGCAACCCGCCGGAAGCTGGAAAAACTTCCGCGTTGGCAATACCGATGTTTCGATTTCCGGCAGTGTTTCCGTCGATGTCGGAACCGGTGGTAGCCGCAGCTCAGGGCGCTAATCGTTCAAGTGCAGACCAGACAGCGGGCAGTTGGTTCGGCAAATCCTCTGCAATAAGCCCGTGACCGAAGCGTCGTCCAGCGTCAGCGTGTATCCACACAGCTGCACTTGCCGCCTCAAGGGCTGGCATCCCCTGTGAAAGCAGTCCGCAAACAATACCCGCCAGTACATCGCCGGATCCAGCTGTTGCGAGAAACGCTGTACCGTTTGCGTTGATAATGGCACGACCGTCAGGCGCAGCAATCACCGTATCCGGGCCTTTATAGATCACGACGGCATTGGCGCGGCTTGCGGCTTGACGCGCTTTATCCGTCTTTGAACTATCTGCTTCCGCAGCAATATCCGGGAAAAGACGTCTGAACTCGCCTTCATGTGGCGTGAGCACAAGAGCCGTATGCGCGCTACGCTTGGCCTTAAAAAGCTGATCTGGCTTATTTTCAAATGCCGTTATGCCATCCGCATCGAGCACCAGCCCTTTCAGATATTCTGCCTGCCCATCAACGGCGGAAAGGAGCAACAAAGCATGATCTCGCGCAAATGACGGGCTGCCACATCCCGGACCGAGCACACAGGCAGCTACTTTGCGATCCTTCACAAATGTCTCTACATCTTTGATATTGCGGGTTTCGCGTACCATGATGCTCGTCAGATGCGCGGCATTTGTCAGAAGTGCATCAGGCGGCGATAAAAGTGTAACTGCCCCGGCACCACTCCGAGCCACAGCCATTGCTGACAGTCGCGCGGCACCCGTTGAATGCGCAGGTCCGGAAAAGACGACCGCGTGACCACGACTATATTTGTGCGTGTTGATTGAAAGCTGCGGCAGCTGACCTCGCCAAAGCTCAGGTGAGTTTTCAAATGTCTGGGGTTTGATAGTGGTCAGAACGTCATCAGCAATGCCAATATCTGCAACATGAAGAATTCCGCAATGTGCCCTGCCCGGTTGTAGCAAATGGCCCGGTTTTTTGCGGAAAAACGTCACCGTTGCGCGCGCATCGACGGCTCCACCCAATATTTGACCGCTCGCACCGGAAATGCCGCTCGGTAAATCGACAGCTATAACCGGAATGCCGGATGCGTTTAATTCTCCAATAACGGAAGCTTCGACACCCCCGATGCTACGCGTGAGGCCTGCACCGTATAGCGCATCAATAACGCCTGCAAAATCGACCGGCGAAAACGCACTGAGCCGACGCACTTCTCCTTTATAAAACAGCAATGCCCGCATAGCGTCGGAACCCTGCCGGGGCTGTGCAGTTCCAAAGCACATGACATTCATGCCAGCCTCAAGCAGAAACTGCGCGGCTACATAACCATCGCCACCATTATTTCCGGGTCCGCAAAGAACGGCTATCGGCCCCTTACCTGCAAACATGCCCAGAGCCACATGCGCGACCGCATGACCGGCGGCGAGCATCAGTGAAAAACCATCGCGCGTGCCAGATTCGATAGTCAGTCTATCCGCACTGGACATTTCCGCTGGCGTCAGCAGTTCAAACATGGCTTCCACTTCCCCTTATTATCGAAGTGATTAATTACGCGGCACTTGCGCTCCATCAAGATTGATTAACTTCTGCGCAATTTGTCTATTTTTTATGCATCGCTAACAAGCTCGAAACCTTGTTGAATATCTTTCATACGGACAGCCTTGTCTCAATGACAATAATAATGCCACTCTGGGCCAAAGAAAGTTGCACTTCTGAAATTACTGAAAATGCGCTAGCCTTGACTTTGGTGCCATTTTCTCTGGGAGTGACAGGGCAACTTCGGGAATTTTTGCTTGAAAAAGCAAGGAACTTAAAAAATTTGATCGGCATAGATCGAGTTGGCACAGTTCATGCTTCTATATTTACGAAACGGGCACAATGTCCATTTCCGAACAAGAGCGGAGACAATTCTCTGATGAAAAAGATCGAAGCCATCATTAAGCCTTTCAAGCTCGATGAAGTGAAGGAAGCCCTTCAGGAAGTTGGTTTGCAGGGTATTACTGTAATTGAAGCCAAGGGTTTCGGCCGACAGAAGGGCCATACCGAGCTTTACCGTGGCGCGGAATATGTCGTCGATTTTCTTCCAAAAGTGAAAGTCGAAGTCATCGTCGCCGACGAAACCGTCGATGGCGCCATTGAAGCTATCCGCAAGGCAGCCCAGACGGGCCGCATTGGTGACGGTAAGATTTTCGTCTCCAATATCGAAGAAGTTATCCGTATCCGTACCGGCGAATCCGGCGTGGACGCGATCTAACGAAACCAAGTCTACCGACCATCGTCGTGCAAACAGGATACCAAAATGACGACTGCCAATGACATTCTGAAACAGATCAAAGACAACGACGTCAAGTTTGTTGACCTCCGCTTCACAGACCCAAAAGGCAAACTGCATCACGTTACGATGGATGTCGGCCTGATCGATGAAGAGATGTTTGAAGATGGCGTCATGTTCGACGGCTCTTCGATTGGTGGCTGGAAGGCTATTAATGAATCCGACATGGTTCTCATGCCAGATCCGGAAACCGCTCACATTGATCCGTTCTTTGCTCAGTCCACGCTGGTAATTCTCTGCGACATTCTTGATCCGATTTCGGGTGAAGCTTATGGCCGCGATCCACGCACGACTGCAAAGAAGGCTGAGTCCTACATGAAGTCGCTCGGCATTGGCGACACTGTTTACGTCGGCCCGGAAGCTGAATTCTTCGTATTCGATGACGTCAAGTACAAGGTCGATCCGTTCAACACCGGCTTCAAGCTCGATTCGACCGAACTGCCATCGAACGATGATACCGATTACGAAACCGGCAATATGGGCCATCGCCCACGCGTCAAGGGTGGTTACTTCCCTGTTCCACCAGTGGACAGTCTTCAGGACATGCGCTCCGAAATGCTCACCGTTCTGACGGAAATGGGCGTAACGGTTGAAAAGCATCACCACGAAGTGGCTTCAGCTCAGCACGAGCTGGGTACAAAATTCGACACGCTCGTCCGCAACGCCGACAAGATGCAGATCCAGAAATATGTCGTGCATCAGGTAGCCAATGCCTACGGCAAGACTGCAACCTTCATGCCAAAGCCAGTTTTCGGCGACAACGGCTCGGGTATGCACGTTCACTTCTCGATCTGGAAAGACGGCAAGCCAACCTTCGCTGGCAATGAATATGCCGGTCTGTCAGAAAACTGCCTGTACTTCATCGGCGGCGTTATCAAGCACGCCAAGGCTGTGAACGCATTCACCAACCCATCGACCAACTCCTACAAGCGTCTGGTCCCTGGCTATGAAGCTCCGGTTCTACTGGCTTACTCGGCTCGCAACCGTTCTGCTTCTTGCCGTATCCCATTCGGCTCGTCGCCGAAGTCGAAGCGTCTTGAAGTTCGCTTCCCGGATCCATCAGCAAATCCATATCTCTGCTTCTCAGCGCTGCTGATGGCTGGTCTTGACGGTATCAAGAACAAGATTCATCCAGGCCAGGCCATGGACAAGGATCTCTACGATCTGCCTGCAAAGGAACTGAAGAAGATCCCAACCGTTTGCGGTTCGCTTCGTGAAGCCCTGCAGGCGCTCGACAAGGATCGCGAATTCCTCAAGGCTGGTGGCGTATTCGAGGACGACCAGATCGATAGCTTCATCGAACTCAAGATGGCTGAAGTGCTGCGTTATGAAACAACGCCGCATCCGGTTGAGTTCGATATGTACTACTCGGTTTAATCGGGATTGCGCGTGGCAATCAGAGATTGCCACGCGCTCCGGTTACTTCTTTAAAGCGCCTCTTATGCGAAAACCGTTTTACGATTTTGGGGATGCGCTTGAGTTACCGAGGGGAACGACGTGCCAGAAGGCGCGCGAAAGAAAATCCGGCGAAAGCCGGGTTTTCTCTTTTTATACAGTTTGTTACAGCTATTAGATAAATAATAACTAGAGCGCTTGAAGTACGCGGGCTGCGACCATCATTTCGCCTAGACGTGTCTTACGACGTGCCTGCGCTTCAGCATCTTCGCCCCAATGTTCGACAGTCCAGTCTTCATCGAGATGGGCACGGTTCCAACCGTCTTCGACAGAGACTTCGCCTTTGGCAATTGCCAATGCAATCAGTGCGGAGCCGGTCAGCGTCGTCATCGTATGGAGCGATGCCAGCGCAATAGGATTCTTGAATTCCGACAGATGAATGCCGAAAGCTGAAATCGCTTCGCGTGACTGTTCGACATGCATAACACCTTCTGCAAGTGCAAAACGTGCGCCAAGGCTTTCTGCCCAGTCGATCAATGGGTCCCATTGTTCGGTCTGACGCGCAACCAGCTCTTTCGGGCTCGCGGCGCGGTAACAGATCATGTCCGTTCCGGCAAAACGCAGAATGTCTTCGAAAACCGCCTGCGGGTCTTGAGCAATGCCATCAATCGCCGTGTTCACCAAACGCGTTGCAGGCATTTTGGAAGGATCTATAACTTCCACCTGTGCACGGAATTCTTCCGCAATGATTTCCGCAGCTTCGCTTGTTGGGAGAAGCAGAACAGCCCGTGCCGGTGTTTTGACCGGACGACCATCGAGATGCACGGTGAACCCGCCTTCGGTTTCGGCAACTTCAGCTTTTTCATAAAAGCGCTTCGGCAACGGTGTGCGCATCAATTCCTGAGAGCGCTTTACCGGGTCGGTTTGCGAAATCGGCATTTCAGCTTGGGGATCGCTCAGAGTGTCGCGCATAATAATATCCAATTATTGTAGGTCAGGATGCGAAAGCATCCATTTCATGCAGAATCGCATGGAGCTCTTCAGGCTTGTTCATGACATAATGGGCGCCTGCATCTTTCAGTGCGTTGGGCTTATGATAGCCCCACGAAACACCAGCGGCACGCGCACCCGCTGAACGAGCCATTTGCATATCGTAAATCGCATCGCCGATCACGATTGTTCGCTCTGGTTCTATCCCCATTTCGGCACAGGATTCAAGCACCATAGCCGGATGAGGCTTGGACGGGCAATCATCGGCGGTACGAACGGTCATGAAATGCTGTCCAATGCCATGACGTTCGAAAATCGAACGCACGCCACGCTGCGACTTACCGGTAACGATGCCCAACAACAAATCATCGCGACTGCCAAGCTCAGTCAGAAGTGGCAGAATACCGTCATAAAGCGGCTCTGCAAAATCAGGGTTTTGACGGTACTTTACAAAGTTTTCCTTGTAACGCTGCGTGAGCCAGTGCGCCTGTTCGTCAACTTCGCTACCGAGCAACTGCGCAATAGCGATTGGAAGAGAAAGACCGATGATTGAGTGGGTCTGCTCGATTTCAGGCGGAACAAGTCCAGCGTCATTAAAACTGGCGACCATGCAATGGTGAATAGTGTCACCACTATCGACAAGCGTGCCATCACAATCAAAGAGAACGAGTTTCATCGGGCGGCTCCGGCTTTTGCTGGTCGATTGATGATAATGAGGCCTAGCCCGATCAGACCGAGTGCGGCAAAGATTTTCCAACCCAGTGGTTCATTGAGCAGCAATCCACTGAGGAGTACGCCGAAAGCTGGCGTTAGGAATGCAAAGTTGGACAATTTGGACGCCGGATACCGACGCACCATCCAGAACCACAATGGATATGTCACAGCTACCACGAACATTGACTGAAATAGAAATGACAGAACTGAGAGCATATCGGGATCGCGGATCAATGGTCCGCTCAAAGACATGAATGGCAACGGCACGAGTGCTGCTACGGCAAGCTGATAAAGCAACGTCTTCTCAGGCGCAGCACTTGCAAGCTTAGACCGCTTAATGACGAGCGTGGTCATTCCCCAAAGCATACCGGAAATCAGCGCAAGCAGATCGCCGTAGACCGCATTGGGGCCGGGACGGCTGATATGATCTGAAAAGACCACGAAAACACCAAGAAACGCCACGCACATGCCTATGAAGGCACGCATGGACATTCGTTCGCCCAAAAGAAAATGACTGCCGATAGCGACCCAGAACGGCATGACATTCATCATCAGCGTGACACGTCCCACACTGGTCAGTTCCATCGCCAGAAAGATCAGAACAAATTCGACACCAAAAAGAAGACCGGCCAGAATACCTGGCTTCAGTGTGCCATCACGGCCAAACAGCGGAATGCGCTTCCAGTAACACCAGAGAAAAACGCAAAGGCCGCCCAAAGCTGCACGACCTGCGGCCATGAGCATGGGATTAAAGCCGCGATTGCCGATCTTGATGGCAACCTGGTTAAGCCCCCAGGTGAACATGATGAACATGACGAGGGCAATTGCCAGCCCGTCGAACGACACCCGGCCCTGAACCGATCCTCCCCCCGTAGCCGACATCTTTACTCTTCCGCGTCTGCCTCATCAAAGCCAAGCAAGTTCCACGACTGCACCATATGCGGTGGCAGCGGTGCGGTGACATCAATAGTGCCACCCGATGGATTTGGGATGCGAATGCGGCGGGCGTGAAGATGCAATTTCTTCTGAATGCCGCCCGGGAATTCCCAGTTCTGGTCAGCTTCAAAGTATTTAGGATCGCCGATGATTGGATGACCAATATGCGCTGCATGAACACGCAGCTGATGGGTGCGGCCCGTGTAAGGCTCCATTTCCAACCACGTCAGGTTGTTACCGACCTTCTCGATGATCCTATAATAAGAGACGGCATGATCGGAATCCGGTTCACCATGCTGGCAAACACGCATCTTATCGCCATCCGGCGTTTGTTCTTTGACCAACCAAGTTGAAATCTTGTCTTCGCGTTTGCGTGGAACGCCCTTCACAAGTGCCCAGTAGGTTTTCTTGGTGTCACGCTCGCGGAATGCAGCGGTCAGAGCCTGTGCAGCACCGCGTGTCTTTGCAACAACAAGGCAGCCTGACGTATCGCGGTCAATACGATGTACGAGGCGAGGCTTTTCACCCTTCTTATTGCGCCATGCTTCAAGCATACCGTCCACATGCCGGACAAGGCCGGAACCGCCCTGCACTGCCAGACCCGCAGGCTTATTGAAAACAAAGACCTTGGCGTCTTCATAAATCAACATCTGCTTGAGGACATCACCATCTTCCTGACTGCGAATAGTGCGCGCAGTTACAGGACCGGTGGCCTTCTCATCAACGCCTAATGGCGGAATGCGGACCGACTGGCCTGCCTGCAGACGTGTATCTGCCTTTACGCGACCGCCATCCACGCGAACCTGTCCGGAACGCAGCAGTTTCTGCAGGTGTCCGAACCCAAGTCCGGGAAAATGAACCTTGAACCAGCGATCAAGACGCATACCCGTCTCGTCTGCAGCCACATTCTTTTGTTCAACGCCTGCCATGGAAAACCCGATCAATACTTCTTAGGGGCACGAGCTTCGCGTGCCTGTCTCTGGTGCGTCTTACAGGCCGTAACCGTGAGCCGGTCGCCGGAATGCGCTTTAAATCTGTCAATAGACGCGCCAAGGCCGGATTGCTAGGCATAATCGACGAAAACAACAATCTGCCACTGTAACAAAACTGCCTTAGACTCTTCACGGTCGGTTACATCTATTTTTAATTTATGGTCAACCTTGACACCCAATCGCCACTTCTTGCCGTCATTGCATATTGATAGAACAACGGGACTGCACCATTTAGTCCAGTGAAATAGAACGAGCGGGAGTCCGAAGGTGTCATTGCTCAAAATCTACTGGCGTGCCATGGAATATCTTGCGGCTGAGAAAGCCGCAACCATAACCATGTGTATAGCAAGCGTATTGGTTGCCCTTGTCATGCTGGCCGAACCGATCCTTTTCGGTCGGGTAATTCAGGCTATCTCCGACAAGGGAGATATCGTTACGCAGCTCGCCATGTGGGCCGCTCTTGGCGGGTTTAACATCATTGCAGCAGTCTTCGTTGCGCGTGGGGCTGACCGCCTCGCCCATCGTCGCCGTCTGGGCGTGATGATAGACTCCTATGAGCGCATCATCACCATGCCTCTTGCATGGCACCAGAAGCGCGGTACGTCGAATGCACTGCATACGCTGATCCGCGCGACAGACTCGCTCTTCACTCTCTGGCTTGAATTCATGCGTCAGCACCTGACCACGATTGTGGCTCTGGGCGCGCTTATTCCGGTTGCAATGAGCATGGACCTTCGCATGTCCATGGTTCTTATCGTGCTCGGTGTCATCTATGTGATGATTGGCCAGCTCGTCATGCGTAAGACCAAAGATGGCCAGACCGCGGTTGAAAAGCATCACCATAAGCTCTTCGAGCATGTGAGCGACACGATCAGCAACGTTTCTGTCGTGCAGAGCTATAACCGCATTGCCTCTGAAACGCAGGCGCTGCGTACCTATGCCAAAAACCTCGAAAACGTCCAGTTCCCGGTTCTCAACTGGTGGGCGCTCGCCAGCGGTCTTAACCGTATGGCCTCGACCTTCTCGATGGTTATCGTGCTTCTGCTTGGCGCATATTTTGTGACCAAGGGTCAGATGCGCGTTGGTGACGTGATTGCCTTTATCGGCTTTGCGCAGCTGATGATCGGTCGTCTTGACCAGATCAGCGCCTTCATCAACCAGACTGTGACCGCCCGTGCCAAGCTTGAAGAATTCTTCGAGATGGAAGACGCGACGGCCGACCGTCAGGAACCGCAAGGCGCAACCGATCTTGAAAATGTCAAGGGTGGCATTGTGTTCGACAATGTGACCTTCGAATTCCCGAATTCGGGTCAGGGCGTCTATGACGTTTCGTTTGAAGTGAAACCGGGACAGACCGTCGCTATTGTTGGTCCGACAGGTGCCGGTAAGACCACGCTGATCAATATCCTTCAGCGCGTGTTCGATCCTGCCGCTGGTCGCATTCTGATTGATGGCACCGATACGCGTACTGTCAGCCGTCGTTCGCTACGCCATGCCATTGCAACCGTGTTTCAGGATGCCGGTCTGTTTAATCGTTCGGTTGAAGAAAACATCCGCGTCGGTAATGAAGATGCGTCTCATGAAATGGTTCATGCTGCTGCCAAGGCTGCTGCTGCCCACGACTTCATTCTCGCAAAGGGCAATGGTTACGATACGGTTGTCGGTGAACGTGGTTCGCAGCTTTCAGGTGGTGAACGTCAGCGTCTGGCGATTGCCCGCGCTATCCTGAAAGATTCACCAATCCTCGTACTCGACGAGGCGACCAGTGCGCTTGACGTTGAGACCGAAGAAAAGGTCAAGCAGGCTGTTGATGATCTAAGCCAGAACCGCACGACCTTCATCATCGCGCACCGTCTGTCGACCGTCCGTTCTGCCGATATTGTCTTGTTCATGGACAAAGGTCATCTGGTCGAACGCGGCAGCTTCGATGAACTGGCTGCGCGTGGTGGCCGCTTCTCTGACCTGCTTCGTGCTGGCGGTCTGCAGCTTGAAGACAAATCTGAAAAGGCTCAGAACGAAGAAGCTGAAGCCAGCAATGTGATGCCATTCCCGGTTAAGGGCTCTGTTGCCTGATACCGTTGCGTATCAATGAAAAAAGCCCGCTGCGAAATTCGCAGCGGGCTTTTTCTTTCTAAAGAGGCACTTCAAATCGCAAGCCGTCATAGCCGGGTTCTACGTGATCAGGCGTGTCCTGCATAACCGTATCGTAATCGAGCGGCACATGCATATGCGTCAGGATTGCGCGTTTTGGTCCGAAGAATTCGATCCATTCCAACGCTTGCTCCAGTGAGAAATGGCTTGGATGCGGGCGATATTGCAGCGCACCAATAATCAGCACATCGGCATGGCGGATATATTTCAGGCTCTCATCCGGAAACGCGCTGACATCCGTGCAGTAAGCGACATTGCCAATGCGGAAGCCAAGCGATTCAATATCGCCATGCACCTGCATAAATGGCTCAAAGCGGATCGACCCGCCCGCACCCGTGATCGAGAATGCTGTTTCTGCCATGATATCATGCATCGAAAGGATCGGCGGATAGCTCGATCCCACTGGCGTCTCAAAACAATAGCCGAAGGCTTCAAACAGGCGGTTGCGTGTCAACCGGTTGGCATACACATCCATCAGTCGCCGGTTTTCAACGACATAGGTTCGTAAGTCATCGATGCCGTGGATATGGTCGGCATGTGGATGAGTATAAACAGCAGCGTCAAGCGACGGCACGTTGGCATCAATCATCTGGTCCCGGAAATCCGGGCCCGTGTCGATAACAACGACCGTGCTGTTCCCGTCGGCGTCGAACCGTTCAACAAGCAAAGCCGCGCGGCGGCGCTTGTTCTTTGGATTCTTAGGATCGCAATTGCCCCAATCACCGTTGATGCGTGGCACACCGGGAGACGAACCGCACCCGAGAATTGTGAAACGCAGACAATTGCGAGGCGATACCACGATGATTATTCCTCGGCAGGCTTTGGCATTTTGGAGAAAAGCCGGAAGACATTTTCGCTGGTAATGTCAGCGATTTCTTCGCGGCTTACACCAATCGTTTCAGCCAACACGGCTGCTGTGTGCTGCACGAATGATGGCTCATTGCGCTGGCCGCGATGCGGCATAGGCGCGAGATAAGGCGCATCAGTCTCAACCAGCAAACGATCACGCGGAACTATCTGTGCAATTTCGCGAATATCAGCCGAATTCTTAAAAGTAAGAATGCCCGAGAATGACACATAGCCGCCCAGCTCGACACCCTTTTCGGCCAGAGCGCGCCCTGACGAAAAGCAATGCAGGATGAAGGGAAATGCACCCTTCGCAGTCTCAGATTCCAGAATAACAGCCATGTCCTGATCCGCGCTGCGTGCGTGGATCACAAGCGGCAACTGCGTACGACGTGCAGCTTCAATATGCACGAGGAAGCCCTGACGTTGGGCTTCTGGCGGCGCATAATCATAATGATAATCAAGCCCCGCCTCGCCTATGGCGACAACTTTCGGATGCTCTGCCAGCCGCACGAGATCATCGGCAGTAACATCCAGCTCTTCATGTGCGTTGTTCGGATGCGTACCAACCGAACAATAGACTGAATCATATTTCTTGGTCAGTGCGAGGATCGTATCGAACTTGCGTACTCGCGTCGAAATCGTGACCATGCGTTTGATGCCAGCCTCGAGCGCGCGGTTTACAATAGCGTCGCGCTCGGGCTCGAAGTCCGCAAAGTCGAGATGGCAGTGACTATCAACCAGCATATTCAGCTCAGTTCTGTTCTTCCGCTTCCACATAGCGCGGGAAAACCGGCTGCGGTGCAGGCAGTTCTGCGCCACCGACAAGCGGATGTGCGCTTACGTCAGAGAACTGACGCTGATCTGCCGGGATTGCCAGAGTATCGAGCAGCTTTTCTGCCGACTGCGGAATGAAAGGCTGAACCATGATGCCAACGCGGCGGATCACTTCTGCCGTCACATAGAGCACTGTGCCCATGCGTTCCATGTCAGTCTTGCGCAGCGCCCAAGGCTCCTGCCCCGCAAAATAGCGGTTTGCTTCCGCAACAACGGCAAAGATAGCCCCGAGGGCGATATGCAATGCCTGATCGCCGACAGCTTTCCGCGCGGTTTCCAATGCAGCATCAGCCTGATCGAGAATGGCCTTATCGGCATCCGAGAATGCAGCCGGAACTGGAACCTTGCCTTCGCAGTTCTTTGCAATCATCGATAGCGAACGCTGTGCGAGGTTGCCAAGATCATTGGCGAGATCGGCATTGGTGCGGTTGACGATTGCATCGTGGCTATAGCTGCCATCCTGACCGAACGGCACTTCACGCATCAGGAAATAACGCAGCTGATCAAGGCCGTAGCGTTCGACCAGTTCAAACGGATCGATGACATTGCCGAGAGACTTCGACATTTTTTCGCCGCGGTTGAACAGGAAGCCATGCGCGAATACGCGCTTTGGCAGGGGAACGCCCGCCGACATCAGGAATGCAGGCCAGTAAACCGCGTGGAAACGCGAAATATCCTTGCCGATAATATGCGCATCCGCAGGCCAGTAAGCCCACTTCTCGTCAGTCGTATCAGGATAGCCGAGTGCTGTGATGTAATTGGTCAGCGCATCGACCCACACATACATGACATGCTTTTCATCGCCCGGAACAGGAATACCCCAGTCGAACGTCGTGCGCGAAATTGACAGATCCTTCAGGCCCGACTTTACGAAGCTAACGATCTCGTTGCGACGCTCCGCAGGCATGATGAAGCCGGGATTGTTTTCATAGAGTTCAAGGAGCTTGTCCTGATAATTCGACAGGCGGAAGAAATAGCTTTCTTCTTCAACCCATTCGACCGGCGTGCCCTGTGGACCGTAGCGAACATTGTCCGCACGCACCTCAGTTTCTTCTTCGCCGTAATAGGCTTCATCGCGCACCGAATACCAGCCCGCATAACCGCCCTTATAAATATCGCCATTGGCCGACATTGCCTGCCAGATTGCCTGGCTGGCCTTGTAGTGGCGTTCTTCCGAGGTGCGGATATAATCGTCGTGCGAGCTGTTCAGAAACTCACCCATGCGCTGGAAAGCAGCCGTGTTGCGATCTGCGAGTTCGCGGGGCGTGATGCCTTCCTTGCGCGCGCTCTGCAACATCTTGATGCCGTGTTCATCCGAGCCGGTCAGGAAGTGAACGTCCTTGCCATCCAGACGCTGAAAACGCGCCATAGCATCGGTCGCAATCAACTCATAAGCATGGCCGATATGCGGCTTGCCATTCGGGTAAGCAATCGCGGTGGTGATGTAGAATTTTTCGCGGCTCATCAGAAATCCGGCTTCTTCAAGTGTGATGTTTAAAAAACGTTAGCGGTGACATAACGCAACTAAGTCGGCATGTCACGTAAGCGGAGGCACGCCAGATCGAAAAGCGCGATGCGTTTTTTCCAAAAGGATCATAACGGCCTGCTTGCGGTCGAGATTATAGGTCTCGGCATTGAAAATTTCGCGTGTCAGTTCGCTCCAGTAGCGTGACCACTGATCGGCTTCACGCAGTTGGCCCGAATCTGCATAGCGGCGAGCTTCATCGGCGATGCGGCTCATGAGATAATCGCGGAACAGCTCATATTGAACCTCCGCCTCGCGGCCATTGAGAACACCTGATAGCGCCTGTGCTTTCGGCAGGTCGAAATTCTGCCCCTGCAAGATTGCATCAACCGTATCGGATACTTCCAGACCACCGTGTGCTACAAGCAGCAGCGCCTTGCGCACGCTGCCTTCTGAACGCGTGAGCAACGCTGGCGTGATGTCACCCGCATCAAGGCCAACACTTGGCCCGATATGTTCCAATGCATTAGTGAGTGGCTCATCCGCAAGTGGCTTGAACTGGATGCTCTGGCAGCGTGAACGGATCGTCGGCAATAACCGTCCCGACGAATGCGAAATCAGAATGAAGATTGCGCGGGCTGGCGGCTCTTCCAGCGTTTTGAGAAGCGCATTGGCAGCGTTGCGGTTCATGTCGTCGGCGGGGTCGACAATCACAATACGCCATGCGCCGTCAGATGCCGTGCGGGTCAGAAAATGGGTAACACGGCGAATTTCTTCAACGGGAATACCGGTTTTAAACTTGCCCGTCTTCTGATCAAAGGGGCGGTTGATATGCAGCACAGCTGGATGCATACCGCCTGCGATCTGCCGCCAGAGTGGCTTACTGAAATCAGGTACGCCTATAGTTTCAGGGGCAAGTGCTTGGTCTGCATGAGCCAGCATATGGCCTGCCAGATGAAAGCCCAGAGTCGCCTTGCCAATACCCTGCTCGCCCTCAAAAAGCAGCGCATGATGCATACGGTCTTCGCGATAGGCCTGTGCGAGAAAAGCCGCGATTTCACTATGGCCGGTGAGAAAGTCGCTTGCCGACGGTTCGGCGACACCCTCAATGGAATCATGGGCTTTTGGGACATCGAGTTCTTCGATCACAGAAGACCTCTTTTCTTCAAAATTTCATCAGCGATGGCGATGATGTCGGCAGAAATTACATCTTGAGCGCGGTCCGCATCGACGATCCTGCAGCGGTCAGGTTCAGCTTTTGCAATGGCAAGAAAAGCCTGACGGCGCGCTTCATGCACGGCAATCGCTTCTTTCTCGAAACGATCCGCCTCGTCAGCCCCTCGCCGCTTGTTGGCTCGTGAAAGACCTTTTTCCGCAGGAATATCGAGAATGATTGTGAGATCAGGCATGGCGCCGTCAATGGCGATACGCTCGATCGCCGCCATATAGGTGGCATTGAGATTGCCTGTAACCCCCTGATAGGCGCGGCTCGAATCGATAAAGCGGTCGCAAAGCACGATGCGATTTTCAGCAAGGGCAGGACGGATCAGCTGATCAACATGATCGGCACGCGCGGCGGCAAACAGCAATGCTTCCATGGCCGGACCATAGCTTTCGGCATTCCCGCTCAGAATCACATGGCGAACAGCCTCTGCACCCGCAGAACCACCGGGTTCGCGTGTTATCAATGGATCAAGCCCAAGAGCGCGCAAATGCTCTGCCAGCAAGGCGATCTGGGTCGATTTACCCGCGCCTTCCCCACCCTCGAATGTAATGAATAATCCGGTCAAATCGACTTCCGCAAACTGAATTATCGCCTGTTCAGGCTCTTAATCTATTTAGCCGCGTTTGTTCGCAAGGTCGAGTATCTGGACCGCTTTTCGATCTGATTACATCAGTTCGGCACGTCGGATATCTCTTCTAACGCGCATCACATCCGAAAACCGCTGCGCACTTTTCAGGATGCGCGTTAAAGATACTTCCTCAACCAACCGGTGGAGAGTTCCATGACTGCGCCCATCGCTCGCTGCGATAGCGTACCAACAGGTACTTCCTGCGCCGTGTAAAGTGGCATTTGCTGAACGACATTGCCATTCAGTTCAAACCGCAGCGTACCGACTTCAGTATTGGCTAAAACAGGTGCACTGAGCGGTCCCTGATATGTAATACGCGCTTTCAGCTTGTCGCGCCCTTCCTTGGGGAGCAACAATTCAACGTCAGCATTCACTTTCAGCGGAACACTGGACGCCGAACCACCAAAAACCTGCGCTGTGCCGACCTCTTCATTAGCCGCATAAATATCGACCGTATCGAATGAAGTCATACCCCACTGAATGAGCTTTTTGGCCTCTTCTTCACGCTCTTTAATGCTTGTTAGACCACTCATCGCCAGGAAAAGCCGACGCCCATTCTGTTCTGCAGATCCAACAAGCGCATAACCGGACGCTTCAGTGTAACCCGTTCCCATGCCATCAGCACCGATATCGAGCCGCAAAAGCGGGTTTCGATTGCGCTGCATGATCTTGTTCCAGGTAAACGCTTCTTGCGCGTAATATTTATAGCGTTCCGGATGAGCGCTGTGGATGTGGCGCGCGAGTTTTATCAGGTCCGACAGCGTCACCGTTTGTCCGGGAGCGGGCAATCCGGTGGAGTTCACGAAATTCGAGCTAGTCAAGCCAAGCTCTTTCGCGCGCTCATTCATTGCTTGAGCAAAAGCACCTTCACTACCAGACAGGCCTTCGGCGAGAATGATGGCACCATCATTGGCCGCCTGCACGATCATGCCCTGAAGAAGATCAGCAACGGTCGGGGTGGATTTGATGGCAGCAAACATGGTCGATGTGCCGGACGGCGCCCCGCCGGTACGCCAGGCATATTCAGTAACCGGATAGGTGGTTTCGAGTGTCGTTTTGCCTTTTTCAAGCGCCTCAAAGACAACTTCCGCTGTCATCAGCTTGGCAAGCGATGCCGGTGGGACTTTCATATCCGGATTTTTTGAAAGAAGAACTGTGCCGCTCTTGTCGTCTAACAAAAGCACCTGTGGCGCTTTAGTTGCAAAGCCTGCCTGCACCGTCTGCGCATAGCTCGGTGCAGCTATTAAAACGGCAGCGGCAACCGCCGATGCAAGCTTTATGCTTATCGAGAAACGCCCCATCTTACACCCGTCATGCTTCTTCTTTGACGAAGCTAAGCGGCGTTTCTGGCCGAAATCAGTCCGCACGAACGACAAAGGCGTCGGTCGCTCCAGCCTTCCATGCAGCGCGAAGCAGATCGTCGTTATTGCCCTTTTCGGCAAAAGCTGTCAGCTCGTAAATATCACCCTGCTCTGTCGGTATTTTTGTGCGCGTAACGCGCGCAGAGCGAGGCAGAGATTTTTCTAGCTTCATCGCATCTTCCAGCGAATTAAACATGCCGATTTCGACATATTCACGCTGTTCTTCCGTATTGCGACGCTTCCATGCATCTGAAACAGCGTTTGCTGTCAGGATGCTGCCATAGGTACGCTCTTCTGCATAGGCTGATGCAGCCAGGCGATCCGACGCATATCCAAGACCGCCAATACGCGCTGCTGTGGCGACGCCAAAGCTGCCAGCCGGACGCTGCGATGGAACTGGAACGTTGGCAGGAAGCAACGGCATTTCGCCATCGCCATAAGCGGGATTAACTTCAAATGGCGAAGACTGTGGAACCGGCATGGCTGCGATACCCGCAGGAGTTGGTGTCGGCGCATTCATGGCCATCATGACGCCCGTGGCTGGCTGTCCGATAGGATCGCCATTGCCTGAACGGTAAGACGCCATCAGATAAGCATCATCCTGCCCATCAAGTGGCGCACGCCCAACATATTCAACCTTCACATCAGCGGTACCATGATGCTGATAATCCAGCATTTCGGCAGCCTTCTGCGACAGATCGATAACGCGATCACGCTCGAATGGCCCACGATCATTCACGCGAACGATGATGGAGCTGCCATTAAAAGTGTTTGTGACACGCGCATAACTTGGCAGCGGCATTGTTGGATGCGCTGCCGTCAGATGCGTCATGTCATAGATTTCGCCATTGGCGGTCAAACGGCCATGAAAGGCGCTGCCATACCAAGAGGCGCGGCCTGTCGAGGCGTAGTTCTTGTTTTCTTTTGGATAATACCAACGGCCTTTAACCTGATAAGGTTGACCGATCTGGTTGCGCCCACCGCCGCGAGGCAGAGGCTTCCCTTGAACATTGGTAACTCGGGGGCTGGCTTTGACGCCATATTTGGATTCGGCAAAATATTCTTTGGGGTGTTTTTTCTTCGATGACTTCGGTTGAGGAGCGCTTGCACAACCCGCGAGAGCCACGGCTAATGCCATGAATGTCAACATTGCAGTCGATCCGCGTTTTTCACGCTTAATCGATAGCCCTACGTTTCCAGCACGGTTTTGCCACCGGTTCGAACTCATACGCCACACGCCCGCAACTCTACACACGACCAGTCGATCGAAAATATCTATTAGGAATTAGTGATGTCACCGAATTATTGACGGATCATTAAAGCTTTTGCAAATCCCACAATTGAGTCGTTGTGGATGGTTAAATATCTGTCTCAACGAACAGGGAACTTTGGTGCTTCTAGCGCGTTGATTTTTCAACATGAAGGAGAAACAAAATGTTCCGTGCACTTATCCTTTGGCTTCTTGGCGTGCCTTTTATTGTAGTGCTGTTTATCTGGTACTTTTTCTTCTAGTCCGGGAACAATCCCGGAGTTGAGCCGTTACTTATACGGCTCTTATGACCTCCGAGCCAGTCACCTAACGTCATGAATTGGGCCCGTTCAATGAGAGCGGGCCATTTTTTGTCTTATCTCAGAATGATGCTGGCCGGTATGCTTGGATTGCTTTGCGGTGCAGACGGAAATGAGCCGGCGTCCAGGTCGAGAGCTCGCCATCGGTATTCACTGGGCGTGGTTTTTTGGTGCGTATGATGACTTCCGTCGTAGGGAATGCACGCACATCATCCCATTTGGACTGGGTACCCTGTCGAAGACTTGGCAGAAGCCGCAACAGCTTCCACCAATGATCGACTTCGAGGCTATAAAAATCGAGCTTTCCATCGTCAATGGCTGCATCTTTTTCGACAGCCATGCCGCCGCCGTAAAACTTGCCATTTCCAACCGACACCTGAAGCGTCTTTATCTTTTCGGTTATGCCGTCATGTTCAAGATAGGCCGTGAAAAGCTCGGATCTCATCAGAATACGGCTAGCGGCGATGGCATAGCCAAGCTTGCCCCATTTCTTCTTGGCATCGGCACTGAGTTTTTGCGCCAATTCAGCACTAAAACCGATGCTTGCAACATTGAAATAGAGATGACCGTTGACCTCACCCAGATCGATGGGGAGTTGCTGATAATTCAGTAATTGGCGCGTGGCTTCCGTTGGGTCTGCGGGGATGCCAATCGTACGAGCAAAGTCATTCGCGGTACCTAAGGGCAGGATAGCCAGTGGCAGTTTCGTTTCCATAAGTCCTTTTGCGGCTGCATTGAGTGTACCGTCGCCTCCGCCGACAATCACCAAATCAACATCGCGATTGCCAAGAATGACATCTGAAATTGTTTCGTCGCTTTTTGCAGTCTTCTCTACCAGCGATATCCCGCCTTGCTCCAGAATCGCGCGCATATCAGCGCTGAACCCTTTACCATTTCGGGCTTTCGGGTTGACGATCAGCAATGCTCGGCGCTTGGAAGCTATGGCCATAAACTACCCATTGAATATTCAAGTTGAATTATCGAACACCGCAAATGGCGATGGATTCTCGGATATCAATGGGGAAACGAGATGAATTCTTTTTACGGCTTTTAATGAATGCACCAGGATCAAACTGAGTGTCGCGAATACCATCAATTTCAATTATGAAAACGCTCTGACTTGATGTTACCTTATCACCACGGCGGGCGGGTATGATGTAATGGTAGCTTGTCAGCTTCCCAAGCTGAATGCGCGGGTTCGATTCCCGCTACCCGCTCCAATGTAACTCACTTGCTATTGGATGGAGATTGCAATGGCACGGTTAACACTCATGCTCGGCGCAGTTTCGCTATTGGCTGCGACCCATGTATCCTATGCGGCGCTTGCACCAAATTATCAGCGCGCAAAAGAACTGAACGCTGTTATTGAAGCGGTTGCGCAAGCCATTCCGAATTACCCGATCAACAAGGTCATCTATCAAAAAGAAGATCAGTATCAGGTGATTGCTGGCCCTTGTTCCGTAAGAGCGACGATCGTTTCAAAGTCTATGAAAAATGGGATGGTCGGTCCGCGCCAGTTTGATGTGAAGTTGGGACAATCTCGTTGTCGCTGACATCAACCGCTATTCCTAATTAGCAATTGCTTGCATTTCTTCCTGTTTCCGGCTTCATGGGTTTGTTGAATTTTAAACTCATGTTTGGAGAAACTAATGGCAGAAACTAGCTCGCTCAACAAATATCAACCTCATGCCATTGGCATCCTTCGTATTGTGACGGCATTGCTTTATATCGAGCATGGCACGCAGAAAGCATTCAGTTTTCCTATTGCCGGCCCTGATAGCCTGTCTGCATTGCAAATCGCATCAGCCTTGCTGGAGGTTGTTGGCGGCGCGTTGATCTTGCTGGGCTGGTTCACCCGTCCTGTCGCCTTCATCCTATCGGGTCATATGGCTTTTGCCTATTTCATGGCGCATTTTCCGAAAAGCTTCTTCCCAGTTGCGAATGGTGGCGATGCGGCAATTCTGTTCTGCTTCGTATTCCTGACGCTTGTCGCAACCGGCGCTGGCGCATTTTCAGTCGACAATCGTAACCGTTGATCGAAATCATTTCCTTAAGGTGGTCTATCTGACAGGTTCAGATCACATACAGTTTTCTTGTATGTGATCTGAACAATGCGGATGATCAAAAAATGAAAATACTCTTGATCGCCCTGGCCATAGCGGCCTTCCTCGTGTTTGGCTGCTTTTTGCAGACACACTTCGGCTCGTGGCAATAAGAGATCCAGCGAAGCGTATCCTTGATTAGTGAATTTGCGGCCTTACCTAGAGGTTGTAACGATCAAAGGAGTTCTTCATGCGCACCATGCTTGCAGCCATTCTTCTCACTGCGACTTCCGTCGGCGCTTTTGCAGCCGCGCCAGAAGGCGCAAAGTTATCCGAGATAATCGCCAAAATCGAGCAAACAGCCGATGTTCAATATATTGATGAAGTCGATTGGAATGATCGCGGTTATTATGAAATCGAATATTTTATGAAGAATGGGGCAAAGGTCGAAATCAAGATCGATCCCAAAACGGGCGAATCTGTTCGATAAAACGAATCTCCAGCAGGCGGCACATTAGTCAGATGTGCCGCTTCTTAGTGAAACCGCCATTTTATACGCTTTTTTAGCCGCTGAAATGCTCCCATTCCCCCATCTTTTCCACAAGATCAGCCTTAAATTAGAATTATCCGAATTTTTTTATGGTCTTACGCATAGAAACGATTGACGCTGATCCCGTTCCCGCATACATGAGCACCGTTCCTGATCGAAAGCATCGGAACAATGCGCGGGTGTAGCTCAGTTGGTTAGAGTGCCGGCCTGTCACGCCGGAGGTCGCGGGTTCGAGCCCCGTCACTCGCGCCATTCCTCTCTTAGATAGAGGAATGTTCAGGGACAAAGTTTCCTACCCTATCAAGTAGATAGTTAAATTAGATAATGTAAACGCAGAGCGGAAGCTTTGCGCGTTTCTTTGTTTTCGGACGAACGAAAAATGGCGAGCCTCGCGACCCGCCATTTAATCAAAACGTCTTATTCCTGCGTAAGGTTCAACATCGGAATGGCGCCGTTCGGCAGCATTGTCGTGGGAAGTTGTCCGTTCCACTTTTCGGCCTGTGTGAGCGAAACCAGACCTGGGTTATCGCGCAATGCATCACCACGCGCCTTGATGGCCTGAGCCTCAGCGTCACCCTTCAGACGAATAGCTTCTGCATCAGCTTGTGCCTGAAGCCTCACAGAATCAGCCTGCGCCTGCGCATCTGCACGGCGGGCGTCAGCCTGCGCATTAGCCTGCGTCACGGTAATTTCCGCCTGCACCTTTTCACGTTCTGCATTCTGACGCAGACGCTGAACTTCGACCTCAGCAAGCATACGCTGCTCAATACTAGCCTCGTAGGCATCAGAGAAATCAATATTCTCGATCTGCACGCTATCGATGATGACCGGACCGCTTACGCTTTTCTGGATAGCGTCTGCGATTTCCTGATTAAGGCGACCGCGCTCCTGAATGGCTGTTACAGCTGCGAAGCGACCGAATACAGTCTTACTTTCCTCGAACACGCGACGTTCAACCAAACGCGACAGAAGTCCATCTTCACCGCCATAGGTGGCATAAACTTCTTCAACGCGGTCCGGCGGAATACGATAGTTGACCGAGAGGTTCATCGTTGCTGGTTGCTGGTCCCGGCTATAGGCCTCCATGCCGTTATAGATAGCTGCCTTGGATTGGACCGAAACGCGAACGACGGAATCTATCAATGGAATTTTGAAACCAAGCCCCGGCTGTGCAACGCCGGCCACGGCTCCATAACGCAGAATGACGCCACGTTCCCCCTCGTCGACAGTATACCAGGACCCCAGAACGACACTCAAAATGGCTAAGCCGATAAATGCGGCAATAGCAGTTGGAATATGACGCATATCATCTCCTGTTACGCTTAATTAATAAGTGCTCAATAAGCGCAAAACTCAGAGAATTGAAAACAAAACGAAGCTTAATGTTCGAGTATCGACAACTATTTTGATCTTACTAGATCTATTCTAATCAAGCAGAACCGATATTAACAAAATTATCAGAAATGCGGCGCGGAAGCACGTCGTACATAATGCTCTGGAATATTGTTAAATCTGTACACACTATGTGATTCAAATATTATTTCCCTCTTATATTCAGCCGGTTATAGGGAGTTGTCTAATATAACTATGACTAGTCACGAGGAAAGAACAATGAAAGCATACCTTCTCGCAATCGCTGTTGTGATGGCCGCTGCTTCACCTTCGCTCGCCTGCACAGCTGAAGACGTTACTGCAAAAGCGACAGAATTTTCTACAAAGATGCAGGAACTGGCAGCAAAGGACCCTCAGAAAGCAGCTGAAGTTGCTCAGAAGCTTTCCGGCGCGCAGTCGCAGCTCGCTTCTGATCCAACGAGCGCCTGCAAAGTCTATGATGATATGATTGCTGAACTAAAGTAATTATCTGAATGGCGGCGTTCGAAATATGGATGCCGCCATTATACTGAAAGCTAGAAAGTTAACTGCACATCCAGTGCCTTTTCGCACTCGGTCAAATCCGCGCCAAACTTGGTCAAAGTGGCTTCGTAGTCAGGCTCTTGCGTGCTGTCGCTTTTAATGTAGCCAGCAATTGTATCAATAATATCTTGAAGCGAGCTGGCTGCCGTATCGCACATTTTATAGGTTTGATAGCCAGCCTGGTCTGTACTGTTCTGCGCTATTTCCCGCCATTCCGATTGCGCTTTTGCAACAGGTACTTTTACCTTGTCTTCCATCTCGACACCGAGAGCTTTTGATCGCCCTTCAGAATTTTCGCCCAGTTCGATATAGGTATAAAGCCCATCAACCACAGTTTTTCTGAGTTGAAGCGAATCCGTTTTTGCATCGGCAAGCGCCGCAGAAACCATCAGAAAAGGGATCACGCTGGTTAAGGCTGCCTTGCTGGATAAGCGCACGTCGAACTCCTGCTAAAATACGTTGGGCTTCTTAAAGCATACTAGATTGGAAGCCGGAACCCGTTTTGCAGGATGCATTCGCAGTTCTTCTCATCACCTACTTTCAGATCTTTACGGAAAATAGCGACATAATCGGCTGATTCAGCCGATTTCAAAGATGTGAATTATTCCATATTCGTTGTTTAATGCCAGCTGCAGAGAGCTGGTATTAAACGGTGGCTTCAACCACGCTTTTTGGCGCGAGACAGGCCAAAAAGCCCTGAAATAAGCAGTGCTACGCCCACACCCATGATACCGTAACCAAGAGCGCCAGAGCCGATCTCGGACTGGTTGGCCGACGCAATGGCCGTGGCTGTATCAGACGCACCAGAGCCATTTACCCGTGCATCAATCATCGCAACGACGCCCGGTTCATTGCATTTGGATATAAATGTTTGTTGGGCTTCGGCGCTATCTTTGTAGAGGTTCTTGACGTTTTCCTCACAGCGCGACTGATCGGCCGGTGAAACACCCGATCCGCTGGACTGGAGATAAAACCCGCCACCCAAGAGTATTACTCCTACTACAGCCATAACGGCTGGTGCACCCGCCACACTTTTCTTAGCCATATTACCTTACCCTCTTAAAGTTGGGCGTAATAAAACCTGAGTCTTCTAATGAGACAAGGCGCGAGCGCTCTTGGAGCAACAATAAGAATTAGGAAAGTTAAAAGTAACGGCGTCAGCGCAACGAAACCCGTAACGAATCTTTGTAGGCTAGATCCAAATGCGAATTTCGCATGTGACCAGAAGGTTCAATGAACCTGTGAGCATCACCTAAATTTACGCTAAGTCATTGATTATATGGCGCACCCGACAGGATTCGAACCTGTGACCTCTGCCTTCGGAGAGCATACGGAAACGATTTCTCTTAGTTTCGCAAAATTTCTTTATTCCGCTTTATTCCATCGTTTTCAATAACTTGCAACCGTACCCTGCCGTAACGTGTTTCCGGGCATCTTCACGTTTTTCCATTTTCGTGGTGAGTATTTGGTGAGTAGAATCGCTAAGGCAGGGGTGAAATGGCGAAGCTTACAAAAACGATTGTGGATCGCGCAGATCCGCGTGAGAAGCAATATACGGTCTGGGATAGCGATCTTAAAGGCTTCGGTTTATTCGTCAATCCGGCTGGCTCAAAGACATATTTCGTCGATTATCGCACTCCTGAAGGCAAACGCCGCCGTATGACAATTGGTCGGCACGGAAGTATCACGACCGAGCAAGCCCGCAAACTTGCCATCGAAACTCTTGGCGGGATTGTTTTGCAAAAAGAAGATCCACTGCTTGAGCGACAAACACGCCGCAGTTCGCTGACGGTGACAGATTTATGCGACAACTATCTGAAGGCTGCGAAGAAGGGCTTAATTCTTGGTCGCTCCGGTAAACCCAAAAAGTCATCGACCTTAGATACGGACACAGGCCGGATCGAGCGCCACATCAAACCGCTTCTCGGTAAATCCCTCGTCATTGACTTGAAGAGATCTGACATATCGAAATTCATCAGAGACGTGACCGCAGGCAAGACAGCCTTCGAAGGGAAATCTGATAAAGCGAGAGGGAAAATAGTGGTTTCAGGCGGCGCAGGAACCGCCGCTCGCACAGTAGGTCTATTAGGCGGCATCCTGTCTTATGCCGTCTCAGAAGGGATCATTGAATTTAATCCAGCGCAGGGCGTTAAAAGACCAGCCGACAAACGCCGAGAAAGGCGACTGGTCGGCAGTGAGTTCAAAGCCATCGGAAAGGCGCTGAGCAACGCCGACACTGTTGCATGGCAGGGCATAATCGGAACTAAGCTGCTCTTGTTCACAGGCTGTCGCCTGGGCGAAATCGTCAAGCTCCGATGGGAAGAAGTCAGCCTTGATGAGCAGTGCTTTCGGCTTGGCGACAGTAAAACCGGGGCGTCTATCAGACCCATCGGAAAGGCCGCTGTTGAAGTGTTGAAAGAAATTCGGTCTGACCGGGCAACGGGATGGGTACTGCCCGGTATAAGAAATCCATTAGACCATATCGGCTCACTAGATGATTTGATCGAAAAAATTATTGCTATGGCCGGCTTAAATGGCGTCACGGCACATACGCTTCGGCACAGTTATGCATCGGTCGCTGCTGATCTAAATTACTCCGATAACACTATCGGAGCTATTATCGGTCATGCAGGTAGCGGCACAACAAGCAGGTACACTCACCGCCTCGATACCGTTCTTGTGGCAGCCGCTGACATCATATCAGAAGAAATAAAGCGTCAGATGAGCTAAGCGCGTGCCCGTTGAGTAAGGTGCGGTCGGCGTGCAACCGCACCGCCTAGCAAGCGCAAGATTTCAATTAGATAACAGTAATATTCTGGGCGGCCGCAACACACAATGTCACCCAGAAAATCACTCTTTTCATGCACAACCGAACGTAACCGCACATATCCCTTTGCAACAATTACGAGCGATGCCTACCGTGTTAACATACCTGCATTGTGGCGGTCAGCGAGTACTTGTCATTGGTTAAGCAAAAATGCTAATCGACAAGCCGTTTTAGGAGGCATCGTGCAGGCAGTTTTACTTAATAGCAAGATTGTGAGATTTGGGCTGGTAGGAGGCGGCGCGACTTTTGTCCACGTGATAGTAGCAGCGATTGCGCTCTACTTTAGTCCGACACTTCCAATCGTTCTAGTCAATATGACTGCGTTTTCATTTGCGGTAATTGTTTCGTATGTAGGACATATGTTCTTTACCTTCCAAACACGAGGAAGCCTTTTAAAATTCATCATCACATCGCTAATCGGTCTACTTAGTAATAACATTGTGGCTTATTCATCATATGAAATGACGGGATTTAAGTTTTTTTCAGTTTTGCTGGGAACCTTGATCGCGCCCTTTGTAGTCTACGTACTCTCGACATTCTGGGTGTTTTCAAATCGGATTAAGCATCAATGACAATTCGACCTAAAATAACTGTTGTTATTCCCGTAAAGAACGAAGAAGAAAGCATCGATCACTTTCTGGAAGAGTTTTATTCCAGGACTGCGGGTGCAGAGGCGGATTTTTGTTTCTTGTTTATTGACGATGGATCAACGGACACTACGATCAAAGTTCTGGAAACAGTTAGTAAAAAAAATCCAGCCGTTTCCTACATTAAACTATCGAGAAATTTTGGCAAAGAAGCAGCCATGACTGCCGGACTTGATAATGTACATACCGACGCCGCTTTGGTGATGGATGTCGATTTACAGGATCCTCCCGAATTAATCTCGGAGATGGTGAGGCTCTGGCAATCTGGATATGATACTGTTTTCGGAATGCGCATTTCACGTTCAGAAGACACGCCTTTGAAGCGCTTCACAGCCCGCACATTCTACAAGCTTTTTAATGCATCATCTCACGTAAACATACCACCCGATGTAGGAGATTTTCGGCTGATTAGCCGACGGGTCATTGAATCATTGAAAATGTTGCCGGAGCGCAATCGTTTCATGAAGGGACTATTTGCATGGCCAGGCTATTCCTCAATAGGAGTACCTTACGAACGGCCAGCACGGGCAAAAGGCACCACCAAATTCAATTTTTGGAAACTTTGGAATTTCGCACTCGATGGCATTACAAGCTTCTCAACATGGCCACTTCGCGTATGGACATATCTAGGCGCAGCCATAGCTGCATTAAGCCTGATTTACATGAGTGTTATCGTTCTGAAGACGATTTTATTTGGAGCCGACTGGCCTGGCTACGCCTCAATTATGTCAGCCGTACTCTTCTTTGGTGCTTTACAATTGATATCAGTCGGAATTCTCGGTGAATATATTGGAAGGCTCTATATCGAGTCCAAAAATCGTCCGACATATTTGATTGAAGAAAAAGTAAATTTCAATGAATAATATATTCGCCCACAAGCACCACAGAAAAACGACAATCTTTTCTTTAGCAACAATTATAATATTTATCTCCTTGTTTGCGGGGCTTATTCCGCTCGGATATTGGAGACCAGATGAATTTAGTACGGCTGTACTATTTCGAGATGGCGGGTTAGAAGGGCTGAAACATCGTTTATTCTATTGGAGTCCGAGGCCATTTTCAGAAATTTTACTTTACGGTTATTTCTGGATAGTTGTTAAACTGAATGATCAATTTATAACTGCTACACTTTCGATCCTTTGGATGATGATGTTCATCGCGATTTTGGTGCCGTCGGTAGTTGGTCGTCCAAGATCGCGATTGCTAGCGTTTTTCTGTTTTACAGTGCTGCTATTTCTTATTATTGCAGGACAAAAAAACAGCGAAGCTTTATACTGGATTCAAGGATCCGGTGCGTACATTCCAACAATTGTTGGCTTATTGATAGCCTTTGGAGTTCTGGTTACGAGTAGTATGGAAGAAAGCGCAGCAAGGTTTTTGCTCGCTGCAGGCCTTTCCATAGCGGCGTTAAGTTCAGAAACCGGAGCATTTCTCGTTGGAGGCTTTACAGCCTTAACGATAATAGTACTGCTGTTTGAGAAACTTTTTCTCAATCATAAAATGCTCCCTAACGGTTTACGTACGACCGGTTTACTTTTCCCGTTCGTTTGCTCAATTTTCGTTGGTTGCTTCCTTTTGGTCAATCGAACAGGCAGTCAACTCGAAGTATTTGGTGACACTTCTATAGCGCATAGTGTTCTCGGGTCCGGCACGGAGATGCTTAGAACATTACCAAATCGTCTATTTAAATTTGGCGATAACGTGATTTTCGAAGGTATGAGATGGGCCGGCATACCTGTCAAATTACTGTTTGGCTTAGGATGCTATCTAATTTTCCAAACTTTTAGTATCGATAAAAGGTCTGGAAATTTATTACTATTGTTCGGAATTGCGAGCGTCTCAGCAATTGCGGTATCATCATTTGCAAGTTATTTTCAGTTTGGATTGCATTGTTGCGAACGTCACTCAACAATGGAACAAGTCTTTGCATGGATGGCAATTGGAAGTGTTTCAGCTTTTTTTGCTTCTCACTTTATCCTCGGAAAAGATTATTCAAAACTCGGAATATCGTTCTTAATGTGCGCATGTTTTATAACGATGGCGATCCTCTTCAAAGGAATCATTAAAAACTACCAAGATTTCCGAACAATTGAAGCCAATAACTTTATAACGTGGTCATCTGGTAACGAAAAAAGCGATACGGTAATCCTGCGTAAATTTCCCCCAGCGAGTATAACACAAGGTGGAAATGATTATGCCTCTCCTGGTGTGTATAACTTGAGTGATAGTGATTTAGCTTGGCACAACAAATACATTCTTGATTTCTTCAAGAAGGATAAACTGATCGTTGAATGACCCGCTAAAGGCGCCTTGTATTGGACGACCTTCAGTTGAAAAGACAATCTGAACGATGATTACGGTCTTTGCGGAAGTGGTAACCACTACCATATCAAATAACCCCGCCGAAGCGGGGCTATTTTTTGTCTTGTGCTAGAACGGCCAACACCTGATCGAGGCGCTTGTTCGTCTCTTTCAAGCCTTCGCGGGTTTCGTCTCGCATTTCCTTCATGCCATCTCGTAATTGCCTGACATGGTCATCAAGATCGACACGGCGCACATATTCGTCGCGCACGCGGTTCACACGCTCGTGCAACTGATCGTCGCCTGATTTGATCGATGCTGACAATGAGCGAAAGGCCGTCAGAAGTGCGCCGCCAAAGAAAAGGCTTAGCGTGATCGCCGTTCCGATCAACCACTTGATATCATCGCCCATTTACCAGCAGCCTCGCCGTTTTCCGTTTTCATCGTTGCCCTCGACCCGCTCAGCCGCAAGCCGATCCGTTCGTGTCAGCGCTACCAATCCAGCCGCGCTGAGATTATTTTGACGCCATCCCCCGCAGCTGCTCACAGTCTGCGGATTGCAGGCCGCGACGGCGAAGAGACACGACACAAAAATCATAGTCCGACAGAGAACGTAGCTTCGCATCGTCCTTCACCCTTTCGCGTTCAGCCTTAATGTCAGATTGCAGTTGCTCGGCTTTTGCTTGCTGGCGACCTTCGCGCTTGCCTAGCAGATAGCCGCCGCCCGCAATGATGCAGGCAGTGACGATTCCGGCGAGAAGGTATTTCAGCCAGGCCGGAATGAGTTTCCAGATGATCGCCATCAGACGAACTCTCTGGAAAGCTCTTTGACGGCCTTATACAAATCGAAGCGGCGTTTGATTGCGTAGGCAGCAAACCCGCCAACCATTGCGCAGATGAAAAGCTGCGCACGCCAATCCAGACCGCCGAGGAAGGTGCCGACAGCTGTAACGGCCATTCCGATGCCGGTGAGAAAGTTTGTGATCACCGTCTTTGACTTCACGGGACTTTCGCCCAGTTCGCCTGGATCTGCTACAATAGGAACCTTTTCAACGACCACAGCTTGATCCGCTGATTGCGGAGCGGATCCCGCCGCTTTCACCTTATCGAGGATCGCTTCCATCCGCTCCGGTGCTACCAAAGCCTTATTGAGCTTGTCTCCTGCATAAAAGGTTTCGCCGCGCTGCAATGCGCGACTGGCACCCTTCGTCGGTGCAAGGACTGGAAAGGATGCCCATTCCTGCGCCAACCGTCGCCCGAACTCAGTACGGCTGATCTTGCCCGCAATGAAATCATTATAACCGCGACGGATCGCAAGATGATATCCGAGGCGATCTTGCAAGTCCGGATCCATGATCTGGGTTCCGCGCAAGCGTAGCTCAGTTTTCAGATTGCGCAGCGTGTTCCGCATGAACTGATATCCACCGGCAGCTGACGACTTAAACCGCTTGGTGAATGTAGGCTGAGTGGCGATCAGTTCATCGATCGTCATCGAGGTGACTTTCTTCGATATCTTTCCTTCATTGTGACCGTAGATCACATCGTAAGAGGAGCGGTCGGTTTTGCCGGTCTCGATGAGACGCGTGAAATCAAGCAAAAGCGCCGCGCCTGCTGGCACGGTTTTGTCCATTGTCTTTTCCTGAGATTGTGAGATTATTTACTTTCCGCGCCTGCCAAAACCCATAAGCCCAAGGTGCGCTACCCCGGTTCATGGCTGCCCGCCTGCCGGGGTTTTGTTCTTTTATAAGCTGCGATAAAAGTGCGTGAACTGAAGGGAGGAATGAGTGTTTCTGATCGACGTTTTGAACGAACAAATCATCCCGATCATCGTATTAACTGTCGCCGTGCTGATTCTTTGTATTTTGATATGGCGATCAGTATGAAAATCGCCGCAAGGGCGTCTCTCATAGGTTGATTTGTTAACTTTAGGTGATGGGTGTACAGATCAGAAAATTTAAGTGAGGCGACTGAATATGAATGGTCCAATTGCATTTAATTTGTTCGGCTTTCACATTACCCTTGGGCGAGAAAACACTGATTGGCGAGATGTGCGCGCCGGAAAGAACGTTCGTTTAAATGATGGAAGCTGTAGCGATGGCCTGATTATGCGCCGGACCTTGAACGGCAAATACGAATATCGCATGATGACCGATCAAGAAGTTTCTGCGTTCCATATGCGGACAGCTTGGTAAAAGAGTACCCTGCGCTAGTCTTTCATAGCGCAGGGTTAGTACATTTCGTTTAAAACAAACTATGCCCTAGCGGCCATTTTTGACGCTATTTTCCTGCCCCAGTCATTCGACGGCTTTTCAAGTAGGCGGTAGGTTATGCTTGCCACACAAATTACGATGACTGCCGTAACTAGCAGACAGGCCACGTAGGTCGCGACATGCCCAAAATCCCACTCTCGCATCTTTGCGTAAAATGGAAATAAGGCGGCAACAATTGGTCCGTGAACAAGGTAAACAGAGTAGCTAATCTTCCCCAACCATGACGTGCATCGGTTAACAATGAAGCTAGGCTGTATCTGGCTCATACCAACCACGAGACACGCGAACATCAGTCCCTGCCAGTAGTAAGCAGGCACAAACGCAACTTGTCCTTTGACTATCGCAAAAAACAGAACTGGCACCGAACCTAACAGGATGAGCGCGATACCTCTAGAGTTCTTAGAATTACGCAGGAGTGGGACGGCGTAAAAAGCTACCAAACCAAACATAAAAATCGGAGCTCTATAGAAGATCGAGTACATATTGTAAGTGCCGGGGTCGGCAACGAAAATATGTATCACACTATAAAAAATCGCTGAAATCGTTAAAGCGACTGCAACCGCAAAAATGCTTTTATAAATATCCCTCGTCCGATGGTACACAAACGGGAAGATGGCGTAGAAGGCCATTTCAACACCGATGGTCCAGCCAGCAATTACAAGAGAAGTCTGGTAGCTATGCCCCGGTATGAAGTTGAATATGAAAAAGACATTAGCAAGCAGGGTGTTGAAATTGAACGTAAATCCAGCAGGATTGAAAAAATAAGTTACTACGATCATCAAATAGAAAAGCGGCGCGATGCGAAAAAAACGTCGTAGAGCGAAACCTAGTAGAGGACGTTCTTCTTTTGCGTGACCAGGCATACTCAGGCATAGAGAGAAGGCACTCAGGACGAAGAATAATTCAACGCCCATAACACCATTTGTCACGTAGACGCCAAACCACTCCGGCAAATAAAACGCAGGCTGAGGCATATTCGCAACGTGAACCATAACGACCCAGAGCGCAGCAAAACCACGCAGCGCATCAAGGTACTGAATTCTATCTTTTGTGAGCATAATAAAATTTCACCGATCACTGCATTGAAAAAACTCAAAAGTGATCACTCTGTTATCAAGCGTCCTTGAGAATGGGAACAGAGATCGGTGAAATTTCTTCACATTTTATCGTAAGGTACTTAGCTTGTTCACACTTAGCAGCCCGTTTCCGCTTTTTCTGATGCCGAAAAACCCACCCAAAAATGGCACTGAGACTGTTGCCCCCACCGACCCGACTCCATCCACCCACACCTGAAGGCTGGATGGTGAACCCGCCGCAAGGTAGACCCGGAAGTCTTTGGACTGGCCGGATATATCAGCGGAACCGATAGCTGTCTTGCTGTAAGCGCCTTCACCGTTTGCCTGGAATATTGTTAGATAGCCAGTTGTTTCATCGCAACCAACTCCAAGCCCCATTACAGCAACACCGTCTGTCGCGTTAGCAGCCCATTGTCCAAATATGCAGACAGCATCCCCTTTATTAAACGCGGCGGTAAATCCAATATCGAGCGGGCCTGAAAAACGATCAAGGTGAATCTGGTCTGTGATTTCAATGGCATCAGAATTGCCATTCGAAACAGATAGCAGCGCCTTTCCCAAAATTTCAGTGTAAGTTAAAAGCGCATGTGGGCCAGCATTCTTAAATCGTAGTTCTTGGGAAGTGGAGTTACGGACCCTCAAGTAATTGGCACCGATGGACCAAGTGGACGCATCGGCAGAAATAGACACCATATGAAGGCCGGGCGGAACGTTTCTAGCGACACAAATTTCATGATCTTGGATATAGCGACCACCATAGCCGGCTGAATGGCGCTGAGAAATTCCGCCGACATAGACCTGATCAAGCCCCACTCCTGCAGCTTCTACGCCACCAATCCAAATCGGATACGCTAAGAACAGATCCAGACCGGGTTTTTCGATCTTAATCAGCATTTTTATACTCTTCGCAACGTTATCTGTACTGCTTATGAGTTGCATACCTGTTCGGCTATTGACCGCAGCCGATACTGGGTTGTAGGGGGTGATTAGCACGGTGGGCGATGCCACTGAAACGATCTCTCCATCTGTGGAAACACCTTGCTGAGGATGCATAAATGGTGCCGCCATCAGCTGGCCGATATAATTATAAGCCAGCTGCGTAGGATGGACGCCATCTGGAAGGATTTGCTGTACCTTGTAACGGCCACAAGTGAGCAGCTGCCAAGTCTGTTGAAATGCATCAACTAAGGCCACCCTATCCGTCCTACATACTTCACGCACAACTTCAGCGTAAGATTTGAGACGTTCCGATTTATCGATCACACCAAGCGAAGGCACCGGCGCTAAAACATTCGGTGTCATTAGGACAGGTATTTTCCCAGCTGCTCTTATGATACGAACGATTTCAAAGAGGTTGGCTTTATAATCGCCAATTGGCGTTGGTGGTGTGTTCTGGCAGTCGTTAATCCCGTGGTTGCAGAATACTATATCTGCATCACTTTCAGAGATGCGCTCTCGGAATGTTTTTCCACTCCCGTCCGTTCCTGCAAGCATACTTACAGTACGCGTTCCACTAATGGCTTTATTGTTAACATCAATACTGCCGTTGGAATAATAGTCGCGAAGAAACATCTGAAGTTTTGCCGGAGCAGGAATGGCGGCAATGTAATCTGGAGGATTAGTTACGTCCACACCAACCATTGTGCTATCACCAAAGCAGTCGATCTTTACAGGCTGGGCATTAAACATGCTGACAGCAAAGCTCCGCAGGCGGTCATCCTCTTCTACTGCTTGAAACCAGCGTCCCTCCCCGTCTTGGACCTTACTGAAATGTGCTGGTTCGGTAGAGCTTTCTAGATAAAGTGAAAGCGCCTTATCTCCAGCCGCACTATAACCATTTGTGCGAAATGCATTTATTGCTACAGGAACTACTAACGTTTCAATTGCATCGCGAGACGAGTAGATTGGCACATTGCTCTGTGAGACAGCATCGGAAGCTGCGTTTTGAGCTTGATCTCTCGCTAATTCAGCGGCTGCTTTAGCGGCTTCAGCACTAACAACCATTTCTTCAACAATGCTTTCGACATTGCCATAAGAAAGCATACGGAGCGTTGAGCCTGTATCAATACACAAAACAGCCATGCCAGGCTTAAGATATCCATTCGGAACTGGCTGGCTCGTATTCGTCACCAAGGCACGGTTGATAGCACCGGAAACTGTTACAGCTCCGGTGTTTGCTTGCGTTACGTTCAGGACATATAGGACCTGATAAGCTGCTGATGGGATCGCAACTGACGACGAGACAACAATGTTATTGGCCGTTCCCTCGTTCGCATTGTTAAGGCGAATTACTCGATTGTCAGGAAATGTCGACAAGCCCTCAAGCAGCTTTTTGAGGGTATCGCGAATATCTGGCTTGTACGGATTGAACGGTCCTGATGCGGGCATTCCTTCAATCACGAAATCGCGGAAGATATCGTCAATAGTGCGAACGGTCATGCGATTGCTCCATGGCAATTAGCCCCGCCAGAGCAGGGAGGAATTATCTAGTTTGCTTTGATGATCAGGGGGTCGTTTTGATTGTGCTGGCCGAGTAAGTTCCAATTCGTCCCTTTTCCGTCCGCATTGCTAACTGAAATTCATATTCTGCTGCTGCGGAAAGGCCCGGCGTCGTGTAGGTCTCGGCATTGTTTGCAAGTGGACCGAACGTTGTCCACTCAGTGTCTGAGGTCTTTTTCCATCGAACCATATAGCTCAGAAGAAGGTTTCCCGTTGGCGGAAAACTTAGTTCAGCAACGGGTCCCGACTGAATTATTACATCAGGTGCGGATGGGATCGGCAGATCGTCATCAACGGTGCTGCTGTCCGATACCGGCGCAGTCCCCTCTTGGCTAACATCCCATTGGTATGCCGTCTGTGGCATTGATTGAACCTGAATGGTCGCTCCCAACAAAATACCGCCTTCTCCAAGAATGAACTTGAAATCAATCACCTCAAAGACGCTGTTGATCCCAAAAAGAGGGTACTGTATGCGCACAAACCGTTCGCCAAACGCTGCAAGGCCCATAAGATTAGTGTTGAACGTTCCGACCCAATTCGGATTTGCTCGGAACCATTCGAGTTTCATCAAGCGCCGTGCCTGACTGTGTGAAGGGGCCATATTGAACTGAACATCTTTGGCTTCTTCACCACGCTCAGACACATCGTTTTCGTCAGCCCAAGGGTCTGCATCAGTGGACTGATAATCCTGATTTGGATCAAGAAATGTCGCACGGATGGTGTTCGCTGACGTCATCACATCGCGGCCACGACCAACCTCAGAAAAGCCCGTGATCGAGTCGGTCGTTAAAATAACTGAAGGCTCGGCCCATGCGCCCACATCAAGGGTCAAGCCTCCGTCTGGCGTAGGAACCAAACGACCGTCACAACAAGCAAGCATCCGACCCAGAACGTCCGCTGGACGCTCATTAAGCTGATAAGATCCCCAGAGACGATAGCGCGGTTCGGTGCCTCCGGCAGATATCGCAACGCCCTCGTTTGAACGATTGTATGCGGCCACCCACCCCGCCTGTGCCAATGGTGTGGTGAAGAGACTTTCAGGCAAGCGCATACCGTCCCGATGCGTCATGTAATCACGGATGACCGCAGCTGCCTTGTCGTTCCACTCAGTCACGCCAGTTACAGGGTTTTTGACCAACGAGGTGCGGGCGACAACACGATAATTGGTATTGATGCCGTTTGAAAAAAGGCTGAGATAATACTCCTGCCCGACTGCGTACTGACATGCGAGAAGTGAAGCCACACCATCACCTCGATGGTCGTATGTCCATTCCGGAAAGTTTACCAGTAGCTCGTCATAGGAGGTTTCAGTAGGCTGGCCCAATCGGCTTAGGATGCGCAGAAGTGGCGCGCCGGTTCCGCCTTGTCTGTAAGGCGTCGGTCCAATCGGGTATCCATCACCGTCGAGCGGTAGATAATTGTCATCAATCCAAAAGCTTTCGATCCCATCGAACGGCCCCTGCCCCAGCGCCAACACCTTATAGAAATTGCCGCTTTTCGTTTCAGCAAAGGCCCATGTGCCTGACATTTTCACACGTCCGTAATGCCGGATACGCGGTGCAGTCGGCTGGCGCACCTGCTGTTGAACATCTTCCGGCTTGGGTTGTGATGGCCTGAATATGGATGATGCCAAGTATGACAGACCAAGAGACAGTGCCAAGCCGCCAAGGGTTGTAGATGCGAACATCGTGATTGCAGCAAGACCGGTTTGTAAAGCTGCACCAATAGCACCTGTGCCGATAATGCTTGCAATTATGCCGGAAAGAGCTACTGGCATTGAATTCTCCAAGCTTTCCAGAGAGCATCAAGAGGCGCGCCGATGAGGCCGCTTTCATCCCGTGAGAACCAGAATGTTTCAGCGTGAATGGCGAGGCATAGTTTTCGATTGTGCATGATCAGCCCGGCATCGCCGATCTGTGGCGCATCCGTTTTTTCAAAGCCGACCAGCTTCATTGCCCGGTTGACGATGACCGGGAACCCGCCGCGCTCGATCAGAAGCGCCGTTGCGTCATACTCATCGCGATAAATCAGCCCAGCCTGCACTAGAGGTGATTTGCCTGTCTGAAGATTGATCCAGCGATCAGCCGTTGAAGCACAATCGGTCTCGCCCCACCGAAAAGGCTTTAACGCCTCGGCTGCTACAAAATCAGCGATGTGCATGGCTTGACCTTAGTAGTCTGGGTACTTGAAGGATTTGAACAGCAAAGAACCGACGAACTGAAAAAACTTGTCTCCGTTCGATCTGGCTTGCTGGTCGCGGTCGGTATATCGGCCATAAGCTGGACGGGATCGGTTGAAAAAAGCATTCTCAGCAGTCATCGATATTGACTGGATTGCACCTTCAGTTCCTTGCATTTCCGTTCGGCTGATACGCGGCGGCTGCATAAATCCCCACCAGATCGGCGCAGGATTGCCGAGCGGCTGCCATTCGGTATCGAACAGTTGGATCAAGATAACCACGATGCGCTGATCAACCTCATCGTTGGCATCAAGTGCCATAGCGAGAAAGTTCAGTGTTACATCTGGCAAACCGCTCAATTGGAATGAAACGCTCTGTGCAGCAGTCGTAGATGACATTCCGATGCCATCGATCGAACCGTATCCATACATAGGCTCATAGATATTACCACCAGCTAGCAGCTTGGTATTGCCGTTCCATACCCGCATTGTCTCAGACGCAAAGCGGAACTCGACAAGCATATCCAGCCTGACTTCACCCTTTGAGAACTCGGCGAGTTGAGCTGATGTGAAGAATGACATCACACATCCTCAATGAAGTTAACAGTTGGATACGACCACGGCGAAACAAGATCCAAGTCCAGATCCATCTCAGCGTCCGTTGCAAGGCGCATCCGACAGACAGGCCGGTCAAATTCCATCTCAGCCCCCGCAGAAACAGCTTCACGCGCTGGAGGCCTGAAAGTGATGGTTGCCGTGTTTGAACCTGTCATCTGGACGGTACGGATACGGTACATACGTTCACCAATGGAGAAGTCTTGGCCAGGCTGTAACTGTCCAGCTGCAATCAAAGAGATGTTAGCTGTCGTTCCACGCAAAGGGATATTACCGGTCAGACGGATATCTATTGCGCGCGATCGATACAGTCCGCCGTCACTGAATGGGCTCGTGTCAGAGTGAGGCACCTTTTCAAGTGCCTTGCCCCAATCTGGATCGAACGGCTGATAAGCGCAGCATCTCGGAACAAGAATTGGATGCAGCCTACCCTCAAGCATAGTGGAAATGGCGCGGAAGGCTAAAACAGAAGCCGTCCCGCGCTTGATGATGATATCGGCAAATGTTGCCTTCCAGATGCCAGCATCGGAAGCTGAAACCTGCGTCACGCCCGATACGCTCGACGGCCCCGCCAGAGTGCGAGGTGCAATGTTAAAAGGATCGCGCTTAGGCTTCAGAACCGAACGAGGCCAAAGAATAGTCGCCATTACATTTTTCTCGCTTGTGCATCGGCCATCATTGACGGCAGCGACTGCTGGACGGTTCGGGTGCTTTGTTGAACAGAAACCTGCACAATTGCACCAGACGCTGTCTGGATGCGCTGATCGGCAATCTGGGCCATTCGACCACTGTCATCGTGGAGCATCACGCGAATAGTCTCGGTTGGCCCTTGGCTACGCATGCCTTTGATGCCAGGCGCGGTTGGTGCGTTCGAAGTTGGCAATGGACCAACATATCCGCCATTCGCATAACCTTTGAGACCACGGCGCATGGCGTCGAGTGCGGCAGGACCACCAGCTGCGCGGACAGCATCTTGATCAAAGACATACTCGCCTTTGTGCACGACACCCGCTGGCTCATATTTGCCGCCAGAACCTGTGTAGCCGCCTTTATCGAATCCCAGCAATTTACCAAGCCCGCTGAATATCCCGCCGCCTCCGCCGCCGAAGATCCCAGCAAGCGGCCCTTTGCCCAGCAAGCTTGCCTGCAATACCGCTTCGATCAAAGTATTCAGGAATTTATCGAGGGCCGAATTGCCAGTTTCAATCGCCGGTATCATCGACTGGAAAGCATCCATCATGCTTCCCTTGAAAAAATCAGCGGCTTCGCGTGCTTGATCCTGACTTTCTGCAAGCTTGTTTGCCTGCACGGTGGCGTTAGCGTATCCCTCGGCCAGTCCTTCAATCTGCTCTTTCAAAGCAGGAGTGATTTCAATCCCGGCTTTTTTGGCAGCATTCAGTAACTCTTGTGTGGCGCGGGCCTTAGTGATCGCATAGTCGTAATCATCAATCAGCGGATTGATGCCAGCCTGCGCCTCGGTTTCGGCCTGAATAGCAGCAGTACGCTCTTTGATCTGCTCGATCTCTCGCTTGAATTCATCGGGTCGGTCTTTTTTGGATCGCCCACCGCCACCCTTACGGCCTCTGCCACCGCCAGATGCTTTTTTCGCAGCGTCCTCTATTGCCTTGGCCTGTGCTTCGAGGCTCTTTTTTGTTTCAGCGAAGTCGCCGAAACGTTGGTTGAAGTTCACCTGAGATTGCCGAACACCCGCTTCTCTCGCTTCGCGTTCAGCATCGGTTTCCTTGCCGACGCGACCGCCCTTGCCGCCAATGGAGTTAAGGGCAACGCTCAGCGCATTGACCTCGCCGCGAGCAGCTGCGGCTTCTGATGCAATTTGCTGCATACGTGCAACAACGGATGTTACGTTCGGATCAATGCCAGACAGGCGATCAAGCTCCGAATTGAAATCCTCAACCGATATCTCGCCGTCTTTAAATCGGCTGACGAGATCACCCATCTCACCATACACCGACGATAGATAGGTACTCAGACCTGCAATGCCACGACCGGCAGAGTTGAAAGCCTCTTCCAGTGCCGCAATCGACTTCTCAACATTTGCAGTTGCATCATCAAGGCGGATTGCCTTCTGTGCCTCAGTCAAGCTGCTGGCTAGGGTGAACAGTTTCTGGGCAGTTTTTTCGATGCCAAGACCTGCAAAGTCGGTGTCGTCTCCAGCCTTTCTGATTGCTTCACCATAGCGATTGGCGCGCTCCTCGGCTTCCTGCGAGCGTGTCGATATCGCGTACATGATGCCGGTGAGCGCCAAGAGACCAACGCCCACGGGACCACCAAGAGCTGTCATTGCAGTAGAAAAGCCCCGAATTGCAGCAGCTGATGCAGTTGCTATCGGCCCCGTTGCCGAAACTTGCGCGTTGGCAGCACTCATTGCCATACGAGCAGCCAGCAACTCGCGGGTCACATTCCGCAGTGAGTTGGTGACAAGTCCGTTGGCCTGGACACCAGCCATAGCAGCTTCAGCGCTACGCAGACGGGCAGCGGCCATCGCCTGCTCTTCCAAAGCCGCAGCGCGCGCTGCGGCGGCGGCTGAAATAGTTGTTCTTGCATATCCACCTAGGCTTGTGGTTGCTGCACCGATCTGACGTGCACCGAAAACAGCAGCCATCGCCACACCAGAAGCAGCAACGGTATCCATATTCTTTGCAACGCCGCCAAGGATACCGGAAAGTGTTTCAGAAACCTTGCCCGCCTGATCCAGTGCACCAACGGATTTCAGCGCTGCATTCTGGATCTGCTGGAATGCGTCACCGATTGTTGCAGGCATGGCGCCAGCCTGATCGGCCAACTCTTCCATGCGCTTAGTCAGCGCGCTGTAAATAACCTGCGAAGTGATCTTGCCCTGTGCTCCCACGTCGCGCAGTGCATTAACGCCCACGCCAAGCTCAGCCGCAAGAACCTCGGCAACGCGTCCGCCTGTCTCGATGATGGTGTTGAGGCCATCGCCAGACAGCTTACCGGCTGCCATCGCCTTCGAAAGCGCGTTTGTAACACTGGTTGCGCGATCACCCTTAGCGCCCGAGACAACCAGAGCATTGTTCAACGCTTCTGTGTAATTGAGCTGCTGATTGGTATTGTAGCCAAGCTCTTTGAGAGCGGTGCTATTGGCGATGAAGCTTTCGGCAGTCTGCTGAAAACCTGAATAGGTATTCTGGGCCAGATCATACAGACGCTCCATAACAGCCGGAGCTTCTGCCATTTCACCAACAGCGATACCGACGCGGGCGGAAACATCAGACCATGTATCGGCCATCGTGACCAATTCTCGGGCTGCAAATATGCCCGCCAAGCCAGTCAACATTCCTTTCATGGATGATGTCGACTGGCTGAGCTTTGCTTCTGCCGATGAGACGGCAGCAACAGAAGCTTCGAGGTCTTTCTTCAGGGCTTGACTGATGCCACCGCGCGCAAAAACATCTTCTATGTTTTTGTTCATGTCACGGAAGCGCCGTTCAATCTGGGTGGATTGCTTTGCCGCCTGGTTGTATGAGCGGTTGAGCGCCTTTTCAAAAGCAGCAGTCCGCGCTTCCATCGCCACGACAAGGCGTTCAACGTCAGTTGCCATCAGAAACCCTCGATACCAAGTGCAGATAGTTGATCGTCGCTCATGCCCGGAGCGGCTTTCTCATCGGTCGCGTTAGCGGCCTTGAAACCCTCAGTGGCGCAACGGAACTCCCAAAGCGTCATCTTGCCGATGTCGCGATGAACTATTCCGGCCCATTGGTAGAAGCGGTTAAACTTCCACTTGCCGCGCGGGAGCGGGTTCGGGTCTTCGCCTTCACCCCCGCTTTCGGCTCCCCCGGCTGATCGTCTACATCTCCAAAGAGTGCGACCATCAACACAGCTTGTGCAGTCAGAACCGACAATGTGAGCGGACGATCTTCAACGAATTTTTGGACCAGCTTCCGAGCCGCTTCCTTTTCCATGCCACCGCCTTCAAGACCTAGACGGATGGGCTGGATCACGTCATCAATGAACCATTGTTTGGAAGTAAGCCGCATTAGTATCCATTGCGGCCCTGCATCGCATTTGTCTTGCAGGGCGCGCAGATGCTCAAGGCGGAGTTCAAAATCATGCTCTCCGCCAGCCCAAGTGAGAACTTTCGCCATTACGCAGCCTTAGCTGTACGCGTTGGCAAGCCATCAAACTGGATTTCGATTTCAGCCGATACCTTCTGGCCTTTTTCGACCGCGTTGTTGAGGTTAACCAGAATGGCCGATCCAGTTTCATATTCGGTATCACCAATTTTCGCATTCACATGTTGAACACGAATTGTCTTCTTGCCGCCGGAATACCACCAATCAAGCATCATTTGATGGCTCTGACCGGCCCAAACGCCAGTACCAGAAATTGTGACTTCCGAGGACTGAACAGCTCGTTCAACAACAGCTGGCAGGCTCTCATCTTCACAATCGGCAGGAACTTCGGTCGTCTGCATGTTATGCTGACGGTTGATACCGCGCTGTGTGATGCCGCAAATCTTCGAGAAAGTTCCCTCGACATCTGTTTCAATTTCAACAACCAGATGCTGAAATTCTGCGGTGGTTGGCTTAACGGCCATGATATGCCTCCATTCGAAAACGGGCCAGCAAAATGCCAGCCTTGATAGGGCTTGTGGCCCGGTTTCAGGTGATTGGGCTATTCTGCCCGTTTACGGCCTTTCAAGGCGCGTTTCTCATCGCGTGACGGGCTTGCGACCGCTTCGGCCCAGCCTTTCGATACGCAGTAATCAATGAAATCTTGTGGGCGTTCTTGCGGCTCCGGCGAAGCTTTAGCATTGAAGGAATAGCGGCTACTAGGACGCGACCAGTTGCTCTCAACTTTAAAAATTGCCCAAGCCATCAGTTCACCTCGACCATAATTTCAACTTGAATTATTCCGTGCGTCGTCAATCCGTCTGGATCTCGGACGATTTGTGAAATTGGTATGTTCACTCCAACCACAGCGTTTTCATCCAACTCTGGTTGTGAGCGGTTCAATGACTTACGGATGCCATCAACAATATTCTTGCACTCACCCTGCCCGACCGCTCGCGACCACACATCAAGCTGAATGGTGTGGGTTTCGCCATCAACACAATCAGCGTAATCGTCAATCATATTGACAGGACCGAATGACACATAAGGAAATTGCGCAGTAACCTGCCCGTTTGTGCTAGGCACTCGGTCATAAACGCGACCACCAGCAAGGTTCGTTACCTCGGGAACGGTTCGTAGCGCGGCATAAAGATATCGCTGAAGCTCTTCGGAAATGTTCACTTTGCAGCATCCCTCACGGCTTTTCGCATTTGTCTTGTCACGCGGCTCCCAACCCGCTTCCGCAATGTTCTCCACGATGGAAAGAAGTAGGGGTGAGCTTGCATGTGCTGGGTTCCAAACTCTTGCAGTCTGGCAAGCTGAAACTGCTCGCGCACACCGACCATAGTGGATTGGTCGCCTGCGTAGATTGTGATCACCAATCCGTCACGGGTTGGTGCTGACTTACCCAGCACCATTGCGCCCTTCGGCGCATCTCCCCAAGTCCAGTTGATGGACTGAGCAAGCTTGCCGCTGTCTTTGGGAGCAAGTCTTCGCATCATGCCAACAACATCGTTAGCGCCCTGCTCCATAGCCTTGATCGTAACGTCGAAAACAGATTGGGGAATTATCTTGGTTAACTTCCGCTTCAGGCGATCCAGACCCTCAACCATGACATCACCCCGTAGCAACGCCGCTTTCGCATGTAAGCGAAATAAACTGGCGGTTGGTTTCCCACTCGATATCGCGAATGTTGAAAGCGATGTTTCTACGAGTGTCACGAACCCGGAAATCTGTGGTTATCAGCCTTGTATTGCTGGAAATACGAACCCGGATAACCTGTGTGTGCTTCCCCTGAAGGCGACCGGCCATAACGGCTTCAGACCCGCGGAGATGGATAAACTCGGCGCGTGTCTGGAACTGCTCTTGCCAGCCAGAAACCGTGTTGCCCATGCCATCGACAACATCTTCACGCTTATCGAGAGCGACTTTCGAATGAAGTGATCCAGCGGAGTTTTTGTCAGCCATGATCACCTCACCGATATATGCGATAAGGCTGCAATAGCGCTTCGACCGAGAATGGCATTTTATTGACAGCCCCTTCAGTCGTCGCAGCTTCGCGAACAGCGTACCATTGAGCCACCAACATCATGATCGCAGTTCGTATGGCCTGCGGAACATCAGACACCAGCTTCGAAGGATCAGCCGGATCCGGCTTCTGCCAGCCGACCTTATAACGGATATGCACGGAGTCTGCCGTGCCTTCCGCTGAAGGCCAACCGTCATGCAATGGCCGAACGCCACCTAATGTTACCTCATACCCATCGGAGGGCATAACAACCGAAACGCCGCCTGAATCGCGATAGGTGATTGAGATAACTTCGAGGACCGGCGGATATGGCAACGGAATGACGTCACGCTGACAGGGTAGCGAATAGAAATCAGCGACGCGGAGTTCCAATGTCTGAACCCCAAGCGCGCAGCCAAGCCAGCCTGTCGGGCCATCAATCCACGATGTGGCGGCGAGCAGAAGCGACTTGATGAGTTCGTCATCATCATTAAAATCGACAATCAGATGACGCTTTGCCTCCTCAAGCGTAACGATGGGCTGGGGAGGCTCTATAACGCGGACTTGGCTATCCATTACACCTGACCGTTATTTTTCCGACTTGCCCTTGGACTTGTCGTTTTCTGTCGTTTCCGATTGCGATGCAGACTTCTGAAGATCGTCTATTGCAGCCTTCAGACCGGCAATTTCATCAGCAGCCGCAGTAAGCTGCCCTTCGGTTTCAGACTTGTATGCGGTAAATTCCGCTTTGGCCTCGTCGGTTGCTTTGTTGGCATCCGCGAGCTCCGCCTCAGCCTCGACTTTGAAATCTGCCAGTTCTTTAACTGCCGTTTCAGTTTCAGCCTTCGATACAGTCAGGGCTTGTTCCGCGGCTTCAATTTCCGCAAGCAAAGTGTCGATATCGGCAGTATCGCCTTTCGGAGCCGCCGCAATTTTCTTGGCATCGAGAATGCCGAGTTCTTTGCGGTTTTCTGCATCCTTGATGTCCTGCGCCGAAGCTTCGGAGTAAGCGCCATTCTTGATCAGCTTTTCAGCTAGCTTCTTATCCACATCCTTTAGGATCTGGCCTTTGCGGACGCGACCAAAGTCGCCAAAACTTCCACGTGTTGCTTTGAGGTGCATTGTTCGTCTCCTTTGGTTCATAGAGCGGGCGGCAAAACCGCCCGCCTTGATGAGCCAAAAGCCAATGATTATGGCTGAAGTGCAGTAGCAAAATCGCCAGTGACCAGTGCTGCACGGCGCTTGACTGCGAGAGCCAGGCGGCGTTCTGCACGAACTGTCAGCATGTTCTTGATGAAGTTGTCGCGATCTTCAGACGAGATCAGGACTTCCGTTTCCATGCGATCCCAAATCTTTGCAGCCATCCGGAACGCACCAACAAGGAACTCATCCAGATCCATCGCCTGAGTGGAGATAACCGGACGTCCCCAGAGCTGCGGACCGGCAAGCTGGATCACGTTGGCAAAAATGTAGCGGTTCTCACCGTCCTTGGTCAGTTCGATATCTGCCCAGTCGGTAGGGTTGAGAACGATTCCGTCAGCTGGATATTCAGCAAGCGAAGCCTGAAGGATTGCCAAACGAAGAATATCAATCTTTGTCGGATTGACCACCGTAACACCGGGATTTGCATATGGTGTCGCCTGCGGAACAAGGCCGTGGATATGCTGCCCCGTGCCGTCGCCTTTGAGGATTTCAGCCTCTTCCACAAAGTCGAGACCGTAACGCAGCTCACCGTCGATTTCGCTCTGAAGCTGCGGAATATCATCCATGGCCTGACGCGAGACCGGCACCCAGTGGGCGATGGTGCGGACAGGAGCGTCGTCCATTTCCCAAATGTAATTGGATTCCGGTTTCTGCGCAGTTTCAGCGACGACACTCGCTTTGTTATCGCGAGTGACCAGACGCGCATACTCGATAGAGTTGCTCGTGGTTTCGCCAACAGAGAGAAGCTGACGGATTGTCATCTGACGGCGAGGAATGCCGACAATTTCTGTGTCCCGTTGTGGCGTGATCAATGCGCCACCGGAACCGGTTGCCGAAGTGATGGCATTCTGGATGACGATACGAACAGCACCCTTTGCGCCACTCTTACTGACGAAGTTCTTCAGATCTTCGGATTCACCGACCATCTGGCCCAGAGACTTCACCGCCTGATCATTGCCGCCACCGCGACGAGACGCAACACGCTGCTCAATGTCGGTGGATTTGGTTTCGAGCGCTTCAAGACGCTCAGTGAGTTTATCCTGAGCAGCAGAAAGCTTGCCCTGCGCCATCAGAAGTTCATCGGCCTTCTGCTTAACTTCAGCAGTCAAACCGCCCGATTCTTTGGCCTGCTTTAGAGCATCCTCAGCGGTCTGCTTGACATCGCTACCAACGCGAGCAAGTTCGCTCTTAACTTCGCCCAGCAACTTTTCGATGTTCTGTGCGTCATTACGAACGGAACCGACGATACCAGCAGGACGTGCGGCCATGAGTGCCGCCAGTGCTACTGACGGCATGAAAAACTTGGACATGATTGCCTCCTTGGCTGTCCTAGATAGATTTTATGGATGCGAGGAGGTCTGAGACCTCAGCTAATACGGCAGCGTCCTGCATGCCGGTTACGGTAGCGCCGGGCATACCGCCTTTCAGCGCCTGAAGCAGTTCGCGCCGCTCGGATCGCGGTACGTTCGCTCTGGCGAGAAGAGTGTCGAACTTGTGAGCCGCAGCTTGCTGTCGGCTCGCAATCGAATTGTTGGCCTTGCTCTCAATCTCATCAGCAGAGAGCAGGCTGTCTGCAAAACCTTTATCGACAGCGTCAGCGCCACCAATCCAAGTTTCACGGTCAAGCATCCGGCCGATCTCTTTCTCATCGAGACCAGTGCGAGCGGCATAAATATCGGTGGCAGTCACGTCGAACGGCTCAAGCCAGTCAGCGACATCCCGAAGTGCATGACGGTCGCCAACCGCCACAACCCACGTATTGTGGATCATGATGAAACCCGCACGCGCGATCTGCACTTCATCTGCGGCCATTGCGATAACGGATGCTGCAGAAGCCGCAATGCCGACGATCTTGACTGTCACCTTCGCAGGATGTTCGCGAAGGAGGTTGTAGATCGCCAGCCCTTCGAAATAATCGCCACCCGGCGAATTGATTGAGACGACAACGTCTTTCTTGCCAATATTGCGCAAAGCCGCAGAAATGCGCTTGGCGGTAACGCCATCCCCAAACCAGTCCTCTCCAATTGGATCGAGAATGGAAATGGTATTGTCTGCATCATCAGCTGCCGACTTGACCGAACTATTCCAACGGTCAAGTGCAGCTGGCGCAAGTTCCGACCGCAAACCCGGACGGACATTGACCTTTGCGGAGGGAAGATCACGCATCGTCATTGGAATGCCTTTCTTCGGAAGAAACGCCAAGCCAGGCACGCATAGCCGCCCGTGCAGAGTTGTTGTCTGTGGCGACGCCAAGCTGACTTAATGGGGCAAGGTTTGTTTGCGCTGTGAGCTCGTCACCGCCATCCTTGCGAGGGAGATTGAGTTTCGCCCTGCCCTCATTCCGGGTCATCAGACCGTTTTGCGTCATGGTTGACAGGAATGCAGCCTTGGATTTGCTGTCCATCTGCAAGAGTGCTTCGCGATTGAACTCAGCATACCTGCGGCGATTGCCGGTTGGACGAATAAGCTGCTTTTTGATGCGGGCTTCGATGCGATCACAAAGCGGGTCGATGCCGAGGGTAAGCCACGCCAGCAGAATCTGTTCGACACCAGATCCCCACATTGTCTGGCCTTGCGCAGCGTGACCTATGATGATCGGCGGCACGCCCCACCAACGGCAAATTTCCTCAACGCTGAAGCGCTTGTTTTCAAGCATCTGCGCATCAACCGGGGAAAGCGCCAGCCGGTCATATTTGAGACCGGCTTCCAGAACCATCAACTTGCCTGCGTTACGAGAGCCGACAAACTTTTCCATGATCGTCTGGAGCTGCTCACGTTGATCTTTCTCCAGCGTTTTGTCTGACGAAAGAACGCCACTTGCCTGCAACCCATTGCCATAAAGCTTGCCGGTCGCCTCATCGAGAGCGATTGCAGATCCAAATGCCTGCGCGCCGAACTGAATAGGCGACAATCCCATATCGCCGCCAAATCCAAAGCCCCGCAGATGAAACACCTTGCCTCGTGGAAGAACCTCGGCCTTTCCTCTGTCGTTGACCCGATAATGCAACTCACCGTCACTATCGCGAAACGGCGCACAGTGCGTACTGGCCAGAGGCTGGAGAGACACCAGACGATTGCCGCTTTGCACCTTCTCGGAATAGGCATTTCCGGTGGCCGCCATCCATGCAACCATCGACTCCCAATATTCTAGCGCCGTCTGATCTTCGTTCGGGTTGTCGCAAATGACCTCCGCAAGATCGTCATCAGAGACGCGAACCCGGTCATCATTGCCGCGCTTCTCGTACATTGCGAGCGGCAGACATGAGACGGCCTGCGCTGTCAGTCGGATACAAGCCCATGCCGTTGCAAGTTGCAGAACAGAATGAAGGTGGACACTTTTGCCAGCATGATTGCTTGTGCCGAATGCACCGGCCCAGCCAGAACCATTCTTAAGAGACAACCGCCGATCCTTGGCGATGATCTCATCACGCGTCATGTTTGCCGGTAAGCTGGACTTCCGGTTTCGCGTCTTTTTGCGAGTTGCCATTAGACTCCAACCATTACCGGGTTTGAGAGGAAATCATCAAGACGGTTGCCAGAAGGTTCCGGGTTCCAGCTCATCAGCACGGCCGCATGAAGAGCGGCAATCAGCGGATCAATCTTGGCTTTGCCTGCGGCCTGCTTGGTAATCATGTCAGCGTTTCCCTTCCGCTCGACCTTGGCGTTGCTGACACACCATTTCATCAGATCACTGCCATCATGGGTGATCGTTCCGTTTTCAAGCTTGCGCTCTAATCCCCAGACAGCCGAGGCAAGCCATGTGCCTTGCCTAAGGCGCGCCATTTCTTTGTCGGTATCAATCCCTGCGAGCGCCAGTTCATCGACCAGCTCTGCGATATTGTTCGGATCGATGCCGATAAAGTTCTTTTCAGGCGCAAGCCCAGCATTCTTGATGCGAACGAGGATGCCGACGATATCACGCAGATGCCCAGTGGAATCCTTGCAGATCGTAAGCGAGCCCTCTTTCTCGAAGTCGAGCAAGCGGGACGCGATATCTTTGCGGCGCTCAAGTGCTATCGGATGCACCCAGGCATGAAACCATCCATACCAACGCCGCGTAACTTTCTCGCGACCAATGATGCCAAGCCCGAAAAGATCGTCGAGCGAGCCACCATCTGCGCCAGCAACACACACGTCGCATCGCTCAAGTATGAAATCGAGTGTGACATCAGGCTCAGCTGCATTCAGCCAGAAGTCAGCACCGCCCCACCGATCACCATGCAAAGCCATGCCGACTTGGATGTTGAGATGCTGCGATGCCCAGATGATTTCGGATTCAGCGCCCTTGTGCTGTTCTGCCTCGAAATCGGCGATCATCGTGTCGATATCGAGCGACAGGCCAAGGTTTGGCATTACGAGATGCCAATTCCGGGGATCGGCCCACGGCTTGTTCTTTTCGTCTACCTGCCACGCTTCGGGGAACTCATAGAGGATCGGCAGCATGCGAACGTTGCCGGTGATTTTTCCGTCGCGAACGCCGCGCGCATATTCGAGTTCTGTCTTAAACGCGCCTGCTGGCTGTTCGTCGCTCTGCGTAGAGATGATAATAAGGAGGCTATCTTTGCGGCGAACCAAAGCGCCACGGATCTGACGAATGACGCGGCTCGCGTAATGGATAGAGCCCATAATGTGCAGCTCATCGATCAGCACGATAACTGGCTTCGAGCCGGTCATGACCTTCATGTCAAAGGTCTTAATCTTGATGAAGGCCTTCGTCACGCGGTCGCGGATTGTCTTCTTGTGCTCCATGACGTGAAAACGCTTTTGGAGATACCCTTCCTCATCCTCTTCGATCATGCCCACGGCAGCCTGAAACGCGGTATCGGCGATTTCCTGTGTCGGACCGACGAACAGAATTTCAGCACGTGGCGTCTTGTTGGCGAGCAACAACGTCAGGATGAGACCGCCCGAATATGTTGTCTTCGAGTTCTTCTTGCCAACGAGCGCGAATATCTCAGACACGTGCCGGACGTTGTCGTCATCGACCGATCCCATGACGACGCGGACGATATCCTTGAACCACTGTCCGCAGGAATCACGAAGTAGCGGTTTGTCGTCCACGTCAGGGAGGCGCAGCTTGCTGAAAATGCGTTCACCGCGATCCGCCTTCTCCTTATCAAGCGGAAGATCAGCGATAGGCGATTTCCCAGCCTGAAGGCGCTCAAACCAGTCCGGACAGGCAAAGTCCCAGCGAGCGCCGGACGAACGCAACTCATCAAGTGTTTTCGTCATTGCAGGAGTTTACCCCAGTCGCCGTCTTCATGAGCGGTTTGCGCATCCCGAATAGCCTGCTCTTTCTTGCCAAGCTTTTCCTCTTCAGGTGTAGCTTTCGGCTTAGGTGGCGGCTGTACGAGATTGGCCTTTTCGGTGATATCGAGGATACGTCCTGTCGCGACGGAATTACCTTGTCGCATTTTCTGAAGCGTGACTTGCAAGGCCATCGCTTCGATTATGTCCGCACCTTGTTCAAGCTCACGGGAAAAATGTTTTCGTAAAGTCTTCTCATCGCAGCCAAGATGGCGGGCAATTCGTGAGACTGACCAACTCGCAGCCTTGAGAAGCGCTACAAGCTCTTGGTTTTCTTTGCTTTTTGCGAATGATGGTCGGCCCCACCGTTCTTTGATCTGCCCAACAGGTGCGCCAAAGAGATCGGTGTCTGACTTGTCATCGCCCGACTTGCCGGAAAAATCACTCATCTCAGGAAAAAAACCTCTGCATGAGGGGGACGCGGGTCTAGGAGGCAGACCCGATTTCAAGTTTCATACCCCCCACCCTCATCGAGAGGCAAAGGGCATGTGCCTTTCTCGCCATTCCGATGCGGCTCTCGACGCTTCTTCTGCTGTTTTGAACATGCCGAGCCGGTGAGAAACGCTGTTGAGGTAAACTACGGCTCGAAAGGTCTTACCGATCTGCTTAACGCCACGAAGTCCCAAGGGATTGTTTCGATGTGCATCTCGGTTCTGTGCGCTCTGCGCCATTGTCAGCCAACGAAGGTTGGAAGATCGGTTATCCAACTTGTTTCTATTTACGTGATCGCGAACCATTGAAGGATAACGATCTCCCGGCAAGACGACGTGATGAAGGTAGATGCGACGCCCCTTCGCCTTTCGCATCACGTATCCGTTTTTATCCAATCTCCACCGGTAATGTCGCAGATTTGAATAGCCGTCATCTACAAGTGCAGGAGCATCCGCGCCCACGACAGTCAGTTCGATCATATTGTCACCAGATTTAGAAATGGAAGGAGTTTAGATTAGTCCCAAACGCCACGATGATGCAGGCTGGCCTGCTCTTGCTTCTGCTTTTCGCTGTCGTGATAGGCTTTGCTCAAAGCCTGAAGATTGTTCATATCCCAGAAGAGTTCGGCATTGCCGCGATGCTCTTGGATGTGATCGACAACAGGACTATTCGGAGCTGGATGCTTGCCGATCAGGAGAACGCCGGTTTGCTGGCAGGTGAAGAGGTCACGCTTGAGAACATCCTCTCGAAGCTTTTGCCAACGGGCAGTCTTATACCACTTGCGCCATGGTGCAGCTGCATCACGTTCGCGCTCGATACGTTGGCTCACGTCAGCCTCATATACATATGGAAAGAGCGCCACGAAGGGCGCTCAGTGTGATTGGTTAATTTCAGACATAGCTTACGCTCTGGCCCTGAATCGATGTCTCGTGATTGAGACCGTCAAGGCGGGGTCCGAGCGCGACCACCTCAGCAACTTGTGCCCACGTGCTACCGTGTATTGAGGCTCACTATTCTCTACCGGATCATCCCGTGGCTGGATTACGCTCACAATGGGGTTAGAAATGCAAGAGGCATAATCATCGATCGAGGTTGGCCGAAAAGTACCAGTTCGACAACAGCCACACCTTTGCCTTTTGCAGGTCCCGATATGAATTTTGCTTCTATGCCCGCAAATACACCTTCACGAATAGCCACCCTCTTAACGCCGGTAAATGCTGATTGCGGGACTTCGTGATCAAATTCACCTTTTTGGGCCTTCTCATTGAATTTGCTTACTTTATCAGCATCCACCAAATAGGGTTTCTCGCAGCCACCGAGCACCGTGACTACGTGATCGAATGTAAGTAGACCTGCCATTGAAGTATTGTTCAAGGCACACCTGACCAAGATATAGCCAACCATTACAGGCTGCTCCTTAGCCGGTATTTCCTTGTGAAAACGACGAAGCTTTGGCCCCATTTTCATGGGGACAATCACTTCTATATTGGCGGCGATCAATTCATCACGAACTGAAAGTTCACGCCCAGTCATAACGTTTAGAACCAACCAAGGAGAATTATCACCCGCGCGAATCGCTGCTGCTGCCCTCATCCGAGCGATACGACGGCGCTCAGCGAGCACCTTATCAATCGCCCTGCACTGCTCATCAGTGGGTGCAGATGCCATTGCGATATCGATCTGACGTTGATCAATTGCCATCATTATCACCCAATCCCCTCAAAGCTGTTTCATAATCGACTAAGGCCGACGGACCACCGCGCGGGCAGAACACGACTTGCATGCGGTCAAACTCAGAAGGCCATGGCCAAGCACGCCGCTTGAACTCATCCTTCCAGGCAGAGAGAATGATTGTTCCCTGCGGTACCGGCTCCATCAGATCGCCAGCCGTGTGCCAGATCTTCTGAAACACCGCACCGCTGCGCTGCTGCTGGACATCACGGAAGCGCGTTAGCTCCGGCCACGCCTTGGCAAGCAACGCACGCGGCAAGAAGGAACCCTTCGCAAGTTGATGATCGGCTGGCCCGTCCAGCAAATGACCAAAGAAGCGAGCCATACCAACAGGACCGTAACCGGCTGCCCAACCATCGGGCTTGGCTTCCTCGGCTCTTGCAGCTTGCGCCTTCACACTCTCAGCCTTTTTCAGGATTTCTGGATCAAGAGCATTCCAGAGGCGGTCGCGGAAGAAAGCGCCAACAGGCTGTGGCTTCACTTTCCGCTGGACAGCATCCAAAAGGTAGCCATCACGCCAACGTTCCGCTTCCCTGCGTTCTGCAACCGACAATCCGGCGAACTGGCGCTTGATCCAGTCCAGCGTTGTACTGTGATCCCACCTTGGCCAGATACCGGAGTGGAAACCCACGCCGTTCACGAAATGGATAACCCGCTTCTCGAATGCTGCCGTTTTCGGATCATCATCCGCCGAACTGGAATCCTGCTTCTCATTCCCATTCATACTTTCGCTTGCGCGCTCTTTTTCTTCTTCGTTTGAAGGGGAAGTTAAATAAGGGTCGTTAATAGGTGCCGGTCCAGAGGCGGCAGGGGGTGCCGGTTCTGGACCGGCAGGGGGTGCCGATATACCGGCAGGGGTGCCGACATACCGGCAGGGGGTATCAGCGTCTTGAACCGATGAAATATCATGATGCTTCGGATCAAGAATGACACGGTAGAAATGAGCGCTATCGCGCCCACTGTCGCTTTCCTGCTCATGACGTTCGAGATAGCCCGCACTGATGAGGCGGTTGATGGCGTCAAACACGGTCGCACGGCCACAGTTCATCTCAGCAGCCATTTTAACCTGACTACGACGACACCAACCGTATTCATCTGTATGACGCCCCAGCACGCAAAGCACCTGCAAGTCGCGCGGCTTCAATGCCGGATCAGTAGCAGCCCTTGCAGGGATGATTGATAGACGAGGATTACTCACCCGAATCCCCTTTCCCACGCGCCCACACGCCGCCGTAATCGACGACGAATGAACGCATGATATTTTCGCTTCCGACAAACACAGGTGGCTGCGTAGTGCCGGAAAGCACCGTCAGAAACACCCTGCCAGTGCGGGTCACTTCAGCAAGTTCGTCCTGTGTCAATTCCCAACAGGAAACTGAGCACATGCCGTTTGTGTAGGTGTGCAGCGCCTCGACATTCTCAGCACCTTGCGGCGGCAACAGCTTTCTATTTGAGCCTGCAAAATCAATAGCATTTGCCATTATAGAACCACCCTCTTCCATGCTTCGAAAGCAGCGCGGAAATCCTGCCAGCGTTCAGCGGCAGCACTGTTTTCGTTCAATTCTTTTCTGGATTTGATATTAAGGATCGAGCGCAGCCGTTGCGCCGCTCGATCCGATGTCAAAGGCTTCTCTAAGCCGTGCATTTCTTCGAGGAACACCTTGAACGCAGGCTCATCGCACTTCATTGCAGCTTCTGCCGCGAAATCCTTTTCGCGCCTCGGTGCTCGCCGCACCTGATACTGTTGTGGCCTCTGAGTGCCGCGCGCCGACTGAATAGCCCGATCGACAAGCCGCAGCAGGAATGAGACCATCTCAGGCGCACTTGCAACGAAGTCTGTTTCCTCTGGCAAAGCACCGGGATGAAGCCGTGCAATCACGTTAAGCTCACCGTGGCGGGTTTTCGCTTCGATAAAATCACCGCGCTCATCGGTCGAGCGGAACCATTGAGCGCCGTCCAGAGCTGCTAATTTAGATCTGATCCGGCGGAGCTCATCCGCCTCCGCACTCAAAGCACACCTCGCCATTCGATGATTGCTATGCTGCAGTTGAGCGCTAGCTGTCGCTCAGCAAGAGCGCCTTTCGAGTTCTCCCATCCGGGCAACAAGACAATCGTGTCAGCTTCCAGACAGATGAAATTGCAATATGATGCGAACGCCTTCCGAATAGGAAAACCCTTCGGATCACCATCATGCGGGAACTCAGCTGGATTATAGACGCGGTGCCCTGATTGCCTAAGCTGGGCCGTAACCCGATGAAATGTGGGATAATTGAAATCAGGAAGCCCGGTCATCGGCCCGGAGAGGTAAATGTTACGCTTGCGCGCGCCGCCGATCGTCATTCCGCAGCCCTCCCCGCAGCTTCAAAGCCCCAGGCATCCCAACCCGGACGCGGATCACGGCAGAATAGTTCAAGCTTCGGGAGATCGGGCCAGATGCGCTCTATCGTTTCTGCGAAGAAAGCAGGCTTGACCGAATGTCTGCCTTTAGCTTCCTGATAAACCGTGCGCGGTTGAGTGCCTTTTTCCGGCGCTACAACATCACCACGCCGCCCGATCAGAAGGCATTCATGACAATCAAAGCCCCAATGACCATTGCCTTGATGAACCTTGTCCCAAACCCAATGGTGCACGTACTCAAATCCGCATTCTTCAAGCACGCGAATGCCCTGCTTGCGCAAACCTGCATTGGTGCACCACAAGAATATGATTGCTGGAAAATCTGGATCTGCTATGCCAAGCCGATGGAACAAGGCAATGATCTCTTCAACGTCCATCGTCGGATAATGATTTTCAGCACTGCGATCCATGCCGCTTTCTTCCGACCAGACCTCATATTTCCAAGGCGGATCAGCATAGTAAATTGCGTATCGCTTCCCCAGTTCTGCCGGGGCGGTCGCAGCACCTTTTTCGACGATATGCGCCATACGCGCTATGCGAACCGCACGCTTCACCTTTTGCGAATGCGCCCGAACCTGCTTATTCTCAGCCGCAACGCGCCGATCTTCCGCAAGTAATCCCTCGACAAGCGCGATCTGGGCAACGTCACTCGGAAGCTTTTTGAGCTTGTCGAGCGTAGTGCCGTTATCAAAGCGAGATCCGCGCAACAGGCGAAGCGCAGCTTCACAAATCTTTTCGCCGCGATCAGCATCTCGCCTAATCGCGCGCTCTGATTTCCCGGATAATTCCGCCGTTGCCGCAACGAAGCTTTTACGCTCTTGCCTGTCGATCAACTGGCCAACTTGGCCACTTGATTTCCTGTCACCGCCATGCGCGGTTTCAGGATATTTGAGCAAATACAGTTCCTTGCGACGGAATGTGAACACCGCCCTGTCAGCAGGCGACAATTCAGAACGGGCAAGATTTTCATCAATCTCCCACAGTTCCGCATCCAGCTTGCTTTCATCTCTGACAAACGCTGGAATTTCGCTCCAACCCAGCTGCCGTGCGGCTTCCAAACGGTGTGCACCAGCCGATAGCGAATATGGCAATGCATCGTCAGTAGTCAGGCGCACCGTGATGGGTGTCCGCATACCCAATTCCGCAAAGGAAGTTTTGAGCGCCTCGACCTTTGACGCTTCAACATCACGCAAACGGTCGCGCACTTCGATATCTGCGATCTTGATCACAAGTTCATGCATCTCAGCGCCTTTCCGCGAGCCAAACGACAATGAAAAATGGAGAGGCCGCAGCCAGTGTGACGATGACCGCGATAATGACAGGGACAAGGAAATCGTGAGCCAGAAGACGCTTGATCATTGACGCACCTGAAAAGGCTGCTTTCCCTCAGCAATCCGCATTTCATCGACAATCTTCAGGACTTGCTGCCAAGTGGTAAGCCTGCGTTGTCCGTTGCGGACGATGCGCCACTTGTTCGCCTGCGAGCTGATATGAATGCCGCGCTGCGCCAGATAATCCCGCGCCCAGTCGGGCGTACAACGGACACCGCACTCAAACTGGCGAGGCGGTCCATTCTTCGCGATATGCTCTGCTACGAGTAATTGTTCTGCCAGCATATCGAACCTCACGACATGCCAAGAGCGTCCATGTAGAGTTGAAGCATTGCTTCCTCTTCATGGCGCTCATGGTCTTCTTTTTTGCGAAGGCGGATGATGGCTCTGACGGTTTTGGCGTCGAAACCGGAGCCTTTCAACTCGCCATAAACATCCTTGATATCGTCGGCGACGGTCTGCTTTTCTTCCTCAAGCCGCTCAATGCGCTCGATAAAGGATCTCAGCTGCCCTACCGCGATCACATTCGAAGAAACCTCTTCGGCCTTGTCGACCTTCGATTTCTTCGGGCCCCGCATAAATCCAGCGACATTTTCAGCCGCAGTTGAAAGTTCACTTAACGGAATTTCCGGCGTGCTCGGCCCGTCCGGAACGCTGATACTTACAGTCGGCTCATCAGGTGAAGGTTTCGCTTTGGCCTTAGCCTTCTGCTTTCCGACAGGCTTAGTTGTCCATGGATCATAATCAGACATGGCGGACGGCCTTTCCTGCACGCAACGTCGAACCTGCCTCGATGACAAGGCGGGCGATGCGGTCAACTTTTTCGGGATTGTGAGAAAAGCGATCGACAACACGACGTGATCGGTCGCATCCGTAGCGGCTTTTCGGGTGGCGCTGATACTTGAGCGACTTCAAGGAGATCATGGCTCGACCTCCAAAGAGTGCTTCACATCTTCTAGGGCTTGAATGGCCTCATTGATTTCTTTGAGGATATTCTTTCGATCAGCAACGTCGATCCGGTCGTCTTTCCGGGCTTCAATGATCGCCTGGGCAACATCCATCGTTTCTTTCATGACGCGGGTGGCGTCTGATTCAGTAACCTGAGCACTACGGAATGCTTTGCCGGCAGACGTCTGGGAAGGTATCAACTTGTAGCCGAGCAGTTCCGCCGCAACTTTGATGATCAGGGGGGATTTCAATCTGCGATCAACTTCAATCGCCACATCAAGCGGGATGAAATGTTTGCGGAACTCATCGTTTTCGGACGCATATTTTGACAGCGTAGAGGTACTCACCCGCGTGAAAGGCAGTAGGCAGGTAATCCCACCTGCGAGCGTGTATCCGCCGTCAGTTGCCTTCTTAAGAGAAAGGCGCTCTTGCTCGGAAATTGTGCGCACGAAAACACCCCCGAAAAATCAAGGAAAAAATATCGACAAAGGATTCAGTGAAACTCGAAAGCGCCGCCGTTATAGACGGAACAACGCAAATCTACGGAGGGCTAAATGCTCGAAAGCGACCCGCATCTAGTGACTGGATTTCCCGTGTTGCGATTAGCTCGCCAATCAGGGCGAGAACAAACTCATCAGCAGCATCGCGGCGTTGCGCAGCTTCCCATGCCTCAAACAGCTTGGACATGGCGGAGCCAGACCCACTACCCGTCAGCGCAGATTTGATATAGCCATTTACAAGTTTGGTTTTTTCCCGGGGGTCAATCATGGGACAACTCGTCACTACCTGCCCGCATTGCAACGCGGTTGATATTGCTCTTGAGCTTTTTGGTGCAAAACCAATTGGACAAGATCAGAAAACGGGCGAATGGCGGGCGGCGGGAGGAGCTGTTTGCCGCCGATGCCGTAATGCAATAGGCGTATCTATTGTAGCGCCACCAGCAGCTTTCGGCACGCTTAGTGATTTTGATAGCGCGCTCGCAGAACTCTACGACGATCCGGTGGTCACTCTGACTGATATCAACTGCAACGGTTTTGTTGTGAGGACCCCTGAGCAAACTACTGAAACACCAACCTCGTTGCCTGACGCAACCCTTAGATCGTTCAGCGCAGCTGAAAAGAACTTTCATCTTGAAGGGTGCGAAGATGCATCCGCGATCATGTATCGCCGGGCAATCGAAACTGCCATTCATACCAAGCATCCAGATGTTACGGGTAACTTGCTTCAACGCATAGACAAGCTGGCTGCCAAAAACCTTATTCCAGAAGCCATGAAAGACTGGGCCCACGAAATAAGACTCATTGGAAACGACGGCGCGCACGGCATCGACGGTGTTACCCGTGAAGAGCTTACGGCATCTCGGGGGTTCACCGATGCGTTTCTGCGATATCTCATTTCCTTGCCTGAAGAGGTACGTCTTAGACGTGAGGCGCGAAACGCGCCAACAATTGGAAACGTGTGATGGCAAACAGTTCATCGCGCGCCCTCCCCGGAAACAGACGCTGGAGCGCAGACAGCCGGAGAGCGCTGCGCCCCAGCTTCGCCCGGCGGGAGGTTGCCGAGCGAATTAGAACTGGTTGCCGGAGCGCCCGGTTGGGCGGGGGGCTGCTTGATGGGCGCCCCGGCATCATCACCCGCCGAGGAACTGGCGGGGGAATCAGACTTCCTTGAAACGGACTTGGCGAGAGCCTCATAAGTGACTCCAATTAGACCCCGCGCCTGTGCCGATAAGACAACCGCTTCCCAGTACTGAGAAGGTATAACGCCACGTCTTTTCATCGCTTTGGCGGTGCCATAGGCGACGCAAAGATCGTCAGCAAAATCGGCCAGTGACGGCCACTTTTCGATGAAAGGAATATGTGTCATGTGTGAATGGGTACTATTAATACCCTTTCGCGTCAAGCGCGATAGTTATTACTTATACCCGATATCGTGGGTACAAATTACACCATGACTAAAAATGCTGAAAAAAAAGAGCGTGAGGACAGGGCCGTCAGGCTTCAGAACGCGCGAAGGAAAGCAAGCCTCGGCGGAGCAAAAGCTCTATCCGATAAATTTGGCTGGAGCGAAAACAATTACAAAGCACATGAATCCGGTCGAAATGGATTTGGTCTTTCAGACGCTCGAAAATATGCAAAAGCTTTCAATGTTTCAGTAGCTTGGCTGTACCTTGGAGAGGGTGCCGAAACCGACGAATATGCGGAAGTAGACGACATCAGGTCGGAGGTAATAGACCTCTTCGACAGACTTCCAGCAAAGGTTCAAGCGGTTGTCCTTGATCATATTCGCGCACTAGCAGCGATAGACAAGAACGACAGTCCCTCATCTGACTAACAGAAAGCGAGCAGATAAGGCTGCAAAATTCAGCCCTAAGTTCACTATTATTTTCACCCTCACTCATCTCCCACCCGCAATGTTCTCATTTCGTTCATGAAAGCACTGCGGGCGAAGCGGGTCAAGGGTAAGTTTGCATCGCGGCATTTTTCATACCCATAATTCATAGTGGGTATTTTTTGTATCTTTTTAGCTTGACAGTTTGTGGGTACATATAATACCTCTTTCCTGCCCCACCTAAAACCGGCTGCGCTGGATTGGGTAAGAGTAGAAAGCGCAGTCGGTTCTCCGGGGTTAAGCGGAGAGACCAATGTCAAACATCATTTTTATGGCCAGACTGAAAGGCGGTAATTACCGCTCGAACGCCAATCGCGCTGAAAAACTTTTAAAAGCTCACGGCTTTTCCGTTGGACGCATGCAGGCCCATCAGCCGCGTGGCCTTCTCTATGGCGAGTTCGACATTCAGAAATGGCGAAATCTAAGCCAACGGGATCGCGAGCAATTGGATGGTCTGCTGTCCGGTCGTCATGTGCATCACGGTGACATTTCCATTGAAATACTTGATTCAGCGCCTTCGGAAGCAGTGCAGAAACTCGCTCAGGCATTTGCCCTTGAAGATGGTGCGACCATCATTGTCGCACCGTTGACCACAGCCGCATCCAACGCGGCAGAGAACTCAATTAGCGAGAGAAGCCAGCACGCCGCAAGCATGGGAGTCGCTCCTCATGCATAAACCAACAAAAACTGACGGCTTCAACCTCACGTCTGCATATCGATGTCATGATAACAAACTCAGCCATAAGGTTGTTTTATTTGTCTTTTTCATCTGCACCACATGCGCTGCCGTTTTGGGCAGCCAAATGATCTGGGGCTGATAGATGCAGACAAGCCAGCCCATCATAATTGATTCATTCGCAGGCGGCGGCGGCGCAAGCACCGGGATTGAAATGGCCCTTGGCCGTTCACCTGACATCGCCATTAATCATAACGCGGCAGCGCTGGCTTTGCATGAAGCGAACCACCCGCAGACACTTCATATCTCGCAGAACGTCTACAAAGTTGATCCACTGGATTACTTGCAACGGGCGCATGTCGGTCTTGCGTGGTTTTCACCTGACTGCAAACACTTTTCCAAGGCGAAGGGCGGCAAGCCTGTCGAGCGCAACATTCGGGATCTGGCTTGGATCATTCCCGGCTGGATCGAACGCATCCAGAAAAGCGGCGGCAAAGTGGATGTTGCTATTCTCGAAAACGTCGAGGAGTTTCGCGACTGGGGACCGCTGATGGAAACATCAGCCGGCCAAATGCCAGATCCAGATCGTAAGGGCGAAGATTTCCAGCGTTGGTGCAAAAAGCTCAAAAGGCTTGGCGCGAAGATCGAATGGCGCGAAATCCGCGCTTGCGACTTTGGTGCACCGACAATCCGGAAGCGGCTATTTGTCATCATCCGCTTTGACGGCCAACCTATCGTTTGGCCAGAACCAACCCATGGCGCACCGAATGATAAGGACGTGATTGCAGGCAAGAAATTGCCATGGCGCACCGCAGCAGAAATCATCGACTGGTCGCTGCCCTGCCCTTCGATCTTCGACACAAGCGCAGACATAATGGACAAGCATGGCCTTCGCGCCATTCGCCCGCTTGCCCACAACACGATGGCGCGCGTTGCGCGCGGGATGAAACGCTATGTCATAGACGCCGAGAAGCCCTTTATTGTGGATCTATCGGCACCATCGATCATCCGATTCAACACTGGCGCAACAGGTCAGGATCTCCGCGAGCCGTTATCGACCATCACCGCGAATAGCTACATCAAAAGACCGGGAGGGGCCGCACCACTTGGCATTATCTCGCCGCACGTCATGACGATGCGCAATGCTGGCAAGCCATTTAACGGCGTTGATGAGCCAACGCATACAATAACAGCTGGCGGTGCAGGGTTGTCTGTGGTGGCGCCGATACTTACGGCTGCCCAACATGGCGGATCTAACCGGCCCATTGAGACGCCAACCCACACCATCACTGCCAGCCGCAAAGATCAGAACAGCGTCATTGCGCCTACATTGGTGCAGATCGGCTATGGCGAGCGCAAAGGCCAAGCACCGCGCTCACTCGATATACAGCAACCATTAGGCACAGCTGTTGCAGGCGGCATCAAACACGCCGTTGCATCTGCTTTCATTGCTCGCCAGTTCGGAACATCGACCGGCCACAGCATCGAAGAGCCGACGCACACGGTTATGGCAGACGGCGCAGGTAAGTCGCAGCTTATCGCAGCCTATGTGGCGCAGCACAACAACGACAGTCGTCGTGACGGCGGCGTTAATCCGGGCAGATCAGCCAGCGAACCGCTATCGACCATCACCCAGACTGGCAGTCAGCAAGGCATCGTCGCGCCCTTCCTCCAGGCATATTACGGCACAGGTGACGGCGGCGCTGAAAACGAGCCAATGCGCACGGTAACAACCAAAGATCGTCACGGCCATGTGGAGGCATCATTGGAAGTGCCGCCATTCACGCCAGAGCAGGCCCAGCGCGCCCGCGCTGTTGCAGATTTTCTCAGATCATTCGGCTTCTGGGATCACCGCGAGTTCGTCACCATCGAAGCCCACGGCGTCACGTACGTGATTGTCGATATCGGCATGCGCATGCTTGTGCCGCGAGAATTGTACCTCGCCCAAGGCTTTCCAGCTGACTACGAGATCGAGCGCGGCGCAGACGGCCAGACATTTTCCAAATCAGTGCAGGTTTCATGCTGCGGCAACAGTGTTTGTCCGCCAGTCGCCTGCGCACTCGTATCCGCAAATTGCGGCAACCTCATCGCCCGAAAGGAAGCGGCATGACCATAACAAATTGGAAATGGTACGCAGGCAATAACGACGAGAGTTATTCATGCGGACCGTTCGACACCCGCGAAGAAGCCATTGAAGAGGCGCGCGGTCAGTTTGGTGACGATGCTGGAATTTATGTAATTGAGGCAATCAAAGACGAAGTTCGCTTGTGTGACTACATCGGAGCAAGCAGCATCTTAGAGGAAGCCGAGGAGCGCGCCTACGATCTGCGCAACGAAGACAGCGACGACAACATCTTTGATGTGTCTGCGGAGATGGAAAAGGACCTCGTCGTAATGCTGCGCACCGCCTGCGATGCATGGCAGATCAAGCACGATCTTCGATTTATCCCTTGGTGCTTCACGAGCACTCGCAATTCCGAGTTCATTGCATCGGAGGTTGATAATGGTTGACCGCCCTATCCTTTTCAGCGCCCCTATGGTGCGCGCCCTGCTTGAAGGCAGAAAGACACAGACCCGCCGCGCGATTAAACCGCAACCGACAGGCCGGATTGATCCGTTAGTTAGTTTTAATCATGGCAGAATGGAAATCGCCTTCGGCCCTGACATGCGCGATAAAGACGGCGGCCCGAAATGGTGGCGCCCACTCGCACAAGCAGGAGATCGCCTATGGGTACGCGAGGCTTGCGCTATTGTCGGTACGGTAGATCCGGGCTTCGTGTTGTATCGCGCGGACGGTTATGAATCCGAATGCATTCGCCATGGCTTCGACAAACCATTCCCTCCTGAAGCGGAAGCCCGCTGGCGTCCATCGATCCACATGCCACGCTGGGCTTCACGCATCACGTTGGAAGTGATCGACGTTCGTGTTGAGCGCCTGCAAGACATCAGCGAGGCGGATGCGATTGCTGAAGGCTGCACTCAAGCCCTCGCAGATGAAATTATGCAGGTTGAAGAGTTGGCAGTTTACGCTTCGACGCACATCCTTTGCCCCGAGGCTCGCGCCCGCATTTTGTTTGAAACTTTATGGGATCAGGTTAACGGTCCCAGTTCATGGGAAGCCAACCCATGGGTTGCCGCTTACACGTTCAACGTCATCAGCCGCAATATCGATCAGATCGAGGTGGCAGCATGACCCCTTGGACATGGTTTGCAGGCAATCTTGGCGATGATGTCTACGATCTTGCCGAGGCGGACACCCGCGAAAAGGTGATCGCAGCAGCTCTTGATGCCTCCACCGGATGGCTAAAGCCCGGCGATCAGTTCCGCATTGTCGAAGCACGATCCAGCACCGCGAAGAAGTATGAAGGATCGGACTTCGTACCGTTTCTTCGGACGCGGAATGCGGAAATCATCACAGTGCAAGGATCTGATCGATGAAGCCAATCCTTGATATGTGCTGCGGCTCTCGCATGTTCTGGTTTGACAAGAAGGATGACCGGGCTGTGTTCGGAGATATACGCGCAGAAAGCCACGTTCTATGCGACGGCCGCCAGCTAATCATTTCGCCAGATCGCATTATCGACTTCCGCAGCCTGCCTTTTGACGATGAGACATTCAGCCTTGCTGTTTTTGATCCGCCGCATCTGGTCAATGCTGGGGAGAGAAGCTGGTTGCGCGCAAAGTATGGTGCGTTGAACCGCGAGACATGGCGGGAGGATCTGCGGCAAGGATTTGCAGAGGCTTTCCGCGTCTTGAAACCCCACGGCACACTAATTTTCAAATGGAACGAAACGCAGATCAAAGTGCGGGAAATTCTCGCGCTTACTGATGTTCAACCTGTCGTCGGGCATGTGTCTGGCAAGCAGGCGAACACACACTGGATTTGCTTCCTTAAGCCCCTACGCCCGTCAGGAGGCAGTCTGCTATGAGTATGGCGTGGATCCGGACGAACTATCGTGTCCCTGCCAAGCGCGGCGGCCGTGTCAAATACACAGGCGGAAGGCAGCCTCAATATGGAACGATTGTAGGCGCTCGCAATCAGTACCTAATCATTCGCCTTGACGGTGAGAGCCATGAACCCGGATCGTACCACCCAACGTGGGAAATCACCTACTTGGACGGCGGTAGATCATGATCGCCATCGCCCAGCATGTTCAGATAGTTGGTTATTTCCTGCGCTTCATCTCTCCGAAGATTGCAACAAAATTGGCCGTTCAGCTTGGCAGGCTCGCCTGTCAAAAGCCTAACAACGGTCCATGTTCCATCCGGCTCTTGCCGTTTGTTGAAGTGAATTTTCGTCATGGCGGTGTCAGTTCGTTGCTCTGCCAGACAGATAAGACAGTGAAGCCTGCATTCAAGCCTTGGAGATATCAAAATGATTGATAGACCACGTTTACGCCGCAAGGACGTTCCTGAATATCTTCGCACAACTCACGGGATCGATATATCGCGCTCGACGCTTGAAAAGCTCGCCACTAACGGCGGCGGCCCGTCAATGCAGTATCAAGGGCGCTTTCCGCTATATCATAAGTCGGATCTAGACAGATGGGCCGAGCAAAAAATATCGCCGTCGGTCAGTTCAACCGCCGAGCGCTAGATGGAGCGAATAATCAGAATCAAACAGCCCCTTTCAAAGGGGCTTTTTCTTTAAAAGCATTACTCACCAAACCATCAACGCCGTGTGAGTATTTGGTGAGTGCATCATTAGGAAGTTAGTCGAAAGACATCTAAGTGATTGATTTTATGGCGCACCCGACAGGATTCGAACCTGTGACCTCTGCCTTCGGAGGGCAAATTCGGATGACTTTCCCGATTCTACCCATCTTTCTTTTTATTGAATAAGCTTCTGTTTTCACTTCTGTTTTCGTAATTGCCATCTGCGCGAAATTATCTGGCATCTTCCCTCTTTAACGATTTTATGGTGACACTGTGGTGACACTAAATCAAAAGGCAGGGGTAATGGCGAAGCTTACAAAGACGATATTGGACGCTGCAGAACTGCGTGACAAGCCATATTTTATATGGTGCACAGACCTAGCAGGTTTCGGCGCGCGCGTGTTCTCGTCGGGCAAAAAGACTTTTTATGTCGACTATTATACGAAGACTGGCGACCGCAAAAGAATGTCGCTCGGAGCTTTTGGCAAGCTGACCGTTGATGAGGCCCGGAAGATGGCCCGCATCACGCTTGGTGACACATTGCGTGGTGAAGATCCCCTGCTTGAAAGACAAACGCGTCGCGGTTCAATTACAATCTCGGAGCTATGCGACGATTATGTAAAGGCTGCTGAAAAGGGCTTAATCATCGGGCGCAATGGCAAACCGAAGAAGATGTCTACGCTTGACACCGACAAGGGCCGGATAGAACGACACATCAAGCCATTACTTGGCAAAAAGCTGGTCATCGAAATGAGCCGCGCAGACGTGGCGAAATTCATACGCGATGTTACTGCGGGCAAGACAGCGTTCACTGGCCAGTCAGATAAGCTCCGGGGAAAGATTGTCGTGTCTGGCGGTGCAGGTACAGCGTCTCGTACGACAGGTTTGCTGGGAGGGATTCTTACCTACGCAGTCTCGGAAGGGATCATCGAACACAATCCAGCACAGGGTGTGAAGCGCCCCGCCGATGGCAAGCGAGAGCGCCGTCTAACAGCGGACGAGTTTAAAGCTCTTGGGAAAGTTTTGGCTAATGCCGACGAAATGACGTGGCAAGCGGTCAAAGGCACACTGCTCCTGATTTATACAGGGAGCCGCCTAGGGGAGATTGTCAATCTTCGTTGGGAAGAGGTCAGCCTGGAGGACAGATGCTTGCGGTTTGGAGATACGAAAACTGGCGCATCGATACGGCCGCTGGGGTCTCCTGCGATCAAAATACTCGAAGGCATAAGGCCGCCAAACGCAAAAGGCTGGGTGCTTCCAGGACCGCGCAATCCGGAAAATCCGGTGGGTTCACTTGATGATATGATTGATAGTATAACTAAGGCTGCCGGCTTAACCGGAGTAACAGCTCATACATTTCGTCACAGCTTCGCGTCAGTTGGCGCTGATCTCAACTATTCGGATAATACCATTGGGGCTATTATCGGCCATTCATCAGGCACGACCACAAGTCGCTATACTCACCGGTTAGACAGCGTTTTGATCGCCGCAGCGGATTCCATATCAGAAGAGGTGGACCGTCAGCTTATGGGAAAGCCCGCTAAGAAGCCCGCGTAGTGGCTGGACGTGGCGAGCCTGTACGCTATTCTCTTCATACTGATACAATGGAGGGTGTGCTTAAAATGTTCGGGCCAAAGCAAGAAGGTGACTATCCAGATCGGGATCTCGACTGCCAAGAGGCGGTTTCGCAAGGCATCGCTGATCTAGTCGAGCAGGGTGTGGTGTCTGGCGGCACCGAGGCGGAAGTGACGGCTGCATTAGCGGGCGCAAAAGTGCTCGGTATTCGCGAGTTAATCCACGATGCTGTTGAGGCCGGTTGGTCTGAAGAAGAAGCGGCTACAGCGATTAGGATAGTAGCTGAGGGCATGCATCGAGGCGCGACCGGAACAGAAATTGACGAATAAACGCGAAAAAGGCCCCATGCACCATCCCGAAGGACAGCGCATGGGGCTTTGTTTATCAACTATTGCATCGGGCTACATACGCGGCACCAACTTCCTTAGTCCATGCTTGGGCTAAAAGGTTGGCGGTCATTGGCGATATTTGCAGCAATTCTTCACCACTCTTGATGTAGATAGCATCACCTGCGCGTATCGGATGCAGGTTTCGGATTTCTTCGTATGTAGCCAGACGAGATGCAGTTGCGATTGAGCCAGGCGATGTTTTCACACGCTTCCTGAAAAGCCGCTTCAACGTCGCCACTGTGTTTTTCCAGCAAGTACTGAGAATATTCATAGGGCGTCATCTCAACTTTCCACTACATCACCATCTCAGGTGTTTTGACCTCTTCACCCACCTTCCCGTAATCGGAATGATAAGTGATCACTTTAGCCGACCGGCCCGAGATCCATCCGCCAGCCGCTTCGTATGAGGAAGGCGCTGCCAGTGTCTCGTGCCGTTCAACTTTCATGAGGTTGGTTGTTTTCAGCTCATCTGAATGAAGATGGCCAACATGAGCATAGGAATACTTAGTCCGGCCGTAGACTTCACGAAACTTGCCGGCAAAGACGCTGTCGACGTCCTTCACGTTGCGGCGATGCCCGTGGTGATAGAAGAGCGAAACGTTGCCGAACTCGTGGTAATAATACGTCGTAGCAGACGTATCGACTTCGATGCGCGGCTCTTCATCGTAATGCGCAGCCATCCATTCACGCATGAGAGTGGCGGATACCGGATCATGGTTTGCGTCAGCCATTACGACTTTGACGAACTCATGCTTCTCCAAAAGCATCGCGATTATCTTGCGGACGATGCGAACGGCAACACGTGCGATCTTCTGGAACCGGCTATCGCTGTCCAGAACATGGCCGCTCGTGGGCGTTTTGGCCTCCATGCTGTCGTAGTGCATAAAATCGCCAAGTTGCGCCAGAACGGCGAATTTGGCTGGAGGAGAGCCATCAATGGAAGCTCTGAACCATTTGAGGATTAGATCCTCCGCGATTTTGAGATCGTAGTCGGCTCCGGACTCGTCTTTCCATGACAAAAGACCAAGATGGAGATCCGTGACCGTATACTGGCAAAGCAGCTTTTCGTTTAAGCCACGAGGAGAAATTACCGGCTCAGCGCGTGGCAGAGCGTCGGTAAGACCGAGTGCCATGGCTTTGAGTCGAGCCTGGGCTGCTTCAGCATCGATGTCGTGCCGAATCCAGCTCTGAACTTCAATGCCGTCCTTCACGTGAGAGGTGATCTTCTTAATCACCCTGCCCTCGCCGACATCGAATGGCTTTTCCTCCGGTTCGCCCAGCTTCTGGGTTACGGTCTCGCTAAGCGTGGCGCCATTCTTGCCCGTTGTCGTTTTGACCGATGAGATGTGATAGCCAGGCATAGCGGGATCAGAGAGAAGAAAGCCACGCTTGCTGGCCACACGAAGGCGACTGTCAAATGTGTTGCGGTTCAGTCCAACTGATTTCGCCGCGGCCGACACGTTTCGGCCTGATGCTAGATATGCATCTACGGCGATGCGACAAAGTTCGTCCGATAATGGCGGCGTCGGCATTATTCACCATCCTTTGGCTTGCGGCCTGTGCGGCGGGTGAACCAGTCGAAAACCGCATCGGAGATCCACATCGCGCTTGTGCCGACAAGGAAAGCTGCTGCATGGATCGCCACGTTTGAACCATCGTCGGGTGGCAACGGGAAATTCACGGTACGGAGGTAGTGAAGGATTGGAGTGGTCAAATAACCCGCAGCCAGAGCGCCACAGATTGGTGAAGCCACGATTTCACGTATCGTATAGCGGCCGCGCGAGAGAGCGCGGATAACGCCCCCTGCAAAGCCAGCCAAAAGAACGGAATCTTTCAGGCCGAGCTGGTCGAGAAGATTGCTCAACGTGGTGCCCCTTAAAGAGTTTTGCGTGCGGGAGGCTTCCAACCGCACAGGGCCGCGCCCTTTTCGTTGTGAGCTAAGGCCGCGGCGACTTCACTGTCCGTCATTGATTTGATTGTGCGCTCGCTTAACGAGATCGGCGAAGCGATCGAACAGAACGAACCGGTAACTGAGCTGCAGCCGACCAAGATGGCGAACAATGCGGCAAGGATCATCTTCCCCATTTGCTCAACCTTTTTCTATTAGTTTCAGCGTCTTGTGAGGCAATCTTTCTATCTATCTCATCTGAAATAGTTTTTGCCGCATTTTCAGCTTCTGCTGCACGCTCTTTTTCAACTGTTTTCCCATCGGCTTTGCCTTTGAAATAAACGCTAACCGCTCCGATAAGAGCCAAGCCGATATAGGTTAGCCAGCCACCGGTTACTGTGTTCAGGAACACTAAAGCTTCAAACATGGCTACGTTCTCCAGCCAAAACGCTTCGCCATCACGTACAGGCTCTCTGAGAGAACGGCGCCAATGAACGCGAGACATAAGGACACGAGTTGGACCACGTCTGGATCTGTCGAGATCCGATGAGCGACATCGTCCGATAGTAGGAAGATGGCGGCCATTGCTCCGGCGCCGTAGCGCAATAGAATGCGGGCTAGAACTGACGAGATCATTTGGATGCCCCTTTCCAACGATCAAAGAGCTTGCCGAGAAGCGAGGCGATCAATGCAACCAGATTACTTGGCTGGGCTTCTGGAACTGTCTCAGGCGTAGCGGGAGCATCGGGTTCCCGCATGCTGCCAGCGACATAACCTTTCCATTTGCCCGCGCGTAGCTGGTCGGATGCTTTCTGCATCTTTCGTGCATACTCGCCGTTCAAGCCGCCACCGTTGTAGACTTCCTCGACTTTAGCGAAGTCTCTGGCTTCGATGGCCGGGATCAGCTTTTTCGATTTCAAGAACGCTGCAAAGGCACTTAGCTGGTTGACTTCACTGTCAACAAACTGCTCGAACATCAACTTGGCCGTAGCAAATCCGCAGATGGCATGATTGAAGCCCATGATCTGGTATCGGCCGATGCTGATTGACTGATAAGCCGCGTCCTCGTTGAAGCGGATTGCCTTTGCCAGCAAATCATATCGTGCTGCGGTCGTGTTCTGCTCTTTGTACCCACCCTTAGCAGGAGAGATCCAATCCTTGCGGGCAATCCTGGCCTTTACGGCTTCAGACCGCTTGGCCGTTGGGATCAGCTTATAGAACCAATGTTTCTCGAAAAGGATCTTGATGCGCCCGTCTGGATACCAGCCAAAGCCATTACTCTCGACTTCCGAGATTGCTTCGATATCTGCGGGGTGAACTCCGAGCTGATCTGCGAGCGTCGCTATATGGCGATCAGTGATCGCTTCAGCTCTACCGGTGCCAAGCATAGGCGCCTCCATAAAAAAACCGCCTCAAGGGCGGCGGATCAATCAAAAATGGGGAATGTTGCTAGGCTCGTCCGTCTTTGCCGGCGCCGGCTTGTGGCTGGCGAACCTGAATAGATGTGCGGAAACCTCCGCGCTTCGTAAGGCGGTGATCGATATCGTGGATGCGATATGTTCCGTCCACACCGGTACGAACGCCAGAGACATCGATATTGGCTTCAGGCTCTGCGAGTGCGTTGCCCACAATCTCAATCGACCCTTGGCCGGATTGGCGCATGGATTCTTTCTTCAACGCTTCGGCACGGCTTCGAGCGTGTTTCTCCGTAGCAGTGGAAAGATGCTGCCTGAGAATTGCGTCGACATCGGTATCATCGACGTCTGCATCCACATCAACGCGCTTGCCCTTATCCTTGTCGAAATAGGAAACACGCACCTTGCTGTATTTAGGCTTCGTCGTGATCACCTTGATGCTGGCAGAGATTAGATTGTCGCCCCATGCCGCTGAGATTGAGGTTAGCGGCTTGCCGGATGCCGAAACGCCTTCGTTTCTGGCAACAAAGATGGCTTTTGTTCCCTGCGCTTTGAAGGTAGCACCCATCTCACGAGCCATTCTCTGGCCCCAAGAAATGAAGCTTTCATTCTGCTGCAGCCAATAATCACGTTCTTCATCACCGATCGTTCCGACGGTCTTAACTGTGAACCCGGCTTTTTCACCAAACTCTGCAGCGGTTTCCGAGAACTTTGCCTTATCCTTGTGACGAAGGCTGCGCTGCTTCGCCCTTCCACCTTCATCAACGGAACTGGCAGACAGTTTAACTGTTCGGCCCTCATCCTTCGTGATGTCGCATGTGACGTCAGTGACGAAGCCGTCAAAGATCGTTGTTCCAGAAACGGAGACGTGAACTGTCGAGCGCTTGTTGGGTAATGCGATGCGACCGTCGGCATCTGCAAGCGTCATATCCAGATTATCGGCCGCCTGGCCAGCTGAGCGCTGCACCCTCAATTCTAGAAGCAAAGGATCTAGGATCGATGTGACGTTTCGGCCATCAATGGTGACAACAAAACTATTCTTGATGAAAGCCATGGCTTAATCCCAGAGACTGATAACTTCGGCCTTCGAGGTTTCCAGATCTGCGGAAGGAATTGCATCCAGCGGAATTCGCACAACCGTACCAACGGGAAGCTGATAACCTTGATCTGCCAATTCCGGATTGAATGCGAGTACGGCCTCGACAAAGCCTTTGGGCTGGCGTCGCAGAAGACGCCAAATGATTTGTGACAGTGTGAAGCCTTCGGCCTTCACCACCTCTTCGAGAACTGCTTGGGTCATAGAAGTAAGCTCACAATCGAGGTCGCCATGGACATAATCGGTGTGTCAACACGGGTTAGCTTCAACGAAAAGGTAACTTCCTGACCAACGCCGCCCGTTGAGATTTCACCATGCTTCTCATCAATTTCATTGATGATGTGCCAGCCGAGTGGCACGCCGTCGCCTCTAAGCAGCGACAGCGGGATTTGAGCCTGCATCGCAAGGTGCAATGCTTCTAACCGCCCCAGCCCGCCGAAGTGAAACGGATGAAGGACGCATTCGAGGTTTGCCGTGGCTTCATCCGCTCCCATTGCTTCATAGACCGGTGCCGCCCCAATGACGTCGTGTTTGGCGAAAGCCATTCGAGCGTTGCGCGAGCGGCCAGTGATATTATTCCGTAGATCGAAGATCACGGGGCCAAGTATCATCAGCGCCATCGGGTAGCGTCCTTATGGTGTAAGTTGGTGATCAGAAAAGGACCGGTTCAACTGGTTATTTAGATCCGCAACAGTGGATGGGATGCCCACTTTCAACTGCTGAAGAGTGGCCACGCATGCCTGCAGTTTCGCCTGAAGCGCGTTGAGCCCAACGAGATCGACGGTCGGCCCAACGGTGACGTTCAGAGCATTGCGGATATCTTCTGCGGTGCTGTGAGCCTGCTGGAGAGCTTGTTCGCCATCGACTTGAGGCGTTATCGAATCTTCACGGTTGCTGGCGAATGTGCCTCCCGTATCGATTTTTAGCTTGTCGCGAATGCTGGTCGAGCTGTCACCAAGCCAAAAGTCACGATTTCCCGCCCACCCGAAATAACGAGACAGATCTCTCTTTAAGCCGTCTTTGCGTTTTGCCTGAATGGCGACTTGCTCTTCAAACGTGTCACCTGGGCTGTCGGATAATAAGCTGGTCGCAGTGGTTAGAGCTGCCCCAACAGTCGCGGCCTTTCCCAAAGCCGCCGTGATAGCTGACCACGTTCCATTTCCTTTGGTCGCTTTCTTACCGTCCGTCCCACCGGGCATCCCTCCTGCGGCGCCCAGCTTAGCTGCGGCTGCATCAAGGGCGGCTGCAGATCCCTTCAAGGCAGTGCCTGCGGTAATCAAATCCCAACCGGCCTTGAGGAGCAATGCTACTGGTCCGCCTACAACAGCTGTGCCGCCGAGTGCTAAACCGCCCCATGCGGCAGGATTGCCATCACGAAGTGACTGCTGGAAGTTATTGATCACGCTCGCCATAGTGTTCAAGCCAGACGAAATCGTATCCATCGGCATAACGGCCGCTGAAAGGTTTGACATGGCATCTTTGAACGCATCGAAAGCGGCAAAGGGGTTTTCAGCCTGAATGGTGTCTGCTGCCTTCAAACCAAAGGCGTTGTCACCACGGTTTTCTTTCTGGCGCTTGTACTGGTCAAATTGCTCCAGCGCGCCAAACAACATGTCGCCTGCAAGTCGATTTCCCACGATCTTGCCGACATAGGCCGCCATATCGCCGGAATTGTTTACATCGATGCCTTGTTTGACCAGTGCCGGCTTTAAGACACCATCCATCCATTCCAGCGGGTTCGCATAGAAGCGATCAGATTCGGTGAGCGTTCCCGGATCAACGATTTTCCCCTTGTTGTTGCGAACAACACCCTGACGAAGCCCGAGCTCAATCTGGCGCTCCAACTGAGCCAAAGGAGTGCGCCCGGTTGCGAGATTGTCGAAAGCTGCTCGGATCTTACCACCGGCATCAGAGCCGCCCGTTTCCGCTGCCATGTAAGGTAGCCAGGTGGAAATAAAATCTTTGCCGTAAGCTTTACCCGGCGCACGTGCGAACTTGATCGCCTGAGCATAGCTCTCTGGCGAAATATCGCGTCCAATCACCTGCTGCGAGCGAACATAACCATCGAGCATCTTGGTGTAGAGCTCAGGATCTTGCACGCCCATGTTGTCCATGGCCTTATTGAAAGCGCGGAGGCCGTCAACGGCTCCTTCTTTTCCAAATAGGTTTTTCAGAACAAGCATCGCCTTCATCATGGGATCAGCCATGCTCAAAGCGGTATCGGTGTCGATGGCGTTGAGAGACGAGTCCTTCAGAACTTCCAGGACTTCGGCCTTATTCAAATTGTATTTTGAGACGAATTTATCTGCGGAAGAATCGATCTTCCCGCGCTCGCCTTCGCTAAGCCCAGCATACTTCATTTCGGCTTGCTGGACGCGTTCCTGAGATGCAGCCGTCAACGCGGCCCGAGTGCCTGTCGACGCCATGTATAGGCCGGTGTAACCACCACCCATCAGGTAGCCGAACTTTTTCATATTCTCGAACTGAGCGTGCAGTCTGCCTGCAGAGCGCTCTGTTTCGTTAAGCCGGGCACGAACCGCTGTAAGGTGCGAGACGGTCGCCTGGCGCCAAGCAGCGATGTCGTTTTTCCGCATCGCATCAGTGAGATTGCGAGACTGGAAGCCTTGATTTAGCCGCTCCCAGCTCCGTAAAACCAGATCAAACTCACGCGGGGTGGCCTTGAGCTTATCAAGCTGCTTCTGCATTCCCAGACCCCAAGGGGCTGCATTCAGCCTCTTGGAATCCTGTTCGATCTTATGAAGCGCCTTACTGACGGTTTCGGCCTCTTTGGTATCAGCCTTTACCCTTAGCAGCAGCTCGCCAATAAGCGTTCGCGCCATAGATCACCTTTTGAATTTAGCCCCAGCAATCTTCGCCTGAAGCAATATTTCTTCCCGGCGAAGATTTAATGCGTCACAGTAGAAGGCCAGCATGTCGAGCCAGTCCATCTCAATGACTGTTGGGAGGGGCGTATTGAAAACGTTCGCGACTAATCCGACGCATTCTCGCCAGTTGGCAGGGTAAATTCGGCCGATGCGTCGCGAACAGAACGGGGCAAAAAATCCAGACCCGCCTCATCGAGTGCGTCGGCGTCGTCTGCATCGAGTGCGTCATAGACTTCGAATGGGATATCGAAGACTGGCGGTGCAAGCTTTTTGCCAGCGCGAGAATTAGCAACATACTCGCGAATTTCTGTACCAGTCACGCGGCGGACACGTACTTCCGTATAGCGCACGCCGTTCACAGTAAGCGGCCACTCGAGCGGAATAATCTTTTCGCGTGGTTTGTCGCTGTCGAAATGGATGACATTGCTGTCAACCTGCTCGGCGACTCCACTATTGATGATGGTAGTTGGAGCGTCCATCGTTTTCGTACCCATTAGGAAATACCGATATTAGCCGCCACAGGAGCCAACGGCGCTCTGCCATCGAAACGAACACCGGCCGGGCCAGCGAAGTAGTCGAAGTAGATCTTCTCTTCGTTTTTGATTGTGAGCTCGTAATAAACGATCTCATTGACGGCATAGGCAGTTGAGACGCCCTGATCTGGGCTATACTCGCCTGGATCAAGTTCCGTCATTTTGCCTTCGATCACACCGATGAGAGGCATATCCTCCTGTGTTTGTGTATCGTAAAGATTGGCTCGGAAGGTGTACTTGATGCGGGTGTTTGCCATAAACCGCTTCATCAGATGCGGCTGGACGCCTTCAAGAGAGAACGTAAGAGCGTCAATCTTGAAGCTGTTCAATCCAATCGTCAGACTTGCAGCAGCACCACCGCCCAAGTGTTCCTTGGTGTTGCGGGTGAGCTTTGGCAGCTTCACAGACTTCATCGACAGGAATTCCGAGCTGGTCGGATCATCATCGCCGATGAAAAGGTTTGCTGCATTGAGGTTTGTAATAGTAGCGGACATTTATTGCTCCGTATCCTAAATGGGCAACGATCACTGCGAGGTGATCGTGCCGTCCGAACCGATTGCCACGGCAATGCTCGCCACAAGCGACTCCAGCGCCGCTTCATAGCGGCGGGAACGCAGAGTGAGCTTACGGAACACAGGTGGTTCTTCTGCCTGGAAAGTGATGTTGAGGAAGCCAAGCCGGAGCTGTGACGTCGAGTTGTCCGCTGGGGTGAAGTAGATCTTGTATCCCAACAGATAGTCGCGGTTGCTCATATCCCGAAGCTTGGATTCGATCGTATTCACCACGGCCTGCACAAGCGCCAAGGTGATGTTGTACTTGCCCAGATAACCGCGGATCGTCTTGACCTGGTAAAGCTCAAGGAAATCACGCAGTCGATTGACGTGAGCAAACTGCCAAGCGCTTTCTGCAGAGAGCGTATCGGTTCCCCAGAACGTGTATCCGCCGTCAGTCAAAGAGCCATCCACGCCAACTTCACCACGGAAGATAATGCCGAAACCGCGGCTGATATCGAGCTGGCCCTGATTTGAGGCGTCAGTAATGGAGAATGGAATGCGCGGCGCAACGCCTGAGATACCGTAGAGCTGCTGGTTCGCAATCGAGAACGCAGGAACGCCACCGGCTTCAGCATCGCGACGCGCATAAAGCGCAATCACATATGGCGAGAGCGGCTTTTCCACGATACTCCCATCTGCGTCGACAATCTTTGCCACCTGACGGAGAGGATGCAGGATATGCGCTGACCGTGGAAGCGTTTCCAGCCATGTCAGTGCTTGTTCTGGAGATCCGGTTGGACCTTCTGGAAGGAAGCGTGCGCGCGTGCGTTCCGCAACAGTCACGATGTTTGCGCAGACAGCATTCGCCATAATCTCAATCGTCGCTGTCGCGGCCGGCATGACCTTGTCTTCTGCAGCGCCACCGCCGCTAAAGGTCACATTCACTGAACCAGAGAGATTTGCGCCAGGCTTATCGATCACAATCGACACAACTTTGTCAGCATTCGCGCCTGTACCAAGCACTGCGTGGGCCGTCGGCAAAACCTTCCCTGAACCGCTGCCACCACCAGTAAAGGCGACAGTTGGCACTTCAGTTAGGCCAGAGCCCGCATTGGTGATAACAACATTCGGGCCGGCCATTTGCTGGTGTGTATGGCCCGGTGCGATCAGAAGGCGAGCGGTTACGCCAAGAAGTTCTGGTGCATCTAAGAAGGCCCAAATACCCGTCGCATCCGCCTCGCTGCCAACGATGTTTGCGATTGTGGCGTTGTCGTCTGCACCCTTTTGGACACGTACGATGACTACGCTTGCAGCCGCGCTAGAAGCGGCCAGCTGAGCCGAAATGCCTACGAGCGCATCTTCGAGCGTGCCACCACCGAGCTTGCTACGCTTCGTGATATCGTTCGTGAACAGATGAACTGGCGTATTGAGCGGAAATACTGTTTCGTCTGCATCGGGCGCCGTTCCAATAACGCCGATGACGCTCATGTCGGCATTCAAAGCAGTCGACGCCTCGATGCCGTCTCGAATATGCTGGATGCCAACTACAAGTTCGGCCATCTTTAATTCTCCGTAGGTGAAGCCCAATTGCGGGCAAAAAGAAAGCCCGGCGCGATGGCCAGGCTTGGAGACAAAAAAACCGCCTCAACGGCGGCGGTTGTTAGAGTTTGAAGGCTTCTCGCCAGAAGTCGTCTTTTTGCTCGACCGTCCATTCCAGCGCGAGGCGAACCGTATCGCTTAAAGGATGCAGACGGTTGAAGTTCTGCGCACCGATAATAAACATTTGCGCTTCAAACTGATCATCTTCCGATGGTAGCTGGTCGATAATCGCTTGCAGTGGTGCCGGGATAGCGCCGCTTTGTAGTGCCGCCAACGCTTCCTGACGGCTGATGATCCCAAGCACCGCGAGATACTGGAAGAACTGGCGGCGGCTAATTTCATCAGGAACCAGCTCGGTAACGGGTGGCTCAATAATGGCCTTTCCGTTCCAGATTTTCCCATAGACCGTTCCGCCCGGCCCGAAGGTAAATCCAAAGTCATTATCAATCCCGATAATGTCGGCTCCTTCGATCTGCGATTGCTCAATGTCATCTGTCATCGAGAAAACCGCGCCATCTCGATCAACAGCGATATAGAACTTGTGCGGATCGTCTTTCGCAATGTCGCAAATGTCTGTTCCATCCTCGTTTCGGAAGAAGAAGACATTCACATATCGCTTAGGCCCGTACTCGAACTCGCCGTCATCCTTCTGGCCTATAACCTCGGGAGGAAGCTCTACCGGAGTAAGAACCCTTTTGAATTTTCCAAAGTTTCTCATTTTACCAGCCTCCGAAAGCTCGCCAACCGACGTTAGGGATATGAATTTGCAATTGCCGGGTGGATAGTCCGGTAACGGCTCCCTGTCCGCTGATAGATTGAAAACGATACCCGGTGCATACGTAGCCACTGTCAAATTCTTGAAACAAGTTCGCGGTGCCTGCGGCTGCCCGCGTAATGTATCCGGCGAACCGCGTGTCAGTAACGCGCCAATTGAGCTGGCCCTGAACATCGGCAAGCGTCCAGCCGCCCGCGCCCAAGCGATCCGCATATGTCGCGCCGTTCGCCCAGTTGGCCGAATTGGCGTAATTTACGCTGAAATTGGCCGGATTGTATGCGTAGACATTTGCCCCGTCGCTTCCGCCCAAAACCCAAGACGGCATGCCTGACTGACCGCTCCATATGATGTTCAGTGCACCGCCGTCTGACCTGCGCGGATAAGCACGACCGCCCATATTGCCTGCAATGATATTGTTGACTTCAGTTTTGACGTAGAAAATCGAGCGCAGCCAAGTGACAATGTTTCCCCACGTCCATCGGACGAGAGTTCCAGAACCCGCCAATACACCTGTAAGGCTATCACCATCTGCGATTGACTGTTGTCCATTCGCCCCCGCCACAGCGGCACCCACGGTGCCGGTCGTGGTCAGCGCGGGCAGATAGACACCTGCAATCTTGCTATCGGCGCCAAGTGGTGCAACGCCGCCTGCGGCTCCCTTGTCGACAACGCCGACGGCTTCAATGTTGTCGCGTGCGCGCTTCTTCTGCGCGAGGGTGAATTCCTGCGCATCATCTACGCGGACGCGAAGCCCAAGCGCTTTACCAATGGTGTCGGTCAGATTGGAGAGCGCCTGGGTGAACGATTGGCTTAGACTGCTGCCCGATTCCGTGATGGCACTTTCAACCTGCGCGGATGTCATCGCATCCTTAATGCCATATCCTTCAAGCGTCGTCGGCGTCTGCTCAATATCGCCGAACTTGTGTTTGTGCTCGTTATAGGCGTCCACGAACGTCTTGAAAGTGGCGTCGATCTCGCTGATCGTATCACCGATCTGCTTGATTTCGACAATCTGATTGCCTTGCGGCAGTGGCAGAGGCCAGTGGTAGTTCGGTGTGAGTGTGCGTTCTTCTGCCATGTCATGCCACCTTCGAAATCCACATGCGCAGGTTCGATATTTCCGGGCGCGCAGCTGGCGTGCCGTTCAAAACAATGCGCGTGCGGGCATCCAGATTTGCTTCGGGATAGTCAGGCCGCTGATAGGTCTGCTCTGCGAGCCCATCACCAAGCGGGATCGCTTCAACCGGCGCGGCCTGGACGAAATCACCTTGCACACCAATCGACACTTGTGCGGATGAACCGCTCGGAAGCTTTGCTTCGATCGTGGTGACAACCTTGCTCGCATCCTTGAACTCAACAGAGCGGGTTTCATAAGTTGCGGTTGGCTGAAGCTCTCCCTCACGCACCTGTACACCGGGAAAGACGAAAGGCGTCACCCGATCCGATCCGCGCAAATGAGCGAACACCTGAATATCCTCGTTGACGATATATTCGGTGAGCATATGTGCCTGCGTCGGCGACGACACGATTTCACTGCCATCCGGACGTTTGAGGATGATCGCAACATCAGTTCCCGTTTCGGGATATTCGACACCGGCTGACACCAGAATATCTGACATCTTCGCCGCCTTGAACGTGCCGACATAGGCGCGCTTCTCGGTTTCGGTAAATCGTGCGCCGCGCAGCTTGCAGACCAGATATGTGCCGTCGAGCGTTGTAACGGTTGCACCGTTCGAAGAAATCTGAAGCGAGCCAACAGTAAAGGGCTGCTGGCTGATCAGCTGGCCGGTTTTGTCCACGTCGCCCAGCCTGCCAACCGCCACAGTACGGGTTGGATCGTCCGTCATCAGCACGATGGCAAGGTTGCGGGCCTTGTCGGAATAGACCGGATAACGGAAGTTGGCATCAAAGAACTCGCCTGCCTTCAGGGCCGATCCGGGGACATATGCTTCCGCCAGCACAGTTTTAGGATCGGCTGCGCCATATTCCATCGGCCTGATCTGCACCAGAACCGGCTTCGCGGGATCGCCTGCGCGGGTGCATTTGACCGATACGCCAGTAAGGCAACGCGATTCAGTCAGCACGAAAGGCTGCGAGATCGGGTTAGTCATGGTGTCCGCTCCTTGGTCCGCGTTCTTTGATAACGATCGAGTTGTTTTGATTGCCGGTCGGCTGAGTGACGTTGGTCACGTTGGTGACGTTGTTAATCACTGTGTTGTTGACGACAGGCTTCGGCATTGTCGCGGTTGTTGTCTGGACGGAAGTGGCAAGGCGATACTCTTCTGTGCTGATCTCACCGCGCGCCGCATAGGTGCATGAGGCTTCAGTGAACGCGCCCTGGAACACAACAATCTTGGTGCCGGTCGGAACTTTGGGCGGGATTTCCAGCGTGCCGGTAATAACGCCATCGTTTCCGGCAGGACCGGAAAGGGTGGCTGGCGCGATCTCGATCTCGTCAAAGAATATCTTCGCCAGTGTTTCGTTGGGCCGGAAACCTTCGATCCGGAAGGCAAGCGGACGCTGCCGGATGAACTCTGCCGCTTTCACATCCGTCCGGACTTTCTCCACGTTGGCCGTGATGTCTATGCCAGTGATGTAGTCCGGCAAATACTCGCCCATCGAGGAATCGAAGCTCTGTGTTTCGCTCGATGACCAGACCGTGTTCTTGTCCGTCCACGTATCTGTCGCGGGATTGAGCGTTGCGCGGCCCGGTACTGCGGTAAAGACGGCATTCGGATTGATCTCGATCTCGCCGCTTTCGCGCAACTGGCTCAGAACAATTTCCTCGGAGAATGGCAGCATCAACGGATCTGTCATTGCCGGGAACTCGTGGGCCGTTGTCTTGATCGGCAGGCGCAGCTTTCCGCCATAGCTTGCAGCCGTCTGCGCCACGCCCTGATCACGCATGGCATCGTTGACGAAGGAATCCACAAACATGCCGCGCCGGGCTGATACGTCCCGTGCGTTGACATCGAAGCGCAAGCGGAGCTGCGCCACCAGATCGGCCAGATTGACAACCGTCTCCTTCAGGTTGCGCATTTCCGAATAGTCCATATTCGGAACGGCAGTCTGCTCGATGCCTGGAAGCAAGCCCCAGTTATTGGTCACGCGGGCAAGTTCAAGATGCGTTGCAGGAACCGAAGGTGCTCTGGGCCGGGTGGCGGACGATGTTCCCTTGATATGAGCCAGATAGCCTCCTGGGATCAGCGCGATCACATCGATGCGCGGCAGCTTGTAATCATAATCAAGGAATACGTCTGTTTCCTTTGCCGCGCCGCTGATCTTCAGGAAGTTGCGCCCGATCGCTTCCGGTGCCAGCGTGATGTTCTCGTAATATTGATAGTGGATTTCATACGAGGCACCGGGTGCAGGTTCAGGTCCGGAAGGCGACCAGTCTAGCGAGCCGCCAGAATTGATCCATGACGTGGTTGCCGGATATTCGCGCGTTGTATCCCACACCTTGAAAATCTGCTTGATGGATGAATGCGGCAGCTGATCAGTCACGCCGCTGTAAGAACCGTGCACGATCGTCTGCGTTGTCTCTTTAACAATGGTGACGCGGCGAACCCTGGCAATCGGTGATTTGGTGAGCTGGATCGTCTGTTCACCGCCTGTCGCGGCGGTGAAGCGGTGCGTTTCATTATCGACGGGTGCAAGGTCCGGTTCTTCAGGAATGACGAAACGCAACCCTTGAGAACGTGCGGTACGCCATCCATTGAGCCATGCAACGCCTTCGGAAACGGAAAACACCTGATTTCCGCTTCCATCAGCGCCGTTCGCAAAAACTTCGAAACCGCTCGTTACAAAGCTGCCGTTGCTTTCGTCCGACTGGCGGGCGAGTGCCTTGTAGATCTCCGAGAATTCGGTGTTGGTGTCCGACATCAGGATCGTGCCGTCGAGAACGGTATAGACGTTGACGAGGGGACTTTCGTTGAGGATGCGCGAGTGCGACCAGGAGACGGAAATTTCAATCCGGCTTGCGCCTGCCTGCATGTATGCCTGCGTGTCCGGAATACTTCCTTTAAGCGATGGATCAATTACATCGTCAATGGTCTTCTCGGTAACGATCACACCGATAAAGGCGGTACCAGCTTTATTCAGGACGAACTCGGCGGCAGGAACATCGTGGAAGTAGCCACCAACATAGACCGTGCAATCGCCAAGTTTGACGCGGATGCGATCCTCGTCGACTTCCTCCACAACCGGAGCCGGTCCAGCCGTAACGCGACCGTCCTGAAACAAGACGTCAAAACCGCGCCGCATCTTGTCGTCGCCCATAGACTGAAGCTCGTTCAAGTCTGTCGATTGCAGATAGAGCTTCTTCCTGAAGGCAAGCGCGAAGCGTTTTGCGCCTCGGCTATAGCGGTCAAGAAATCCATGTCGAATGAAAATGCTCATAGGGTTCAGACCTCAAGAATAGGCGTCATCGACTGGCTCAACGAACCGTCGCGAACGATCGGAGGAAAGCGGGTGAGCTGGATCAGCGTGCCCGGCGAAGTCACGTCCGCAAGTGGCACGTACATTTGACCGGCTGGAACGCTGGCTGCGAATTGCGTGCCGACATAAATACCGTTTTCACGCAAAGAGACGCCGGTCGCGTCTTCAAGCTCCAGCAGATATTCGAGCATAAATGCCGGAACCGGATCATTGGTTTTCGACCATTTGGAGCCATCCAGCATGACGATCGTTCCTGCCTCATCGGGCATGACGAAAGACTTTGATCGGATGCGCGTGAAGCCGACGCAGTTCTTCAGCGATGTCTCTTTTGAAAGAGCCGCCATTTCGAGCGCTTCTTCCTCTGGAGTGGCGGGCGGCGGAATGTCGTCCCACGCGGGATCGCCACTTCCAACCGCGAGAAATAGCGGCTGCTGCATTAACAACTGCGCGACAATGGTGCGGGAGCCAATGGTAAAAACTGGAGAAGCCATTTTATGAAAGCCCTAAATGCGCCCGGAAGGCTGGCTTGCCGAACGATGCGGAGACAAAAGGCGCGTTTTGAAACGGCTGGATGGCCGGTTCGCTATAGCGCGTGAGGCGGGTTGATATTGCTGCGAACATGCCTTGACGTTGGCGCATCGGAAGGTCGTAGCGGATACGATAGGGCTGAGTTAAATGGGCGGCGTACCGAGCCTTAACGATATCCTGCCGCCAGAAACGAACGCGGTCACGGTGATGGAAGCGCAGTGACAAAACCGGCTCGTCGGGTGTTCGACGAATACCGGACCAGTCATCAAGATATGCGCCGCCGTCGAGCTGATGCGTGTCGAGACGAAAAGCCCGCACATCCCATCCCGCCGTGACGCGTATGAAATCCGATCGCAAGGGCTTTGAAGCTTTAACGAGCCGCGTCATCGGCTTCACAAAGCCGGTGTTGCGAACCTCGAACGGCAAATGGATTTGGAACTGCCACCATTTTGCATCATCGAAGCTGGATTCCTCGATATCGCCGTCATGATTGATCCAGCGCAACGCTGTGTGAACTGCAGATGGAGTGCCAATAATTCGCTGCCACGCGACGCCGCGTGATAACAGCAATCGTAAATCTGGAATGAAATCGGCGATCTCTTGCAGGCCGTATTCTGCCACCAGGTAAGGGACGATCTCATCAGAAGGATTGTATTTAAAACCGCGCAGCGCAACCACACCGGGCCCGATTTCAGGTGTCCGGTCCATGGACTCGGAAATAGCTGTTTCGAGCGCCGTGGCATTGCTGGGCAGCAATGCGGAACGGTCAACCATCAGTAATCCCGGCCTTTATTGGTGAGTGTGATAGTTCCGAGGGCCGTTGCCGAGCCTTCGGAGTTGATGATCGATGCAGATGGAGAGGTGACGACTACCTTTTTAACACCCTCAATATGGAGACGAGATTCCAGCCACGAGATCTCAAGATCAAAGCCGACGCCAGATTCCTCCTGCCATGCTTTTCTGAGGATACCCTCCAACTCCGTGACTAAATTGGAGCTTGCGTCTGGCAACAGCCAAATATCCGCTGCGACGTCGACGGTCTGCGTTACTGCGGCCTCAACAATAATGGTGTCGTTCAGCAGGCGGACGCGATCACTCATGATCTCTGCTGTGACGGCGTCGAGCATTGCCTTATCAGGAACGCCGCCATCTTGCGAAGATAATACAGCCACATGGATAATCGGCCAGAACATCTCGCGATAAACGACGACATCTTTGATGCGCGTATCAGCGCGCAAAGCGGCCTGCTTATACCAGTATGAAGACCCTCCAGGTGAGCGTGCCTGAATTGCGAGAACGACTCGAGCGCGAAGCTGGATGTCATTCTCTCCCGCCAGTCTTGTCACATCATAAAATGCTGCGAGATGGTCAAGATCGCTTCCCGATGCATAGGCAATGAGGTTCGCCTTTGCTGCATCGTTGATGCGCTGTCGAATGATGATCTCACGAGCCGATGAAACTTCGACAAGGATCTTGGCGGGATCAGTCTCGAGATTTCCGACATCATATGTGATGCCGGATTTAAGAAACCGCTCCTTCAGATCCGCAAGTGCTTGATCTAAAATGCTCGCATAGCTGACCGTCTCGATCACTCTAGGAGTGGCCAAGGTTGTTAAATCAATAGTCATGGACTTATTCCTCAGTCAGCTAGGGAAAGCCTTACAGTGCCGCCTGAAACGCTCACGAACGCCTTTGCCTGCGTCCAATCGAGGTGGGCGAACGGGCGGTACTGCCCGAACATGCTAAATTCTCCGAGGCCATCACGATGAATTCCGTCCAAATCGAAGCGCTCGATTTTGAATCGTGGCTCGTACAAATCGACAAGCATCCAGATTGTGTTTATCCAAAGAAGAACGTTGGGCTCATTGGCATTTTGGCCTAGAAGGCGGAGACCGGGATTGCCGAACCATTCGTGCATCCAGCGTTCGCCTAGCCGTGTCGTAATAATCTTAGCGAGGCTCTGCTCGACGTGATCGTACCCGCCGAGAACAAGCCCGGTATCAGCGCTCATGCCTGGCATGGTGACCTCTTATGGAATTCGGAAGAACGAACGGCCGGATGTGGTGTGACCACACGTGGCGGCATGGCCTTCGCGGCAAACCGGAATGCCTGAGACGCGGAACTTGGAAGTTCCTTGCGCCATTACCGGGCTGGTGTGTGGTGGTTCGCCATGTCCTGCGACACGGTCTCCAACCACTACAAGAGCTTGCCCTCGGATCTTAAACTTAGCCGCCTGCATGCCCAGCTGTACGCCACCTGCAAAATCGACACCTACGCAAGCGACACCTGGCATGAAACACCTCAGTCAAATTGATAATCGTTTGCGACCGCTTTCAGGCCGCCTCCAGATAGTTCAAAGGTTGTGCTTCCACTCTCGACCAGTAGCCGAGGAAGCTTCAGCACAAGCTCTCCGTTGCGCAGCTCAATACGGACATTGCCGAACGTGATGACATGCTCGTCTCCCTTCTCAGAGGGCGATTGATTGTCATCGGACCAGTGAAGCGAGCGTGCTGTCCCCTGCTCCACATCGCCACTGTCTGACGAGATTTCCATCGTCTGGCCGCCAGACGGCGCCGAATGGACTTTCAAAGCCCCAGCCGTCTGCGCATATGGAACCCATGGCGACAGAACGTCTTTTCCGTCGTCATCCTGACCAATAATCAAGCGAACCTTGCCGGCTTTGGGATCGATATGATCCGGCGAGACTTTGCCTTTCATCGATACACCGCCCATGCGGCGCTGGACGTCGACAAGCTGCTCCATCAGGGACTGGAGAAATTCAAGTGCCATGGTCAGCCCCCGTCTTGATCGGGCCTTTGCTCCACGAGATTAACGCCTTGCAAAACAGGCGTTTCCTCAATCATTACGGGCGCAAAGCCGGTGGTTTCGAGCTCAGAGTATGTCAGCGCATGATTTGCGCGGAACTTTTGATAATCCAGCACATCATCCGGAGATTCGATTGCTGCTTTGATATAATCAGCGACAATCGCACCATCAGGAGTGGCGCGTAGTAAAGTGTCGAGCTGAAGCCATGCGGCATACAGCGGCTTGCCAAACATTGGCTCTTCAACGGCCATAAGTTCGTAAGTCAGCTCAAGTGTCGGGATGCGTACGCCGGTTTCGATTTCAAGCAATACAAACCGAGACTTTTTCGAAGTGATCCTTGGAACGAGACGGCGCCAGAGAGCAATCCAGTCATCGTGGCCGTAGTGCATCGACGCGTCGATCTGCCTGCCTAGCAAGTTTAGGGCAAAACCAGCCTGTGCGGCCCCGAGCTCTGCGCTTCCGTCAGGAACGAGAATACCAGCCGGTGGCAGATAAGCGAAAACGTTCATGGAAACGCTCTGCATTCCACTTTGGGTTTCGCGTCCCGATGGGTTCCCGGCGACCTCATCACAGTAGACCGCAATGACCGGTAAAGGTGGGCGCCCGTCAGCACGGAGCACGTCTGCCAGCGGATCGACTGGCTGCTCAGAAACTCGATCAGCGGCCCATGTCCGGTCGGTCACCATCTTCCGAAACGATGTAACGAGCGCTTGGGAGAGAATGCTCATTTCTTTACCTCGCAAACACAGACGATGCGTCCAAGTTCGTCCGGATCGGCTCGTGTGACGCGAAGTCTAAAGTTTTGTGGGCGATCCATCGTTTCGATGACAGTGCCATCTACGGGACGATCGGAGGGGTTTTTGAATGCGTACTGATCGTAAGAGACAATAATCTTGTCGCCAGCGAGCGACGGAATGAACCCGTCGTATCTTCCGCGATCCTGCATTTGTGGAATCGTTGGCGTGAAATCAACCACGCCAACGACTTCAAGGGGCTCACGTTCAGGGTCCGGCGCTGCAGCGACAAATTCCGCTTTTTTATAGTGGGTTACGAGCGTGCGCTCACCCATGACGTCATCGACGCGGTCGGAAATTAGCCGCTCGAATTCGGCGAACTTACTGAACATGTGAGATCCTTAGAGCTTGCCCTTCAGCAGAACGCGCGGACGGGTGCAGACGTGAAGACTGTTGGTCTGCACTTCGAGGTGCACACCCTTGTCATTCAGCATTCGGTACTGCTTGGCATAAACGCGGCGACCCGGCGTATTCACGGTTTCGATGTAGTCGGCCGGCGAACGGATCGACTTGAAGAGGCCACGCACACCCATTGGGAAGAGCTGGACCTTGTCCTTCTCAATGAAGTCGGTTCCATTTACGGAGCCACGGTAGTTTTCGAAGACGATATTACCAAACTCGAAAATTCCGTAAGTGGAGCGATTTGGCCCGAGATAACCTTCGCGCAGAATTTGAGCGTCAGACCAGCCCTTATATGTTTCACGCACTTCGACGTTTTTCAAAAGCGCGTCAAAGAAGTCATCACCGCAAAGAGCGTGGATTCCGGTGAAGCGCAGGGCTCCAAGTTCATCCGAAACAGTGCGGACAAGCTTGGAGCAAGTCGCGCGTAGTGCACCATCCTTCGCGGTCCCCAACGCGAAATTGATTTCAGGAATGCGCGTAACGCCAAATTCCTTAAACAAGTCCGTTGAGCTGCCATCGGCATAAACGATAGTGCCCTTAACAGCGCCCATGCGTGCATGTTCTTCCGTCGCAGCTACACTGTCGTTGTGCTCGCTCAGGCGGCCAGCGACCTTATCGGAGAGCTGTTCAAGCTCGCTCGTGGTGCCAAACTTGCGAATGCCCTGCACTTCTTCCGCATAGATTGCGTCGTCAATCTGGAAATGAGGCACTTCAAGGGCGCGCATTTCGCGCTTCTTCTTATCTGTAGTGACGCCTGGACCACCGCGCGGAGTCGGCTGGATAAGCGTCAGCTGTGTGCCTCGCTTTTCAAAGCTTGCCAACGTGGTTGAGATCGAATCTTCAGCGAAGATGCCCAGCTCGCCAAGGCGGCCAGGGACAAATTGCAGATCTTCGATAGTGTCGGTGAGCGAATGAAGCGAGAACGCGTCGTCGTTGAAGGCGTCAAGTGTAAGTTCAGCCATGTCTAGCGTACTCCTTAGCGTACAACGATGCCGACACCAGCGAGCTGCGCCTTTTTGGCGGCCTTCGCTGCGTCATCCGCAACCGTCGTATCGTACTGAATGATGTGGGAATTGACGGTTGAGCCGCGCACGAGAGCCGAAACGGCTACGTCAGCTTCTGTTGCATCAACGCCGTAGATGTTGATTGCGGAAGCCACTTCGGCGCCTTCCTTGCCTTCGACCGCACTGGCCGGGGAAGGAATAAACTTTCCTGACGTGGTAACAGCGCCCAACACGGTGCCTGGTTCAACCTTGCCAGTCCCTGCCGGAATTACGATATTGTCACGAGAAAAGCTTACGCCAAGCTCTTCCATGATGAATTCGGCCGCGTGACGGCCTTCTGTTAGAACTCTCGCCATTGGTTCCTCACTTGTTACGCTTGGCGTTGATTTTTGCGGCTGATGCTCGCATAGGGTTCGGCCGCTCTTGGCTGGCCTCTGGCTGTCCGAAGCCGAGCGCGCCTGCGTCTTGCTTCCGCTGCTGGTAGCTCTCTTTACCCGGAGTGGACTGTGCAGCCGCTGGCGCTTTGTCCTCCGCCACAGCTGCAAGAACGGCCGCTGCAGCTTCAGCGCCAAGATCGGTGTCGAAAGCGAGCGCTGATGCGGTTGCAGGGAACTGCTTGCCCAGATCAGAAGTCACGATCGCCCGGATACGATCTTTCTGGTCTACGGCCGCAGGCGCCTGCGATTCCGGCACCTGCTCGGTGCCAGTCTTGTTTTCTGTTGCTACAGGGGCCTTATCAGCCATTGAAGCTTCTCCCTTGATGGAAATTTTAGTGGAGGTGTTTGGGGTGGACTTCTGAAGGTCAGCTAGAACCTGTTCGAACTGTCCGACTTTATCAGCCATGCCGAGGGCTACGGCTTTTGCGCCGATCTCGACCCCGCCAGAACCGAATTTCTGCTTAACGGTGTCTTCAGACACCCCGCGGTTACGCGCTACGGCCGAGATGAAGACCGTTTCTAGGTCGTCAACCATTTGCTGGATACGCGCGCGACCTTCATCAGTTTCTACGTCCGGACGCTTTGCAGGCGCGTTTGAAGAGACAATTTCAGTTGCCTTCTCGCCGGTCTTTGGAATGGTCATAACCACGCCAATCGAACCAACCATTGAGCTTTCGCTGATCACAATTTTGTCTGCTGCTGACGCGATCCAGTATCCAGCGGAGCAAGCCGCGCCGGAAACGTAGGCAGTGATCGGCTTTTTCCCGCGAGCGTCAAAAACGGATTGCGCAAACTCATCGCAGCCAGAAGCGACTCCGCCTGGCGTGTCCATATACAAGGCGATACCCTTGATCGAAGGGTCATCCAGCGCCGCCTGAAAGTCGCGGTTCAATATCTCGTATGACATCGCACCGCAGACATCTACGAACAGATTACCCCGTTTGAACAACGCGCCATGAATATTGAGAATGGCAACATCACCACGACGCGCCGCACGTTCGGTTCGCTCCAGGGGACGGGAACGGTATTTTTCCAGAACTTCGGGCGTCCATTCCTTCTCTCGCGCCGCAATGCCGAGGATATCTTCCAGGTTTTGCTGCACAATGAGCCATGGCGCCGAAAGCGCAGCTTCCAATACTTTCATTGGATTTGTCCTTGTCAGTAGCGAGAGCCGGCCGTGATCGCGCGTCTTGGACCGCGACGGCCGTGGATCGCTGCGCATTCGCTCTCAAGTTGGTTGACGAGGGATTCCAGCGACGAAAGATCCGCCGCCTTCATCTCAACGGATCGGTCTCGAAAGGAGACGCGCGTTGTTTGCCCTTCGACCTTCAATTTGATCAATGCGGGCCGAAGCACTTTCAGCGCCGCACATGGATCATAGGTCTCCTCACCGAAGAGGGCGTTATAGTCGATCGCCATTAGTCGTCCTCTTCCTTGTCGGGATCATTTTCCGGCCGGCCAGCGCCTTTACGAGATCGGCCGGGGATCTTACTTCGATCACGTTTTTCGCCGGGTGGTTGGCCGGGGTCTTTCAATCCGAGCTCGGTATCGTCCCTGCCCTGATCGAATGCCTCCTGCTCCGTGTTACGCCACGGCTCTGGAAGGCCAAGATCACGGTAGTAAGCATTTTCTTCGGACTGCTGGCGCGCTACATCATCCCAGTCTTCGCCATATGCTGAGCTGATGGCGGAAAGGGTCGTGACGCCCATTTCTTTGAGAACTTGGTACGCACGGGCAGTTTTGAACTCATCTGCCTGTGGACGGGCTGGTCCGCTCCAATTCGCGGTGCAAGCGGCATCTTTGTTTTCGAGAAACTTATCGATACCACCGGGGAATTCGAGTTTCCCCGTCATTACCATTTCCTCTAGCCAAGCCTCATAAACAGCCTGACAGAAAGGAATAATGATGTTGTTGCGACGGCGCATGACAGTTAGCCATTCATTGGCACCCGCCATGCGAACTGAAGAGTATGTCGCGCCGCGATAGTCGCCGGTGAGCGATTCATAGGAAATGTTGAAGCCAGCAGCGATTTCTCGCAGTAGCCATCCCATAAACGAGTCGTATTGCTGCCCAGGCTGCTTTGCTTCAGTGAATTGAAGCTCGTCATTCGGGAAAAGATGAGCGATGCGGCCGTGTTGCGTAAGGTCGATCTGCGAACCGTCGTACCATTCACCTCGAGCGGCGCCAAAATCTCTGATGTCAAAATCAGTGCTCTTCTGAGCGTCTCGATCCGTAAACAAGCCATCAAAAGCCGCGATACCTTTGATATCGGTCTTTAGCGTTGCGGCAAAAATTGTCTGGATTAACGCGCTTGTGAGCGTAGCATCGGCATATTGATCGACCTGACGAGTCACTTTCAGGACATTCGCGATAGGAGATATACCGCGAGTAGTACTGATAGCCGGATCGAAATAGTGAAGTACATTTCGCCGACCGTCTCCGTCGCAAGCTTGGATTTCAACAGCATCTTCCGTCCCAACGCCCGCAGGCTTGCGACGAATGAGATAAGATTGCGGACAACCCCAGCCATCGACTTTGACGCCTTGATAAAGGCCGCCCTCCATATCATTACGGTTTTCGAGACGAGACGGAGGCAGCAAGGCTACCTTCGTCATGGTTTTTGTATGCGGACGATCAATAAGAGGCAGAAGCCCAAGGATCTCCCCATAGGCGAGATATGAGGCGTACGCCGCTTGCTGCTGCATGTAGAAGTTCATGCGTCCACCCGCGTCGCATTCACGCGGATTGATCGCCCAGAGATAGAACTTGGAACCGACCTTACGGCTCCATTTATTCGCCTGCTTTGCCGTCCAACCGAGAGTCACAGCATCCGGCCGGGGCGCCAGCTTGAGACCATCCCCGACAACACCGCCTGTACTGACTGCAACACCATTCCCGATGAAACCGGAATTCTGGATACTATCGATCGCGCGGGCAGCGGCCTTTTCCCACGAGTTTTGGATGTCGACGTAGCCTTCACGCAACGCCGGCCGCCATGAAAACATGAGCGGATTTTTCTCACCCTTGAAGTAAGCCGCCTGTGGCTGCGGATATGGCAGCGGCGCGCGCGATACAGCGGGCACGCGGTATCGCGGCTTCTCAATGCTTGCTTCAGCCATGAACACCTACCCATGAAGTCTTTTGGAGAGCTCACGCAGGCTCGGACGGGCCGATGCATTGCTGCCTTTGAGCTGTTCGTATCGTTTTTCGTACTCGAAACGGCAAAGGTTCTTGGCGGCCAAGGCATAGACAGTGCAGTCTAATGCTTCAGCACGCTTCTTTCCGATGCGTTCGAACGAGATGACCGGTCGGCCTTTGACGTACTTGATCTCGCGTCGCTCCGACGTGAACTGGTCAAACCATTCAGGCTGGAGCGTATTCGAGTACCGAAACGACTGCTGATCGCCCTTTTCCAAGGGCAAATTGACCAAAATGTCGGTTTTTACGGTATCAACACCCACGATATAGAGAGTGGCAGTACGGTTTCGCCGTTTGTTGCGGCTTGCCCGAAGAACCGGATGTGGTCCGGCCTGACCTTTAATGGCGACGATGCGTCGTGCCATCGTGTATTCGCAAAAGTCATAGACGCGTTGCGTCATATTACCGTCGCCGGAGTCGACGCATGCCGCTTCGACACCAATTTCACCGCCGAGCGGATGCTTCCATCTCGTGGAAAGCAGTGCATCGAGCTCGTCCCAAGTCGATTGCAGTGTAGCGTTACCGCGAATGACGTAGTGGCCAAGAATGTAGCGATTATCTGGGCTATGCCCGATGAAAACCACTTCCAGACGGTCAGGCTGAACGTCGACGCCGGCTGTGATGTACGCAACCGCTTCGGGTATATCTTCCCGCCACTGGTTTGCCTCGTGATCCCAATCAAGGCCGAAGTCCTCAAGTCGGGTCAGAAGTTCGTTTGCGCTGACATAGTTGATCGCGGTGGACCAAACACGGCCGAGCACGGTGTTGTAAAACACCTGCATATCCGAAGGACCATTTTTGACGGCCTTTTCGTATTCTTCGGCCAGTTTTGCCCATGACGCGTTCGCAAACTGCGAAACCAGCGCATTTAGACGGAAGCCAGCATGGTTTTTGACTTCCGGCCGCATAGCCCGCCATTCACCATCCTCGACCATTTGCGGCTTGTACCGCTCCTCGATCTCGGAACCGCAGTGCGGGCAGATGCAGACGGCCTTTTCGGGCTCCCCTCGTGGCCAATCGATGTGCTGCCAGAGCATTTCGAATGGCGTATCGCAGTGGATACAGGGCACTTCAAAGATTCGCTGATCAGACTCGTCGTACCTTTTGAGGACGATAGATTTCGCTTCGTCAGTAGGCGTAGAGCCAATTACGATCTTGCGATCAGCGAAAGACGTGGTGCGCTTTTCCGCCAGCTTGATTGGATCACCTTCATTGGTGATTTCCATGCCGTCGACCTCATCCGCCAGCAGCACTTTGGCTGTGTGACGGCGAAGGTTACGCGGAGCGCGCGCCGATAGGATTTTCAGCGATCCACCACCTTGCATGGAGCGCTGAGTAAGTGTGTTACGGCCGTCGAACCGACCAATTCGCATCACCTCTCGGAGCGCTGGGCTCTCACGGAAAGCGGGATCGATTTCGTCAACAGCGATACCGCGGGCGTCGTCGTCCGTCGGCATAAGAAGAATGATCGGGCACGGGTCATTAACCGCGATGGCGCCGATTGCAGCAACCAAACCGACGGTGTAGCCGGTTCGGGCAGATTTGATCACGGAAACCCGCTCAATTGTCGGGTCACCAATCGCGTCGAGAATGCCTCTCTGGTACTTCCATGGGCGAAAACGACCAGGCGCCGAAGACGACGCCTTACTTAATCGGAAATTTTCAGCAGCCCATTGCGAGTACGATAGCTTATCTGGCGGGCGCAAAGCCTTCGCCAAGCCACGTGCAAGCACGTGGACTGCGTTACTTGCCACTTTTGAAAGACCTCTTGTCGCCGGCAATCACGCTCGCTTCGACTTCATCAGAGAGGTCGAGCAGCATGTCGCGAACCATATCGCGCAGGACTTCGCCATCGTGGGCGGTGAGATGGGGGATGCTGGTGCGCGCCTTGCTAGGCATCGTCAAAAGCATTCCTTTGATCACGCCTGCGAAAGCGGACCAGCTTGCTGAAACCTCATCAAGCGTTAGAATTTCGCCTTTGAGCTGGGCAAGCTTGATGGCTTTGATCTCTTTATCGATCCGAGTTTCTTCAGCTCGTTCGTCTGCGAGATTGTTGCCGCCTTTTGTAGCCCTACCCGCTGCCTGCTCACGCAAGCGGCTGAGGTAGTTCTGAATGGACGGGAGCGTTTCGTACCGCCCTCTTCCTGCAGCTGGCACAAGGACGCCGGTGACCTCCAGATCCCGGATAGATCGGATAGATATCCCTAGAAGGGTCGAAAGGTCAGCCTTGCTGCAAGTTTCGGGAATCCATACGCCGCCGACACTTGCTGCCTTAGCCATGACACATCCTAAATTCCGAGAGATAAGGTGACGTGGCGCGTCACTCGCTTTTCGAGATCCAGCGCAGCGAAGGATTCCGCTTGCGCAACGTTCGGTCGTGAGGGCTTCGCAAGTTCGTTTGCGAGCACAGCCATGTGGAGCTTCTTGAGGGGCTTCCGCTTCTTTGTTGTCCGGACGTAAACGTCGCTTCCGATCATGAAGGACTTGCGGAAGATCCTGCGGACGTTCCAGCCCGTTGCCTCTGTGCCTGGCATCGAGCGGTTCCACGACGGTCGACCGTAACGGCCGAGCGAAATAGCCTCATCCGCGGTGCGAACGGTTGCAGTCAGATTCATCGAGGACGCGCGGATGACCTTAGTTTTGGTATTAATCCGGCTTTTCGGAACGCCAGTTGTGGCAGCGATCCGGGTAACCGACTGACGTTTTTGCTCATCAGCGTGCTCGGAAACACCTCGCGCCATCGCAGAACGAAGCTCAGGGGACTGAATAGTCCTGATCATCTTATCGAATGCGCTCGAGCCATTGTATTTGACGTCAAGACGGTAATGAGGACCTGCCATCGTTGATGCGTCCCTAAATCAATGATACTTGGATACGCACCGCCACAAACATCAAAGAAACTTCGATGTCGCCACAAGATTTCCAAGCTTGGATTGATGAAATGAAAGCCGCCGCCCTTGCGCGCTCTGATGCAGAGTGCGCGAGGCTGCTAGACATCTCTGCAAATGCCCTCATCGCTATTAAAAAGCGCGGCGGAGACCGTAGAACGGCTCTGGCCTGTCGGGCGCTTTTGCATCGGATGGAGCCATATGGCGGCGGCTAAGGCTCAAACTACGCCATTGCTGGCGGTGAGCCTGCCTTCCGCAATCTGTTTAAGACGGCGGGAGACCTCGCGGGGGCCGTTTGGAGTGTACCGGCGACGGCCGCCAGTTCGAACTCGCCTGCTTACGCCACGCGAACCTTTACGGGGCAAAGTGGACCAGAAGGGCTGCAACGGGACCAAAAAGCCTGCGATGCTGGAAAATGCAGATAGCATGACGCTCGCCATTGGTTTGAAACCAAAACGCATAATTCTCTCCAAATTTTAAGGTTGATGCCGGGATTACCCGCTTAACACCGTTATATGAGCCTGCTTCGCAGCAGACAGGGGCGGCGGCGTTGCTTCTTCAGCGCGAACGTAGTCTTGGTCCTAGCTCCCGGCCGGCCAAGTCGGAAATTTCCCGCCCCTCGTGCACATCCGCCACGGCGGATTTGGTTGCAGCGACCGGACTCGAACCGGTGATTTCCAGGGTATGAACCTAGCGGGATGACCACTTCCCTACGCTGCTAAACTCTTGTGATTAAATGTTTCCCGGCGCGTACTGGCGTGGGTTATTGGGATCGATCTTACGCGGCATTGGCTCGCCAATCGGGAACAGACCGACCTGACCAAACCATGCAAAGCACCAGCTTACGGTTTCAAAACGAGCCGCACGTTCTTCATCTGGCGTCATAGCTGGGAAACCTTCGGCATCACATGGGCCGATAACCTTGCCGATGTATGGAAGGATGGTTCCAAAGATGCGCATTGAGATCTCCCTAAAAAGAAAACCTCGCCCGATGGCGGGGCTAAAAGACCGGATTATCCGGTTTTTTGAAACTGGAGCGGATAGCCGGGATCGAACCGGCGCAGACTGAGTGGAAATCAGGAATGCAACCTCTACATCATACCCGCTTAGTTCAGAACGGGCCGGACGCTACACCGGCTGCACTTAGGATCAAGGGCTTAGTTAACGTCTCTTATCCAGACTGTCTCTAGACATTGCCGTGTTCAGCAACCCGATGAACCTTGATCCCCATCGATTAGCGTGTCTGCTTTCCACGCCGCCGATCTGATTGGTGCCGACAGCAGGAATTGAACCCGCACCCCCCGGTTTACAAAACCATTGCTCTACCAATTGAGCTATGTCGGCGTGAAACTTCGGCTTCAGCAAAGGCATCCTGTGCCACCGGCTTGCGCCGTCATCCACCTGTCAGCGTAACTTTCCGCCGTGTCATCACGGGCCGTGCCGTGCCACCTACTAACGCTCTCCACCTCCAGCCTTACCTTCGGTTTCAACGAGACGCCTTCGCTCAGGATCTTTCAGGGACCACGTATGCGCCGGACACATCTTCTTTGGTATTCTGGCGGAGGTGCCCGCTATCCCTAATTGACGAACACCCATGGGTTTTGCGGGCCGATTGACGTCTTTTCAGCGCGTCCCGTGCTGCCACAAACATTAAATTTCAATCATTTAACAGATGTTCCTCAACCCCAAAGGGAGGAACCCCCTTTAAAAAAATAACTTCGCCGATTATTTGGGGTGCTGCGCCCCGCAGGCCATGCAAGACATATACGGTCCCTAAAGCTTTCTCGATGCATCGCATTTGCCGCAGCGCAGGCCATGGGTGCGCATTTGTATGTCATCATGTGGGCATACCCCACTCACAACAGACGCCTCTCTATGGGCTTCTATGTGGCTTTACATGGGACGGCTTCTAGCCTGGCTGTCATGCTACGCATCACCTCATCTATTGCCCCCTCATACCATGGGCCATGGCTTAGACTGGCATGGCTTGCAAGTGTGGGTGCACAGGTAGCGGCAAGGCGTGCTTAGTGCTGATCGGTAAAGCGTATGGTCTAAGCCTTTGGGCCTTGCATTGGCTTGCTTATGCTGCAGTGCGCATATGTCCCCATGCTATCGGTATGAACGGACATATACGCGGGGAGTGCTCACTCTGGCAACTAACATCATGAGTCGCGATTTAGTGTTAGGTAACATGGGGTTGACATTATGGGCCTATTGTTACCCCCTGCAGGCCCTACCCTAGACCGCAACTATTTAGCTGTTTTTGTGCTTTTTTTCGTATTACCTGCATTTTGTGCTTGCATCATACGTAACTATAGATTACCTTTAGATCATGGAAAGCGAAACGAAGCGCTAACCACCGACCGCAAGGAAAACAGGCAGAGGGCATGGTCTCTAGACCACGGCTGAACAGGCAAGCCCATAACGCCACGACCGAAAAGGCAAACTGAAATGCTCAAGTGCATCAAGTTCCAGAATTATGACCATGCCGCTGAAATGATGGGCTTTGCCATTGAAGATGGTCATGCCACAGCTTGGAATGTGAATGATAATGGCTTGGTTCGCTATCTCTGTGCAAAGTCTGGCTTCTGGCTTGATCTCACCAAGGGCACGTTCGCCGCATGGCAGTATGCGTATTGAAAGGTAACCAACATGAGCAAAACGAAAGGCCAACTTGATTATGAGAACGCAGTGGCAAAGCGCCCCTTTTACGAGGACGGCACGCCGCGCAAGACGTGGGACGAGTTGCCAGACTATGCCAAATGGTCATGGGAAAGTCGTGCTTAAGCCTTTTGGTTACCCGCTCACGGGCGGGCTTCCTGAATGCTTAACCAAGGGAAAGGGGTTTTACTATGAAACACGCAAACGATAACAGCCGCCGCAACCGTGTCGTTACCATGGGCAACATGGGCCGCGTTCGCCGCGATGACCGCCGCCAGGCTATAGCAGCCAAGGCCGCGTATCTAAACGACGCCCTACGGGGCGCATGACTAGAAACTGACTTTCTACCGGCGCTAGACGCCACGACCGCAAGGACAACCGAAAATGAAAACCTTTATACTTCTGGCCTTTGTTTGGGGTGCTTCGCCCTCTCCTGACGTCTATGTCATTGACCACGGCCTTACAGGCGAAGATTGCATAGCCGGCCTCATAAACCCGCCGAAAGTGGGTTATGATGAAGATGGTAAGGCTTTTGACGTCTCCACGGCAGAGATTGCTTGTGAACTGGATATCGACCCCGAGGAGCCTTGCAACTGCATTCTTGATGAGGATGATTAAGCATGGCGGAACAGTTTGACACAATGCTGTTTGCTAAAGCGCTGGTAAAGCGCGGCATGTCCTCAAAGGACGCTATAGCCCTTGCGATTGAAGCTAAGGCGCATATAGTGGATAGCATGGCAACGAAAACCGACCTTAGAACAGAGATTGCAAACAGTGAAATGCGGATGACTATTCGCATCGGCGGAATGTTTATCGTTGCCGTAACTGTAATCTTGGCGGTTTTGCCCTTTCTCCTGAAGTGAACGGCGCGGCCTTCAGGCCGCCCACTATCAAGCCTCTTTGCCATGGGCGCGGATGTGCCCCTGTCATGGCGCCTTGACGCCTTCAACCGGGCTATATGCCCACGACCGCAAGGAAAATACGATGTCTACTGTTTCCGTTAATGCCCGCCTGTTTCGTGCCGTTGCCGCTTTCGTCTCGTCGGATGAAGCGCGCTATTACCTGCAAGGCGTTCATATCGAACCCCATGCGAAAGGCGGCGTCATCATGGTCGCGACAGACGGGCAGAAGCTCATGTGCGTATGGGACAAAGACGGCGCGATGAAGGGCGAAAATCCAATCGTGAAACTTGACAAGGCCGCGCTGAATGCCTGCAAAGCGGTTCGCGGCGAACAGGGAGACCGCCGAATTCTCATTGAAGGCAAGACCGCGACAATTCAGGACCACGAACACAATCCGGTTGCGACCGCTTACAACGTTCTGATTGACGGAACTTATCCATCATGGCGGCGAGTAATGCCTAACGTTCAAAACCCAGCGCCGTCAGCCTATGACGCCAAGTATCTTTCAATGTTCGGAGACGCTTGCGGCGTTCTGCGCGATGATAAATGTAGCCAGATTTCACTTTATGGCGATGCAGACGGAGCGGCAATTGTGCGTTTTTCTAACATTGATTTTGCGTTCGGCCTACTGATGCCGCTGCGGTTCAACGGCGGCACGGGCTTGCCTGCCTTCATGAACGACCCCGAAGTCGAAAAGCCCGCTCAAGCCGCATAACGCAAGCCGCTTTTATCATAGGCGGGCAACCGTTCCGCCTATGCCATGGCCGCTTGTGGCTCAATTTGGGGCTTGCCCCACGACTGAACAGGAAAACGACCATGCACATTGATGCAACTTATTCCCCTGAAGATGACAAAATCCGCCTCTACGCCACGTCACGACTGGACGCGGAAACATATGCAAGAGTGAAGGCGGCGGGCTTCAAGTGGGCACCGAAACAAGAATTATTCGTAGCTCCCAAATGGACTCCAGCCCGAGAAGATTTGGCCGTCGAGTTGGCTGGCGATATCCAAGCGGAAGAAATGACGCTTGCTGAACGGGCGGAGATCAAGGCCGAACGGCTGGAGGAATTGGCGCAAAAGCGGAACCGTGAAGCGGCGTCGATGAGCCGTTACGCTGACGAACTTTCACAAGCTTTCTATATGGGGCAACCTATCCTCATTGGGCACCATAGCGAGCGCAAAGCCCGTAAGACGCAAGAACGTATGCACGCGGCACAAGGAAAATCCGTGAAGGCGGAAAAGGCCGCAAACTATTGGCTTTATCGTGCAACAGGCGTTGAATGTTTCGCCAATATGAAGAATGACCCGCGAACCCGCGCCAATCGAATCAAGACTCTACTCGCTGAATTGCGAGACCTGCAGCGCGACATTAACAGGGCACATAATACGCTAGATATTTGGGCAAAGTTCACGACTGACGAACAGATTCGCCACGCGCTAGGCTGGTTGGACTCCCGCGATACAATGTCGGGTTGGGAAACCTTTTCAAAGGTTGATAAAGGTGAACTGGCACCATCTGAAGCCCGTTTGAAATGCATTGCCAATGCTGAGAACCTTATCAATGGCCCTAACCGCAAACGTTGCATTGAACACATTCTGAATCGTCTTGCGTTTGAACGTTCTATGCTTGGTGACGTTCCAAGATTTAACGGTGAATTGACGCCTGTCATCATTCAGGCGTTCGCCCGTGAACACGGCGCGGAAAAGCCGAAATGCACCATTGCCGATGAAGGTTTTTATTTGCTGGAGTCGCCGGTCCCATTGCCAGCTCACATCAGTGAGAATTCATGGCTTGAGCTGAGCGGCGATGAGTGGCGCGATGTTATGCAGGCGTGCGGTTATACCGTGCCAACGCCAAAGCCGCGCCGTGTATCCAGCAAGCCCGCGCCTGTTAGCTTGATCAATCCAACGCCGGAACAAGCGGAACAATTGCAGCGCATTTGGAACCTGCACATGCGTGCAGCGTGTCAGGGGCAATCATTTGTTACGCCGAAAGAGAATGCAGTCAGGGGGATTACACAAGACATTTATTCACGCAATTCGAAGGGCGCATATTCGAAATATGAAACTGTCGAGATTGGCGCGGACGGTCGCCGCATTGAATGGAAATGGTTGCGTATGGAACGTGTTTTGTCCGGTACGCCGGTTGCACGCATCCGCATTTATAGCGGCGGTTATGAAACCCATAAGCCGCGTGCGGTTGTGCAAATTACTGACAAGCCGTCAAAGGCGCTTCCAATTGACCTTGACGCTATTGAGCGTGAAGCGCTCGCAGCTATCACGGAAAAGGAGTCGGCGGCATGAACCCAAATGTTTACAAGCGCCCCAATAAACCAAGGTTTGTTTCTGTCAAACAGCGCGACGATTTTGCGCCAATTGCCAAAGCTGAACCTATCGAGATTATCGCTGTAGACAAGGCTACTGAGTGCCATGTCACGCCTGATGATGTAGCTGACCGCATGGTCGGCTACTTAGGGCCGACGGGCGATTACCTGACGCTCGAACCAAGCGCCGGAACCGGTCAGCTCACAAAGGCGCTTTTACGGTCTGGACATAGTCAGTTCGAAATAACCCAGATCGAACGGCACATTAAGCTCGCGGCGGGCCTGCACAAATTTGGCCCCGTAATTAACCGCTGCTTTCTCGAATATGCGTCTGAAGCCAATGGGAAAGTTGAATTCCCGCGGGTGATAATGAACCCGCCTTTTCGGGAAGTCAGAAAACACATCGCCGCAGCCTTGAGTCTAATGGGTCGCAATGGGCACGAGTGCGCGCCATGCTTGGTGGCACTTGTACCGGTCACGTTTGAGCACTCGGGCGCCGAACTATTGGAAGTTCTTTCACCTGACACGTTTGCGACGGCGAAGGTTAACACCAAGATAATTCGTATCGTGAAAGGCTGATTCAATGCTGAATTTCACAAGCGACCAACTTTTCAACTGTTGCACGCGCTTTGCTCCTCCTGACTGGTCCGAGTTGGTAAGTCTGGAATTGGGCGCTTGCCGCACTGAAAGCCAAGAGAACGGCGACGAATTCACAATCGGCGGTCTGGATCGCGACAAAGCGGAATTCTTCACTGTCTACGCTCGTGACAAGGAAGGCTATGCAGACGCAATAACCGATATCCCGAAATTCTTCGCCGGTTGCCTCATCATGGCGGAACTATCCCGCATAAGCGGCCTTCCCGCCTCTGTAGTCTGCTGAATTAACCCGCGCTCTAGCGCACGACTGAAAAGAGAAAAACAATGATCCGTGATTTTATCAGCCTTTGCGCTGTTGTTTCCTTCGTGACCGTTTTCACGCTCTGGGCTTCCGTTGCCACAAGCTCCAACGTCACTGAACAGCGCCCACAGTTTGCACAGGTGGAGGACTCGAAATGAAAATTTATTCAGTAGGCGTCACGATTTACGCCACCGTTTACGTGCGAGGCGAGTCTGCCGAGTCCGCGCACGAGACAGCCGGCGAGTTGCGCAATTTGGCTGTGGAGGTTGAAGGCGATGACCACAACCTGTTCTGCGGCTTTGAATTCAACAATCCGGAACTGCCTGCACTCAGTATTAGTCCTTGCGTCACCATTGGTGACTTGGAGCCAGTTGCCAGCGTTGAAGAGGTGGCAGAATGAGACAGAATCGCGTGCCTGTTATGATGTCAGATGTCGAGTTGGCGTCGATAGATGAATGGCGCTGGCAGAACCGTATATCGACCCGCTCCGAAGCGATCCGCCAGCTGTGCACCAAAAGCCTTGATGCTGACGATTTACTCGAAGCAATGCTGAATGCTGAGCGCTTTATTCGCGGCTTCGAAGACGACGAATTGCAGGAAGGCGTTACCGAACTGCTGGAACAATTGCGGTCAGTAATAGCCGATGCGGGAGGTAAGCCGACATGAGACGCCAAAAGCTGTCCGTGGGCGACCGGATCACCTTTAAGGCTGCAACTCGCGCAGGTAAGCCAAAACTGACGAGGGTAGTAAACGGATTTTGGGGCGATGGCCGGCCTACTGTGAGGGCTCACGGATATGCTGACTTTGTCGTTAGCTGGAAAGAGATCCCAGCAATTCAACCTGTTGCCCAACGTTGATTGCTCTTAATGACGTTCAATATCTGCTATTGAGAATGTAAAATGCATTGAATCGAAATAGCCAACCGAAAGGAAACGGGATGGCATACAAAGTCTATAAAAAGAACATGAGCCCGCAGGATTTCAGCGAGGCTCTAAACGACGCAGGCATTACGCTTGACGACTTCGTAAAGCTGACAGGCAGGCATAGAGCACAGGCTCATCGGTATCTAACCGGAGAAGATGAGTCAGGCCCAACGCTAGCTGAAATTGTGATCGTTGAATTTCTAGCCGATAACCCCGGCCTCGTTCAGCCGATGCTAGAAATTGCGGCAGAATGGACAGACGCCGAACGGGAAAACAGTGTTCCCAGAACTGAAGCTAGAAGAGCCAAGTTCGATAATAACTAATCCGGCGCGTGCGCCACGACCGAAAGGAAAAACCAAATGCATATCAATATCGGACAAACCAGCCTCAATCAGTTCGTCTCCCTGCCCCTCAAATTGGCCAACCGTCATGGCGTCATTGCTGGAGCCACTGGCACCGGCAAGACCGTGACAATGCAGGCAATGATTGAACAGTTTTCCCGCGCTGGCGTGCCAGTCTTTGCCGCCGACATCAAAGGCGATCTCTCTGGAATCGCTGTAAAAGGCCAGCCAGGTGTCATTGCTGAGCGCTATGCCGAAATGGTCGGTTCTTACACTCCAGACGCGTGCCCGGTTCAATTCTGGGATATCTATGGTGACCATGGTGCTCCGATCCGCACATCCGTACAGGAAATGGGAACACAACTGCTTTCCACAATGCTGCAGTTAAATAATACGCAGTCCGGTGCGCTCGAAATAGCCTTTCGGATTGCAGAAGATGACAGAAGTTATCTTCTCACACTTAATGATTTGCGCTGGACGCTAAACGCCATGCTTGAGGAGCGCGAAGATGTAAGCCAGCGTTATGGCAATGTCACGGCTTCATCGATATCCGCAATTCAGCGCAATATTCTTACACTGGAAGCACAGGGCTGCGACAAGCTGTTTGGCGAGCCGCCCTTTGAGATTGCCGATTTTCTGCGTATCGATGACAGCGGCCGTGGAGTGGTTAATCTTCTTGACGCGACGCAGCTAATTGAAGCGCCGCGAGCATATGCAATGCTGTTGCTGTTCTTGCTCACCAAACTGTTCAGGGAATTGCCGGAAGTCGGAGATTTGGACAAGCCAAAACTGGTTTTCTTCTTCGATGAGGCTCATCTGCTGTTCAAAGACGCGCCTAAGCCGCTTCTCGAAAGCATCGAACGGCTTGTGCGTCTGGTCCGATCGAAAGGCGTCGGCGTATTTTTTGCCTCTCAGGCCGCTTCCGACATTCCGGAGACAGTTCTGGCACAGCTCGGCACCCGAATTCAGCATGCCTTGCGGGCATACACACCTTCGGCTCAGCGGATGGTGAAAGCAACTGTAGCAGCTTTCCGGGTCAATTCGGCTCTCGACACATCCGCTGCTATTACTTCGATGGGAATTGGCGAAGCGCTCGTCTCCGTCATGAGTGAAGGCAATATCCCCTCGCCAGTTGAACGCGTCCGCATCTTACCACCGCGCGCGCAGGTCGGGCCGATCAGCAGCGAGCTACGTTCTGACTTGCTCCAGAAATCCGAGGAATATCTCAAGTTCTCCGAAGACTTACCCGACTTTGAACAGGCAGGGGTGTTTCGCAATCGGATGCTTGTGAAGAGAGGATTCCAACCAATGGAAGTGGACGTGAAATCCCCGCCCGCACCAGCGAATTGGCAGGAAATCTACGCTCCATTAGAGGAAATCAGCGACTTCCGCCCTCCTCGCAAACCAAGGTATGCTCTTCGGTTCTTTGTGGTATGTGGAATGTTGTCGTTAACGCTAATCACTTTATCCTTTTGGATTCAGTAAATTAGTTGATAAGAATTCTTAACAATGCCCATCACAAGCCACCCATCACGAAGTGTAAATTGACTTTAATATGTCGTCATGAAATGACCGTTACGGGTGCTGAACACAGGTATGTAGGCGGACAACGAACCTGAGATGGTGGTGTTAATACAGCAGTGATTGCTTCGGTTTATCCCGAAGTGAGATCTGCACCGGGTGGTGTATTAAATTACAATATTCGGGTTGGGATAAGTCGAGGGCGTGCCTACGCCGTGTTCAGAAATCCGGTCAGTATTGGCCGTTTTTGAATAAATGTAGGAAAAATTCATGTCTGACGTAAATCATCGTCCGGCGTTGTCGTCACACGCCCTCGCCTTTGATGAATTCTTAAAACTGCCGTTCGTTCGTAGTCGCCCTAACGATGGAGCTCCGATTAATCGTTGGGTGCCGCCTGCAGGTTTGTCGTACGTCGATGCAAGCCGAACCGGCAAAACGTTCGCAGATGAATTCATGAACTATCTGCAGGATCATCCGAGTGAGATCGGAAGCAATAAATTAGGACTGATCGCATCGGATATCGATTACAGCAACCCTTATACAAAGGGGTTCTGGGTCGGGTTCTTTGCAAGGATTGAAGTTTTAGCGACCAAGGTTTCTTCGAGAAATAAGCGGGCCGACGAGTAATCGGCATAAGAAAAGGGGCGGTTTCCCGCCCCTGTTCACCATGCCTCAATTCCAGCTTCGTTGAGAATGCCTGCAATTTTGTCGGCGCCGTTATCCCTTTGTCGGCGAAACGTCGAATAAGGTATCTTCACTCTGTTGCATGCCGTTTTAGCTTGCACCTTGCGAACATCCCACATCACCGACAACATCAGGCACCGTTTAAATCCCGGCTGTGCATTGAGAAGTCTGGGCCAAGCCTCAATGTGTTCGTTGCCATACAAAACCAGATCTTTCTGACTGACCTCATGTGGCTTCCAGCGCTTTGGCCGTTTCTCGTCCGATTTAGCACTTGGCTGCGCCCATATTGGCCAATCATCGAACATTTCAGGCCAAAACCCTTTGCCGCCTTTTGGCTTCCAGCTTCCGCCAATGGCTTCCTCAATGGTCCAAGCCTTGACGAGCGCGGCTCGTACTGATTTTCCATCCCAGATGAGATCCCTCATTTACTGAACCTCCCATCTGTTACTGCTTGGTACAAATCATCTTGTGCGGCCGAGATTACCACTCGCCGAATGAATTCTTCTGGCGGGATTCCGATACGCAACGCTCTCCTGCTTATGAGCCTCCGCTCCTGGTACGACATCGGCACATTGATGAAGACAAGCTTCTGAGCTCGCCCGTGGCTGGGTAAGCGCCAGTTATACCACTGGCGCCGTATAGTATGGGAAGTCGTGCCGTCAGCTAGGATCTCAGCAATTTCCCTAGATGAGCGGCCCTTACCCGTCCAGAAGCCGACATGAGCCGATTTGGCATTGTTCCATCGTTTCCGCTTTGGGGCCTTCATCGTGCCGATCCTTGTTTTTCGGCTGGTTTAAACAGCGCCTCTGCTTTCTTTCTGTGCGAGAGAATGACCTCACCGCCTCGTTTGTAATCCCCGTTGAGATACTTCAACAGGCTAGCAACAGCGGCCTCTAACGCCGCATCCTTGCTAGGATAAATGATGGGTTTTGCACCCTTCCCTAAGATTGGCTTTGGGCGGCCGTCACGCGGCATGCGCGTCATTGCCCAATAGCAGCCGCCTGGCAGCGGCCGTGCGTAACATGCAAACTGATTCACGACAGGAACCCCGCAAGCTCGGCCTGGTCGTGACGTTCAGGCGAGGAAAACATTGTATATTCGGCTTCGAAGATGATTTCGCGTGACTGACCCGGCGTGCCTCGACGCCGTTTGTGGTTGATTAGCCATCCTTTGCCGACGCTCTTTTCATATCTTTGAATGAGCTCATCTCGTTTGTTCTCACGAGTTTCGACTGACATGAGCTCTTTGTAGAGCGGCTCTGGCCGAAAAAGAGAAAACCAAACATCAAGGTTTTGCTTCACGCTACCGCCACCATAGGCGTCACCATTGATCGGACGGATCGACCCGCCGACTTTCCACCGGCCTTTCCATTCTTCATTTCGCTGAATGAGAATGACAATCGCGATATCCAATGATTTGGCGATCGCTTTGAGACCGCGATACAGCGCATTGACACGTTCAGCGAAGAGCTCACCCGGCTTGCCGGGCAGATTGATCATTTTCGCATGGTCAATGACGATGAGATCCAAGCCTTTTGATTTTTTAATCGCCTCAGCCTTAATCCGGATATCGGAGAGCGTGCAGTCAGAGAACGAAACGATATCGAATTCCATGTTTCGGGAATTCATCATTTCGGATTCGATGCGCTGCAGCTCACGTGTATCCATGCTGTAGGAATCGATACGATCTAAGCTAATTCGGCTTGCCTGTGCAGCCGCTTGAAGCGCCGCTTCTTCATCCGTGATCTCAATCGAAAAGAACGCGGATTTGAAACCTTGGAGGGCCGCATGACGGCACTGCTGCAAGCTGAAGCTAGTTTTACCGCCGCCAGAGTCCGACATAAACCCGACCAGGTTGCCGTGACGCAAATCGCCACAGACTTCGGTGATCTCAGGCAGAAACCACGGAATCGAAGCCCTTGTGCCCAAACTTTCCTTGGCTACACGGTCCAAAGCTTTAGGCAACAGGACGCCATATTTGGCGGCGCCTGCTCGCTCATCCCCTTCTCGGGAAATGCTAGTCAGCTCATCGGCAAAAGCTGCGATCAGCTTCATCGGAGAGACGTCAACAGGCAGACAAGTTGCACGTTGTGCAATTTCGCCGGCGACAGCAACGATCTGACGTCTGGTCCAGAGTTCCAGAATGCCCCGGCCGTAGTCGTATGCACCTCCGAATGTCACCGCCTCTGTCGCGAGCCGTGCGACGTATTTCGTGACACTCATGTCCTTGTTGATGTTCTTGGTCGGTAGGTATGGCAGCATATTAGCTGGAGTCGCTGGGCGGTTTTCTGCGATCAGCTTCCCCATAGTGTCGAAAAGCTCCTGATGAAGCGGTTCAATGAAGTGGTGCGGCTTCAGAAAGCCAGCAACCTGCCAATAGTTCGAGTTGTTGACCAGAAGGGAACCGAGCAAGGCTTGCTCGGTTTCGATACCGTCTGGCATCTGTGGCTGAATATTTCTCTCGTGCATAACCATCACCACCCCCTCGTGAGGATGAAAACTACAGTGCCCAGCCAAACTGCGAACGAGCAGGCGGAAACGATAAGGGACACTTCGCGAACGCGATCCCAGAACTCTCTGTTCTTCATCGGACGATCTCCACTCGCTGAGCCGCACGCGTCACAGCGGTATAAAGCCAGCGCGCCGCGTCATCTCGGAAACAACGGCTTTCATCAAAAACTATGACGTTATCCCACTGGCTGCCTTGAGATTTGTGGCATGTGAGAGCATACGCGTAGTCGAACGGCTCATATTTCCGCTGTTCGCTCCAAGGCAGCTCTTTCTCGGTTCCAAGCGTCCAGGCGTGATGGGTATGAACCTTAATCGGGATCTTTTTCACGCCGTCATCCTGCGAAGAGACCAGCATGGAGGTGTCGTCTGGTTTCTGCTTGAGAATTTTGGAAACCTCGAAGATCCCGCCGTTAAACAGACCCTTTTCCTTCACGTTTTTCAGGCAAACCACACGATCACCCGGCTGGAAATGCCCCTCCATTCCCTTCAATTCACGGAGCCGTTGGTTGTAGATGCGACGGGTCTTATTGAGACCAACCAGGATTTGATCTGCGGCAAGGACACGATCTGAATCGATATCGCTGCGGCGTAAAACTTCGCTGTCTCCGTAACGACCGTATTCCAGCTTCTTGCCCTGTCTGATCTGCATAGACATCGCGACGATTGGGTTATCTTCTGCTTGGCGATGCACTTCAGTCAGCATGAAATCGGGTTTGCCGGCCGTGAAGTAGCCTTCGCCACTAACCGGTGGAAGCTGTGCCGGATCTCCAAGGACGAGAACAGGAACGCCAAACGAAAGCAGATCCCGGCCCGTCTCTTCATTCACCATCGACACCTCATCGATGATGACCAGTTTGGATTTACGGATATCGCTATCGTAATTGATCGAGAATTTGGGCTCGTCGCTATCTTCGTCTGCAGGCTTGTAGATCAGACTATGAATCGTCTGAGCTCCGCGGCATCCCTTTGAACGAAGGACCAGTGAAGCCTTGCCGGTGAAGGCTGCGAAACTCACATTGCCGACGCTCTCAGCGAAGTGTTTCGCCAGTGTCGTTTTGCCAGAACCCGCATATCCACCGAGATAGAAGAATGGTTTTCCGCGTGGATTTTTAACCCAATTATGAACGGCCATAAGCGCGTCGTCTTGCTGTGGTGCCCACTTCATTCTGCTGCCTCCAGGTAGGATGAGCGGCCAACATCGGAACCCGATGGCGCATCATCTGCCATGATCGCCGCAACACACGCCTGCATTTTTCTGCGAGAGACAGCGTTGCCGATCTGCTTAATTTTCTGAGTTTTGTTTCCCGCGAACTTGTAATCGTCCAAGCCCATTGCGCCGGCTAATTCGTGCGGCTCCAGCATCCGAAAGAGAATATCGACCCCCCCCGCATTGTGTTCGGGCTCGACCAAATCCACATGACCAGACGCCGTAATCGTCGGAACTGGATTCCCCAAACTGTGCACCCTTGGGGCTTGCCCAGCACGCTCACCGTGCTGTGCGGTGACGAATGCGAGTTCGCCTCGGATCGCTCCCGTAATTGTAGGAAGCGGGTCATCACTCGGGTTTAGGAACCGCTGTAAACCACCTTCGTGTGTCACAGGCAGAACGACTGCAAATTCGCCGCCTTTTGCAGTAGTGAGTGTGGGCAATGGCTCCGCCAACACTCTTGGGGACGCACCGCCGCTCGATTGCGTAACAGGAACGACCATTCCGAACCGGCCTTTTGATGTGATTGTTGGTAGTGGCTGGCTTGGAGGCGTGCACGTCTCACCTGATCCAGAGCCGTAGTAAGGCGAGATAAGGGCGTGCGATCCGCCGTTCCCGCCAGTTGTGGATGTTGGCAGCGGATTGCTGACAGATCTTGGCGCACCACATGTGGCCTGCGAGAGAACAAAAGGCTCTACTAGCATCGGTCTTGCGCAACCTGGTCTATCCGCCCCGGCTCCGCCAGTCAGGATAGTAGGTAACGGCTCAGAAGCGGGGCGTGCTGCGCCACCGGTGCTTTGAGAAAGAACAACCGCTTCGCCAACATAAAGATGAGGCGCATGGGCAGTCTGAGTTGGGAGTGGATTGTTAGTCGAAGAGGCCGTCGACTGCCCTTTCATGTTCACTACGACAGGCTCTGCGATTGCAATGTGCGTGCCGCTTGCTGCGATCGTCGGCAGCGGAACGTCGATGCCTTGCGCAGTCATATGATTGCGAAGGACCACAATAAACGGCTCCGGCCAGTGATGTTTGATAGCTCCGGCATAAATGCGCGAGAGTGTCTTCGCGGCGAGTGGCTTTTTCCTGTTAAAGATTGACCTGCCTTTGATCGACCAATCGATAATCTCGCTAGCTGGTCTCCAGTTCTGTTCAACAGAGAACAAACCTTGCTCCGATTTTGCCGTCTTCTTGTGCGACGGCATCGGCCAGCGGACTTTCTTTCCATCTGAACGAGCCATTAGAATGAAACGTTGGCGAGTAGTTGCATCACCATAGTCGGCGGCATTAAGTTTCCGCCACTCCGGTTCAAAGCCAAGCCGCTTTAGGGTTTCAATCCAGGCATGGAAGTATTCGCCTTTACGCGACGGGATAGGTCGGCCGGTCTCAGGATCTACTGGCCCCCAGCTGATGAACTCCCAAACGTTCTCAATGATAATTCGCTTCACATTAAGTTCGGTGAGCCAAGTGATGATATGCCAAGGATCTGACCGTTGCTGGTCGCTCGTTGGCTTGCCGCCACGCGCATTCGAATGGTGCGTGCACGTCGGTGAAGCCATCAGCAGATCAAGATAGCCTTCTGGAACCAACAGGTGCGGACGAACGGTTGCAATATCCTGAACGAAATGGCGCGCGTTTGGATGGTTCAGCTGATGCGTTTCGATCGCTAGAGGCCAATGGTTGACGCAAACTAGCTCCATTTCCATCCCTAAATCACGAAAAGCATAGGCTGCGCCGGTCGAAGAACCACCGGCACCACAGAGCAGATCCGCTACCAAAAACTTCTTGGTCATCGCAAAACCCCCATCATCATAGCTTTGACAATCTGGCTGGACGACGCGCCGACAGCGACGCCTACTGCGTCCGATTGGTCGTTGTTGGTGACTTTGATTTTCAAGGCTGTACACCGGGCGCGGGTTGCCCCTTTCCAGTCATCACGCTCCCAACCCGGACGTGTTCCGAAGCCAAGGAACGTCTTGCGCCATGTTACCGGTGCGATTGTCATGAACGGGATGCGAAATGCCCCTACGATAGCGGCTGCAGCCCCTGTCATCTGATTTGAGGAAATAACGGCGTTCATGCCGCCGCCTACCGCCTTTTCGACAACCTGCTCTTCGCCCATGAATTTGACTTTAGCCTTCACCTTCCCGCCGCCACCTGGCATCGTGCGGATTGGTTGCTCAAGGGCGACAAAATCAGGGCGTTCGACCTTCAGAAGCTTCATCAGCTCTAGGCCCAAACGCGCACTCATATCCTCGTACTTGTCAGATTTTTCTTCTTTGGCGCGAATGACACCTACGCGAATGGCGCTGAGCGGCGCATTTGTATCGTAGATCGCGAAACCGCAATTCTGCGCTTGATCGAGTCCTAAAATGATCAATGTTTGATCTCCCCGAGACGCCAAATCTGCGCCTCGCTATCTTTGACGAGCGCAAAACCGTGCGGCCTCAGCACCTCGTTGCATCTGATAATTGTGTTGTGAAATTCGATTGAGAGCGGATCTTGCTCGACACTCTCGCACCCGACGGATCGGATGATTGTATCTTTGGTAAAGCCTACGCCGTGACTTCGTTCGAAGAGGGCGATGGTCTGATCAACCAGATAACTTTGGTGCTCAGACCATCTGGGATGGGTTGGAAGCCGAGTTATTGGCCGCCACATTCCGCCCTGCCCTTGTAGTAAATGACTGGATCGCGATGCATGCGATCTATTACCGGGCGCCAGATGTACCAGGCGTGGTCCTCTGTCCCGGTTTTGCCGTTGCCTTCCCAGCTGATCCGGTCCGTCAGAATGATTTTCGCAGCCCACCGACTATTGTTCTGGAAGAGGTGTTTTCGAGAACTTCCGGAATCGAACTTCGCAGTGAGAAGAAGCGCAACGTAACCATCGCATCGTGCTAAAGCCTTCTCAGCAAACTTGACGGCTTCCCGGTTTTGCTTTCCGTAGGGCGGATTTGTGATGATGACGTCAGGCACAAGGAACGGCGTGTTATCCGACAGAAAATCGAAGTCGAAGTCATGTTCCCGGCCGTATGAAGCGATATCGCTAGTCACCACCTCAGCACCAGTTTCGGCGATCACATCGGCCATCTGGTGGTCGCCAGCGGCACATTCCCAGACGACTAGACGAGATCCGATCTGGAGAACCTGCAAAACGGCACGCGTTGCCCAAGCCTCAGTAGGATAGAAGCTGTTTTGCTTGAGCTCATAATTAGAAGCTACGACGGTCAATTTATGCCTCCGAAATGAGCCAAAAGGCCGGGCAAGAAAGGTAATACGGGCATGGTCAGTGAGATGGCCCAAAAAAAGCGGGGTGCAAATTTACCGATCATTGTGTGCCCCACGTTGGTCGAGTGCTGAACGGCCGGGAGGAGGATCACCGCAAAGTGCACGCGTTGTTGCCTGAGATCTTTGCTGCGTGAAGTTCTGCCGAGTGACCGGCTTTTTGAACGCGTTTAGTGGCGTCATATCTGGCGCAGCGGGTTGTCGCTTCTGAACTGCTTTGAGCGGCGCTTCCGGCTGAACGATCACGTTTCGCTTTGGAAGTGACTGAGCTTTTGGCTTTTCCTCGATACGAACGTTGAGATGACGGGCTACCGCTTCAGAAGGCTGACGCTTCTCTTTTTCAATGCTTCGTACAGATGGAATTCTTGGCCCGGTCTCAGCTGCCCAACGAGGCAGTTTGAGCTCAATGAATCCGTCTTCAACCTTTTTCCAGTTGCAGGTTTGAGGCGCTTCAGTCCTTGCTACAAAACGAGCCTGTCGGCCAAGGCGGATCTGGAAATGACCATTACCGCGTGATGAGACATCCTCGACATATGCGACGCCAGCGTCATGCTTACGGATTCGGATCAGGCCGTGGTGCTCGCCCTCTCCGATGAGGACTTCGATTGGTGTGCCATCGATTAGGCCAAGGTTAGCTCCAACGGAGCGGGCGATTTTGATGAAGAGACGCGGGGTAACTCTACCCCGAATCCCTACCTTGATACCTGACCCCTGGTCGCGCTCTGACTTGCCAGAATGGTCAATTACCGCAGCAATAAACGACATGGATGTTATTCCTCGTCGTCGTCTTCGTTTGCACCATCGTCGTCCGCCGCAGCATTGAGCTTTTCCATAGCGCTACGGAGGTTTTCACGGGCTTCGCTCTGGCCTTCGTCGTAGCCGCGCAGCCACGCCTGGTCTTCATCCGATCCGTCCATGAATTCACTGACGCGATCTTTTGCGGCCAGACCGGCAACCTTGCCCTGATCGAACACTTGATCGAGATATGGGCGATTGTCGGTGAATAGGTCGCCTTGGGCGGGCGCAAGCTTGAGAAGCGAGAGGATGTTGTTTCGGCGGCGATGCGCGTCGAGAACCTTATCTTTGTCTTCGGCCTGAAGGGTTTTACATGCGAAATCGAGTTCACCCAGCGTGATACCGTAGCTCTGGGTCTGTTTACGATCCGCTTTGCGCTTGACGTTGATGGCTTCGATTTCAGCCTGGTAAGAAAGCTCTTTACGGACACGGTCCATCAATAGAGCATCATATTCGCCTGCGGTAAGTTTCGAATTGTCACCGATACTTGACATAGCAATACCTATAGTCGGTCTGTCACCACCCACGTCGAAGGGCGGATGAGTTGATTTTCATGGTTGAGAAATCATGAGGACCGGCTAGAACTGCCTTGGCCCTCTGGGGCTCGATCCCGCGCCTGTCGTGTGGAAATGCTGGGCGTTGGATCGGTATTCGGTCGACCATCGAGAGGTTGGCGCCTTTCGGTGGTCGATTTTTTAGGTGGGTTGTGAATTAGGGCTCTGTTGAAACAGATGCGGCGGATAAAGGATTGGATCGATTTCGCTCGCTGGTTTTGCCGTGATCTCCGCAATTTTCAGAACGTACTCAGGGGGAACCCGTTTCCATCCATAAAGCGTTTGGTGGTGTTTGATATCGAGTTCACGTGCAAGCGCCATTACGCCTCCCGCCATCTCGCATGCTTCTTTGACAATGGTAATCATGCATTAATAGGGGTAACCCATAATTACCCTACATGTCAACAGTAAATGCAGATTGCGCAATTAAAATTGACACTACCGTAATTCTGATTTACTTATCGCGCATGACAAATAGAGCTAAAGAAATCGGTGAACGCATTAAGATCGCTCGCGAAATTGCTGGTGTGAGCCAGAAGTCGCTTGGTGATCATGTCGGCACGACACGGAATGCTGTGTCGCGATGGGAGTCGGGCGATGCGTCGCCAGCCTCAGAACGCTTTCCAGCTATTGCAGAACACCTGAATACAACCGTCGATTGGCTAATGCTTGGAAACGGCGAGCGTGAACGCACCTCCCCTCATCCTGAGCCATCGAACGGATCTGTCATTAATGCTCCTTTAGGTCAAAATGGCCTACTCCCTGTGTACGGCCAAGCGGTCGCAGGAGTTGAAGGGCAGTTTCCCATGAACGGGAATATTCTATTTTTCGTCGTTGCACCCCCACAGATCGCACGGATCGATGGGGCATATGCTGTTGGTATCTCAGGCGACTCGATGTTCCCTCGGTATGAGGATGGCGAGATTGCATTTGTGAATCCAACGCGACGGGTAAAAAAGGGCGATTACGTTGTTGCTCAAGTCCAGGTGGACGAACACGAACCGCCGCAGGCGTATGTAAAACGGTTTGTGCGACACAATGACGAGGAACTAGTCCTGTCGCAATTCAATCCGGCCAAAGACCTGACTTTTGACCACGAGAAGGTAGTGTCTGTGCACTACATCGAGTTGGCCGGGACGCCAGACAAAGAATAACGGAAGAAAGTGGGGGCGTATGATTTTTCTGTTCGTTTTATTTATGACGGTGGTTTCATATCTGGCCGCCGTTCGAGTCAAGAAAACCACTACGAACACCGGGCTTATCGGAATGACTGCCCTAATTTTGTCACCTGCGGTGTTTGGCTATGCTGTTGTCCGATACTTTCAATCGAAGAAAGAAGGTTCCGGACAAGCAACGCCCGCTGTTGCCGCAATGCTGGTGGCCTACGCTGTTATCGCAGTGGCAGGTATAGGATTTGTTGCTCACGACAGTCAGGCCGAAGCTGTAAAGGGCACAATAAACAGCCTTTTGGAAACCGAGCTGACGAAAAAGGGCGTCACCGCAAAGTTTGTTAGCATCCCACACCTTGCTGGCGTGCCCTTCATCGGTCCAAGCGCATACGACGGGTATTTCTCGGCAGATGGCCTAACTGGAAAACAATGCGAATTTGCAACCTTTGCATTTAAAGTTCAGACCGTTTCCGATGATGGGTCATGGGTATTAAACATTCCAGGCGATGATTTTTCACTGATTAAAGCCTGCACTAACTAATTTAATAAACTAGCAGAATATATATTATTATGTATTCTAAGGTTTTGATTTCCCAAGGGTCTTAGACTGTAGGAAAGATGCAGTAATCCCTTTAGGCCGATAAAACAGCCGTGGATTACTGCATCCGAAACTTCCCAATGGGCATGAGCCGTGAGGTTTCGAAGCATCCCCGGTACACCATATGACGGTGCATAGCCGACCCGGTTCATGGTGATTTTTCTATTGGCTTCGGAGCCTCACTGACCGGGTAATCACTCCCGTTGTGCTTGTCAGTCCCTCTGGTTTTTAACACTGTCCAGCCAGCTACACCGTCCGAGTCCTAGCACAGCACTATGGAGCGGACTTCACGGCTCCCAACTACTACACGATCATCACAGAAGCGGCTTCAGGGGCCGGCAACCATTCCGTCGTGAGACCATATCTTTCGATGTAGGTGATCCATAATGCGCCGGTACGCAGAACATTTGGCCGGCTTCCATCAGATAGCAATCTATAGTTACCCCCGTCAATATCACAAAAGGAATTTTTAGTTACCTTTTTCACTTGACGAGGGGGTAATATGCAGTTACCTATTGAGCATCGAAGGCACGAAGAGGTGAAATAATCCAATCTGCCTTTCAATGGAGAACTGCCAAATGTCTAATCCGCAAGACATAACAAGCCCATCGATAGACGGAGCTCATCGTTACACGTGGGGCATACTTTCAGACGTTGGTGACGTCTTGACCGAACAAAACCATCCAGATCGAGAATTCTTTCAACAACACGTCCTCAAGCATTTTTCGATCAAGGGGATGGGTACTTACGTCAGCTCTGCACGATACGCAGCAAACCGCGTCATTTCCTCTGTGAAATCAAAGCCTGACGCAGTGAAAGACAGCGAGCGCTTCCTGAAACTATTGGAACAGTTCGCCTGATAACCCCGCCCTAACGGGCAATTTCAAAAAACTCACTCATCCAAGCCAGTGGCAATCGCTTCTGGCAACAGGAGAACTTTGCCGTGAGCAAGCAAATCGAAAAAACTGAAGAGCAAATCGCTAAGGACAAGGAAGCTGTCAAGGCGATGACTGGCGCAAAAGCCGCCATGGAAGCATCACTCCGCCGTATAACCGTTCTCGAAAACGCGCTGGAGTCTGTGCAACGTCAGTCTGAGACATTGAGCAAAGCTTTTGGGAAGGATGTCTTTCTCAATGTCTGGCAACGCGGCGGTGACTATAAGCCCGAACGTATCAGCACCCTTTTTGAAAATATCAACAATACAATCAAGGCGGCGCTGTGAGCTACGACCATCTCCTCGACTACCTCGGGGATTTGAGAGCTCCAGACGCTCCTGAAATCCCTCCAGGTGGGTCAACCGGCGACGAAAAAGCAGATGCTCGCCTCTGCGCTTACGCCTTTAAAGCCAAGAGCAACGCCGACCCTATCGCATATCTGAGAAAGAAGGCGGCCGATCTTTATCAGATTGTGACGCCCGAACCATGGCCGACACTGACGCTTAAGCGTCTAGCCCAATGGTGCTCAGAACATCAAGAAAGCACAAAGCATGACTGAAACCATCTCTAATGATCTTGTGATTAGCCTTCCCAAGACCATCACAGCCGAACTCTTCACCAACGAATCCGAATTCGACAAGCTTGTGAATAAAATCGAAGCTGCTGTGAAGAACCATGTAGCGGATGTCACGACCAAAAAGGGCCGTGAAGCCATTGGATCTCTGGCGCGCAAAGTCTCCAGTACGAAGGTTGTGCTCGATAATGCGGGCAAGGATCTGACCGAGGGTTGGCGCACGCAGACGAAGTCCGTGAACGATGCACGTAATCGGATCAAGGACAAGCTTGACGCTCTTCGCGACCAGGTACGCCAGCCGCTTACAGATTGGGAGAATGCAGAAAAGGCACGACTGGAAGGTCATGAACAGCGCCTGCAGCGTCTCCAGGCGATCGCGAGCACGGGTTTTGGACAGACGACAGCACAGTTGAATGCTCTCAAAGACGAACTGACTGCACAAGACATGTCCGCTGACGCATGGGATGAGTTCCACGGCAAGGCGTCCATTATGCACGGTGCCGCCGTCGATACTATTAGTCGCCTCATAACTGATGCTGAGAAACGTGAAGCCGAAAAGGCAGAACTTGAGGCGCTACGAGCTGAGAAGGAAGAGCGCGACCGTATCGATCGGGAGAAGGCGGAATTAGAGCGCCTAGATCGCGAAGCAAAAGAAAACGAGGAGCGCGAGCGGCTGGCCGAAGAAAAGCGGCTGAAGGACATCGCAGACGCGGAAGCGCGGGCTCGGGAACAAGCCGAGATCGAGGCAAAGGAACGCGCAGAGAAAGCCGAACGTGACGCGAAGGAAGCCATTGAAAAGGCAGAACGCGAAAAGCAGGAAGCAATCGAAAAAGCTGAGCGTGAGAAGCAGGAGGCAATCGAAGCATCAGCTCGGGCTGAAGAAGAGCGCAAGCGCAATGAGGAAGATGAGCGACGTCTCCGCGAGTCAGACGAAAAAAACCGCAAAGCCATCATTGGGGACGTGCTTGAGGACGTGATTCAAGCCGCTCAGATCTCGCTGGAAACTGCGGAAATCATTGTCACTGCTATCGCCACTCAACGCGTCCGTCATACGCAAATCAATTTCTGAGGCTGCGATGTTTGATGCTTCTCCAATTTCACAGGAACGCGAATGGGATGGGCTTCCGATAACGGAGCCCGGCCTATACCGCAATGTTCCAATCGAACGCTATCACAGCGATCCGGGCTTGTTTAATGGCGAGTTTTCCATCTCGTCCACCGGCCTTAAAGCTATCGCCCGGCGCCCGCTCGAATACTGGCGGACGTCTCATTACAACCCGTTTCGTAAAGAGCCGAAATCCACGGATGCCTTTGAATTCGGTAAAGCTGCTCACATGCTCGTTCTGGGTGAAGAAGGCTTTACCGAGCGTTACGCACTGCAGCCAGACACTTACATTAACAGCAAGGGCTTGGAGTCCGCTTGGAATTACAATTCCAACGTATGCCGTGGTTGGCGCGATGAGATGCGTATGTCAGGACGCTCCATCATCACGAATAGCGAAATTGAAGCAATTCGCGAAATTGCCAATTCGCTGAGACAAAAAACGCTTGTCCAGGAAGGCATTCTGAACGGGCTAATCGAACGCTCTGTTTTCTATAAGATCGGCTCGATTTGGGTGCGTGTGCGGCCCGACGTCTGGCCAAGATATGGCGGCGATTTTGTCGACTTCAAAACCGCTGCATCGGTTGATGATGAGAGCCTGTCGAAAGCTCTGTACGAAACAGGCAACTACATCCAGGCCGGTCTGACACGCTGGGTTGTACGTGAGCTTTTCGGAAACGATGCATTTTCGTCTTTCACCTTTGCCTACGCCGAGAAGTCAGAGCCTTTTGATGTCCGCTTCAAGCAGCTTGACCAAGAGGATCTCGATCTAGGCGAACTCCAGGCCAGGCGTGCATTCGCGCTTTTAGAGCACTGCATCCAAACCGGTGAATGGCCCGGATACGACGGTCACGACGAGGACGTCACTTGGACGCGCATGAGCGAGTTCAACCGGAAACGAATTCGCAAACAGCTGGGGATTTCAGATGAGTGAGCACGTAACAGGCGGCCCAGCCTTCCCTTTTCAGTTTGATCAGACCTACGAACAGAACTTTGGGCATGAGGAAGGAATGACCGTCCGTCAATATGCGGCAATTCATTTGCGCGTACCAGAAAGCGGCGACGACTGGCTCGATCTAATGATCCGCAAGGCGAATTTGCGGGATACGGCGGTTCAGGCGATGGCGGGAATGCTTGGCGGTGAAACTGAAGACTCGGCGTTCTCCGAGGATGTAGCAGCGGATCGCGCACGGAGAATGGCTGAAGCAGTCTTGAGAGAAACAGATGAGGATTTCAATGAAATCGTCTGATTTTTACCAAGGCTCAGCAATCGAAGACCCGATGATTGTGATGCGCATGATCGCTATGGGCCGAAACATCTTTTGGAAGGGACGCGTCTACTCGAACGCGTTCATGCGCGGGCAGCGCATCCAAACAATCATCTCACATACCGAAAAAGGCGCGTTCTCTTTCGCGCATGAGAGGAATCCGAAATGAGCAATAGTATAGCTCTTCACGACGAAACCGGTGTTCAGGCCACTGCGGAGATCCGCGCGCCGCAGTCCGGTTTGAATAAGGAAAAGTTTGCCGAGTGCATGCAGTGGGCGACCATGCTCGCCAACTCTTCACTGCTTCCTCAAGCACTCACACATGAAAAACCCGGCAAGGATGAAACCAAGCTCCCGCATGAGCGCGTCGTTGCCAACTGTTTCTACGTCGCGACTATCGCTGATGCTTGGGGAGTGATGCCAACCGCACTCGCACAAGGCGTCTCCCTTGTTCACGGCCGTATCTGCTTTGAAGGCAAGATTGTGGCCAGCGCGATCGAAAAGCATCTTGGTTTTGTTCTCAGCCATTATGTCCAGGGTGATGGCGATGACATGCGGATTTGGATCAGCGACGTTCCATTTACTGACGAGGTAGTTGCACATTTGGTGCCCAATTACCGTCGTACCGACATGCGTATCATGGATGGCACAGTTAAAGACTGGAAAACCACCGGCAATAACAGCCCATGGCGCCCGAATACTTATGCGAAAATGCTTTTCTATCGCGGCTGTCGTGAATGGGCCCGTGTCTACGCGCCTGGCCTTATCAGCGGAATCTATACGCCGGACGAGTTCGATGATGCGGTCTCGGATGCTCGTGCCCAACGAGCTCGCGACGTCACGCCATTGAAGCCAACTGTTGGCGGCCATCTGCGCCTGCGTCCAGCTGATGACGACGATATCGAAGGGTTCACAGCGGACGGGATCGAGAAAGAGACGACTGCACTGCGTGACAATGCCGAGAAGGCTGCAGAAGTCAGCGTCCCTGAACTTGATGATGCGGAACGTACGAGCCTCACCCAACTCATCCGACAGTGTAAGGCTGCAAGCACAAAGTCAGCCGACCAGGCAAAGCTAGATCCGGCTGTCGTGGTCGATATCGCCAAGGGCTTCAACTCCACCGGCAATCTCACAACAAAGCTTGCAAGAGACAAGGCTGGCACCATCACACGCTCGTTCAAATCGGTCTGCGAAGGCAAGACAAGCCTGGAAGCCGCAGTTCAATACACCTGCGGAATCGTCGGCGTCGAACCGGCTTCACTTGATGAGGTGAAATAATGGCTGCTCGATTCAAAAGCCCTGACACTGCGTTTTCTCTGGCCCCATCAGCGGGCCAGAAGCAACCGCGTGTAATGGATGATGCCCACCTCAAGTGGATACGCACCCTGCCCTGCATTTTAACCGGCCGGCATCCTGTTGACGCCTGCCACGTCCGGTACTCCGACCCGAAGTTCTACAAGCGAGAAACCGGACGCGGTGAAAAGCCTGACGACAAATGGGTGGTCCCGATGTGCCGAGATATGCACGACACTCAGCACTCGATGAACGAACGTGCCTTTTGGGCTCGCCACAAAATCGACCCTGTCGCCGTCGCAGCCGCACTGTTTCTGCATTCTGGAAATGATGCAGCGGCCGAGACCATCTTCCGAAATGCGAGGAAGCCATGACCATCCCAGATGAAGCAGTACAAGCTATGCCAGAGCGCATTTACGCGGTGAAGCAGACGGAAGGCTCAAACTGCGTTGTCAGCTTCGACACACCAAGCCTTGATTACAATGTTGAATACGTGCGTGCGGATCTTGCCCTTCCTTTCCTGCAAGGGGTGAAGGTGAAGGGTCTGGAGTGGTCCGCTGCAAAGTTTCCAGAAAGCTATGTGAGCAAAAACAGCTCCATTCAATATTCCATTACATGGGACGATGACGCGGAATGGTCGGAGCTTCCTAAGCCATACGATCTTTGCCGAGGCGATAGCGATGGTGAGGCTTTGGGTAGCTACGAAACGGCAAACGACGCCAAAGCCGCAGCACAGTCCGACTATGAGGCTCGCATCCTGTCCGCGATCGAGGTGTCAGTATGTCAGACTTGCAAAGGTCACGGCATTATCGGCGGCCTGTATCGTGTTGGTGACGGTGATGTAGATGGATGGGAAGAAGCTTGTCCAGATTGCGCCCCATCCCCGCGCGCGCAGGCGTTGGAGGAAGCGGCGAAGCTTTGCGAGAAGTACGCACAAAGCTACCAGAGCGGCTTATGCCATTACGGTTCTATTGATAAGGACGCGGGGCGAGGTCGCCAAGAAGGTCATATCAATGCCGGGAATGAACTTGCCGCAGCAATCCGCGCCCTCTCGTCTCAGCCTGTAGCGGATGGGTGGCGCTCAATGGATAGTGCTCCAACGAACGGGAAGCACTGCATTCTCTGCATCAAGGATGGTTCGTTTTACTATTCGGTTCAGGGAGCATTCCAAAACGGCAAGTGGAACTGCGTTTATCGAGACGATGTTCAACCTCTGTGCTGGATGCCAAACGTCAGAGTACCTGCTCAATTCCTCCCAGCCTCACCGGGAGCGTCGGACACCCACCCGACAGGAGGTAGCGATGACTGATCGGATCACACAGAAATATTTGCGCCGTTGGCCTGACAGTAAGCGCGCAAAGTCATGGGCCGGTCGCTTGGTTCATATCCAGACCGAAAACGGCGTTTGGCGCATCAATGGCAAAGGCTACACATACTCTGGGAAAGAGGACGCGTGGGTTTTACCGTTCGAGGATGCTCAGAAAGAGGTTGCACATTGTGGGCCAGAAAAGCAGGCCACATTTATCTTAGCCACCCGCCCCGCCGCGCCGGTCGAGGGGTTGGAGACGGTTGGGCACATGGCTAAAACCCGCGTGGGTTGGGTACCTTCGTTTCACGGTACCGGCCAGCCTGTCGTCACCCGCTCGCAGGCCGAGGCCATCATTGTGGCGAGGGATGCGGAGATTGAGCGCTGGAAGGACCTGTATGGCAATTCGGCTAATGCCAACAGTGATCTGCACGACAAGGCAGCCAGACTCCAAGCCAACAACGCTGCGCTGACTGTGCGGGTTAAGGCACAAGCCGAGCATATCGCGACATTGGATAGCAATCTTGAGGCAATGGAAAAGCGTGCTCAGGAAGGCGAAACCCAACTCGCGGCGGCAAGGAAGGAGATCGAAGTATACGGACCTTATACGCCTACTTGGTTAGGGCCATGCGTATGGGCTGGCATCAAGGAAGAGTTACCACCTCAACTGGTAGACAGAGAAGTTTGGATTTCGACGTCAAATCCTAATGAGGTGAAGCAATGAAGCTTCCAGACTTAACCCCGCTATTCTATCTCGCAGGCTTCGGATTGTTCTGTGCTGCTATTTTAATCATCGGCGGTGGCGGCTGGCTTGGTTATCACCTCATTCGTGCAATTCTTTTCTATGTAGGTGCTGCATGACCCTCATTGACAGACTATCCAAGCTGGACGGGCATCGCCATGGAGTTCGAATTACTCGGGAAAACTGCATGTTCAATATTCCCGATCTAAAGCGCTTCAATATTGGCGATGAAGTTATCTGTGATGCATCGGCGGAATGCGACCGCTTCGAAGGCGTGATTATCGGTCTCGAATTGAGACGGGCTTACGGTTCCGAACGCCTTGAGCCATGTATCACCCTTCTGCATGACGGTTACATCACGGATGGGTTCAAGCCGGGAGACTTGCGCGCAAAGGAGGCATCGAATGGCAACGATTAAGCTTGTGAACGTTGATGAGCATGATTTGGCCTATGCGGCCAACTTAGCGGTTCATTTCGTACGTCAATATCCGGATCGAATGGGGCTTAGGAATGGCGTGGCCTTCACCAAGGACTGCGTTGATTATTCGCTCTATATCTATCGCACCAAAACGCAAATCGTTGTTCGCGGGAGGTCCAGCCATGGCGAGTAAGGAACGCGCCGAACTGATTGAGGAAGTGAAAGAACTTATCTTGGATGGGAATTTGTACAGCAGAACCCTTCAGGAAACGTCAGAACGCATCCTATCAACCATCCTCGCCGCACTAGGCGATGCGACAGGGGAGATGTGCAAAGCTGGACGAAACGAAACCATTGGCGTCGGTCATATTTACGCATCCGACATCTGGCGGGCCATGCTCAACGCCAGCCCACTAGGGGAGCAGAGCGAATGAAGCTGACCCGCACCCAACGGTTAATGCTTTCAAATATTGCCGACTTCGAAAATGGCAGAGGGCTTAGCTTTAACGCCATTTCGTGGGCCCCGATTAAGAGGCTGATCAAAAAGAGAGCAATAGTCAAAAATGGATCACGAAAAGGCTTCGTGTTCTACAAAATCACGCCAGAAGGTCGCCAAGCCCTGAAAGGCGGGGAGTGATGGCCCTACCGCGTCGGATACTTCGGAAACTTGGCCATGCCTTCAACCTCGGCACTCTCGTGGGTCAGGATAATGCCGATGTTCTTACCTCTGCATTCAACGCAGCGAAGCTTTGGAACAAGATCATTGTGCAACGCGCCATGGTCCTCGCCAAGCTTTTCAGCAAGTGCGGGCAAGTCAAGCGCAACGTTGTGATGACAGCCGTTACAGTAAGCCGTGATCCTGTATCCGTACTTGATGCACTCACCAATCGTCCTGTTAGTGCTGATATATGCCATGCCGCTCTCCTGTCAGGCGGCAGGTATTACACCGTGAACACAAACAGAACAAATCACAAATTTCGAGGCGGACGACTATCATCCAAAGACTAATCGATTGCGCTGTATATTTTTGGAGGCGTTGGATAAATGACCAAAAAACGAGCGCATACCCAACGATTTCGGTCGGTCGCTGAAGGATACGAAACCACCTCCGGCAAGAGACGCATACCCTTAACACTCGATACCGACTTGCTGGCGAGAATAAATGAAATAGCTAAGGCGAACGATCGGTCGGTTTCATCGACAATCGCGGACATGATCCGGAGCCAATTCGAAAGCCGTGACACGGCAGCGCTTCAACTTACACCACAAGAAATTCAGTTGCTCAGATCTCATCGCGCAATCTTTGGACATGCCAGAGAGCGAGCGTCTACTGATAGGAGAGAAAGCCATGAATAGCGAAACAGCACATACCAACAGCATCCTTTCAACGTCTCAGTTACACCTGCGCCCACGGCTGCGGAGAAAAGACGTCCCGGAATATCTGTTGACCGTTCACGGGATTGATATCGCTTACTCGACACTTGGAAAGCTCGCCAGCATTGGCGGCGGGCCAGCCATGCAATACAGCGGACGCATTCCGCTTTACCATAAAAAGGATCTGGATGCCTGGGCGAGCGAACGGCTTTCAGAATCCGTCAGATCGACTTCTGACAAGTGAACACAAAGAGCCCCGCCTATAGCGGGGTTTTCTTTTAATCCGATTCGGGATGCAGGCTAGTGTCACCATCTGATCGAACTAGTGACACCGTAGTGACACTAATTTCTAGAACATCTTCCAATAACCGCTAAGTCATTGATTTTATGGCGCACCCGGTTGGATTCGAACCAACGGCCTCTGCCTTCGGAGGGCAGCACTCTATCCAGCTGAGCTACGGGTGCATCGCCGGGAGGCGTGATCGCCTCAATCTAGGCGTTTCTAGCTGAACCACGTCTCTGCATCAATGGTCTATTTGGCAAAATGACCACTAAAAACCGCATGTTCCACCAGAGATCAGATGCAAGCGCTCTACGCACTTTAACGCGGGAACGAAACCATATCGCCATAGAGCTCCTGCAGCTTTGCTTTAACAGCGGGTGAGTTCTGATAAATCTCGATGAACTTCTTCAATCGAACATCATCTCGCAATTCCGGACGCGTGACGAACTGAAAGGCGTAGATCGGTTCGTTCTCGAAGATCAGTCCTGATGACGCTTCCAGCCCTGCGAGTTTTGCAAAAGTGGGATAGGTCGCCGCAGCATCCACCTCGTCCAGTAATCGCGCGACTTGTGGTCCGTCCAGTTGCACGATCTTGAGCGGTTTCTTCCAGATAACAACATCCTCGAGGCTCGCACGATGATCTGTGTCTGGCTTCAACTCCAGAAAGCCCGCCTTCTGCAGAAGAAGAAGCGACCGGCCGGTATTGATCACATCGCCTGAAAACGCGATCTGTGCATTATCCGGAAGATCTTCGAGCTTTGAATATTTCTTCGAGTAAAGCCCAAATGGCGTGCTGAAAGCAGGTGCTATCGGCACGAGCCCGTTTCCGGTCTTGGAGTTGGTGTAATCCAGATAGGGAATATGTTGAAAAAGATTGGCGTCAACAGTCTTATCGGCAACTGCCGTATTCGGCGTATTCCAATCACTGAATTCGATCAGTTCGACATCGAGCCCCTGCTCTTTTGCTTCAGTAGCTGCCACCTCCGCAGCTTGGTTGGAAACACTAGTTGCAAGCGCAATACGTAGAGATTGCCTCTCTTCGGCATAGAGCATCGATGGCAGCAAGCTTGTAGCGAAAGCCATCGCTGATATCGCGAGAAAACGACGGCGTTGTAGTTCAATTTTTGAGGATGTTTTTCTGTCGTCGGAACGGAAGCGCATGGCACATTCTAAAAGTTGATAAATTTAATCCACTATACTGCTTACCAATCTAATTAAGAAGCTGTTTCTGATTGTCACATCAATAATTTAGCGCGCACTTGATTGTGATCAATGAACAGAAAGCACGGCGTTCTACAGTCTTGTGCATGTCATCTGGCAATGCCAGCTTGAACAACAGCAGTTCTCCCGACTGCTTATCAGCTTAACAGCAGAAAAGGATAAATCATGTCAAACACAGCTAAAGTTGCATTGGTCACAGGTGCAGCACAGGGCATTGGTCGCGGTATTGCTCTGCGCCTTGCAAAAGACGGCTTTGATATTGCACTGGTCGACCTGAAAGCAGACAAGCTAGAATCCGTAAAAAAGGAAGTTGAAGCACTGGGTCGCAAGGCCTCTACGTTCTCAGCAGATGTAAGCAAACGCGATGATGTCTACGCGGCAATTGACCATGCAGAAAAGGAACTCGGCGGTTTCGACGTCATCGTCAACAATGCGGGCATCGCACAGGTTCAGCCTATTTCCGATGTTAAGCCCGAAGAAGTCGACCGTATCCTGAAAATCAATATCGAAGGTGTTCTGTGGGGCATTCAGGCAGCAGCAGCCAAATTCAAAGCGCGCGGACATAAGGGCAAGATTATTAATGCCTCGTCGATTGCTGGCCATGATGGCTTCGCAATGCTGGGTGTTTATTCGGCTACGAAATTCGCTGTGCGTGCGCTGACTCAAGCCGCCGCTAAAGAATATGCGAGCGCAGGCATAACGGTGAATGCCTATTGCCCGGGCATCGTCGGCACCGATATGTGGGTTGAGATCGATGAGCGCTTCTCGGAAATCACTGGCGCGCCAAAGGGCGAAACCTACAAGAAGTATGTGGAAGGCATTGCTCTTGGCCGCGCCCAGACCCCGGAAGACGTTGCATCGCTGGTATCGTTCCTCTCGAGTCCAGATTCAGATTATATTACCGGACAGGCTATCCTGACTGATGGCGGCATTGTTTACCGCTAAGCATATGACAAAAGAAAAGGCGGGAAATTTCCCGCCTTTTCTTAACCAACGTGTAAGCCCGGCGCTTCCTGGCCTGTGCTTTCAACATATTCCGTATAGCCGCCACCATATTGGTGAATGCCGTCCGGCGTGAGTTCCAATACGCGATTGGAAAGCGCCGACAAAAAGCGACGATCGTGCGATACGAAAAGCATTGTGCCTTCGTAAGCGGAAAGGGCCCGAATGAGCATTTCCTTGGTGTCGAGATCCAGATGGTTAGTCGGCTCATCGAGTACAAGGAAATTTGGCGGATCAAACAGCATTGCTGCCATGACCAATCGCGCTTTCTCACCGCCAGAAAGCACACGGCATTTCTTTTCGATATCATCGCCAGAAAAGCCGAAGCAGCCTGCGAGTGCACGCAAAGGCGCCTGCCCCGCCTTTGGAAAGCGCTGTTCCAGCCATTCAAGAATGGTGCTGTCACCGTCGAGAATATCCATGGCGTGCTGTGCGAAATAGCCAAGCTTCACACTCGCACCGAGATTGACGATACCCTGATCAGGCTCCGTTGTGCCGGTGACAAGCTTGAGCAATGTCGACTTGCCTGCACCATTGACGCCCATGATGCACCACCGCTCACGACGGCGAACCATGAAATCCAGCCCGTCATAAATCGTGCGGCTTCCATAGCTTTTGTTGACACCCTTGAGACTCACGACATCTTCGCCAGATCGTGGCGCTGGTGCGAAGTCGAAAGCCACTGTCTGGCGACGACGTGGCGGTTCCACGCGATCAATCTTTTCAAGCTTCTTCACACGGCTCTGTACCTGAGATGCGTGTGATGCGCGTGCCTTGAAGCGTTCGATGAATTTGATTTCCTTGGCAAGCATTGCTTGCTGGCGTTCAAACTGCGCTTGCTGCTGCTTTTCGTTCAGTGCACGCTGGCCTTCATAAAAGGCATAATCGCCGGAATAGCTCGTGAGCGAGCCGCCGTCGATTTCGATAATCTTGGTCACGATGCGGTTCATAAACTCGCGGTCGTGCGAGGTCATCAGCAATGCGCCATCATAGTTTTTAAGGAAAGCTTCAAGCCAGATAAGGCTTTCAAGATCGAGATGGTTGCTCGGTTCGTCGAGAAGCATAACGTCGGGGCGCATGAGAAGAATGCGAGCGAGAGCCACGCGCATTTTCCAGCCGCCGGACAATTTGCCGACATCGCCATCCATCATTTCCTGGCTGAAACTCAGACCCGCAAGCACTTCGCGCGCACGGCCATCCAAACCATAGCCGTCGAGTTCTTCGTAACGGGCCTGCACTTCGCCATAGCGTTCGATAATCGCGTCCATTTCGTCAAGACGATCAGGATCGCACATCGCGGCTTCAAGTTCGCGCAACTCTGCGGCCACAACACTGACCGGACCTGCGCCTTCCATAACTTCCGCGACAGCCGAACGACCACCCATTTCACCAACATTCTGGTTGAAATAGCCGATCGTCACGCCCTTTTCGACATTCACCTGCCCTTCATCGGGCAGTTCTTCGCCGGTAATCATGCGGAAAAGCGTAGTTTTACCGGCACCGTTCGGGCCGACGAGACCTATTTTTTCCCCACGATTCAACGCGGCAGAAGCTTCGATAAAGAGAATACGGTGGCTGTTGGACTTGCTGATGCTGTCGATGCGGATCATGTGCGTGGGAGGCCTTGTGATAACTTGGCCTCCCTATGACATGGCTTGCCCCCGCTGTCACGCGGCGCGATGACATTGCGAGCTATGTTTGCTTACGGAATGTGATGCAGCCATTCCTTCGTGGCAAATTTTTCTTCAATGAGCTTCTCGGCTGCTGCGTATTCTTCCGGTGTTATCGTCCCGGTGACACCGCCATTCAACGAAACGAACATCTCTTTCATGCGATCAATGACTTCGCGGCGCGGCAACCCCGTCTGGCTGCGGACAGGATCGACGCGTTTGACCGCACTGGCCGTACCCTTGTCAGACAGCTTTTCCCGGCCAATGCGCAACACCTTCACCATTTTCTCGGCGTCCATGTCATAAGCCATGGTGACGTGATGCAGAACAGTTCCGCCTGAATAGCGCTTCTGGGCCGCTCCACCGATCTTGCCTTTCGAGCTCGAAATATCATTGAGCGGCTTATAAAACGCGTCGATGCCAAGCGAATTAAGCGACTTCAGGACCCATTCGTCGAGGAATGCGTAGGAATCGGCGAAACTCATATCACGCACGAGTTCACCCGGCGCATAAAGAGAATAGGTAATCGAGTTGCCCGGCTCCACAAACATTGCGCCGCCGCCTGTTACGCGACGAACTGTTTCGACGCCGAGCTCAGCAGTCGCTTCCATATCCACTTCATTACGCAGCGACTGAAACGCTCCGATGATAATGGATGGACGCTCCCACTCCCAAAAGCGCAAAGTCGGCGCGCGGCGTCCAGCGGCCACTTCACGCGCCAGAACTTCGTCAAGCGCGAGATGCATCGTTGGCGTCAGCGGCGGAATATCGATGATCTGCCATTCGTAGTCGCGCCAGGTACGTGCAACGCCAAGAGCGCGACGCACAGCAATAGCGACAGCTTCAGGGCTGAAACCGATCATGAAAGCGTCTGGGCGAAGTCCTTTGCGGACCGCATTAGCAATTTCTTCCGATGAGGCAGTCGCAGGCAAACCGTTCAATGCATCACGAATGTCATCAAGGGCTTCTGCAGGCTCGAGGAAAAAGTCCCCCGCGACCTGAACCTGGCTCAGTTTGTTATCCTGAACTTCGAGATCGATAACAACCAGCTTGCCACCGTGGACCTTGTATTCACCATGCATTTTCTTACGACCTTGCTGACGAGAAACATCTATTCGCACTCTTGCGGATTCAGCAAAAAAAGGGAACTATCTATCTGGAATTTTTACACGATTTGCGTTCAAATATTTACAATCATTCGCGATATTGACCAGTTGAAACGTAAGTCGCCGTTCATTCTATGTTCAAGAACTGAAATCTATAAGAACTCATCAGACATTCAAACAATGGTGTTAGCCATGGCAGCTCTTCTGTCTAATAAACTTAGCCTCGTCGCAGGCATGTCAGCTTTTATTGCATCTATGTACGTAATTGCTCCTGCACCCGCTGAAGCTGCGCAATTGCAGCGTTGCGCCGGTGAAAATGAAACCTGCAGACTTCCGTATCCAACTGAAGTGATCTATGGCGCGAATGGCCGGGGCACGTCTCAGTTTATCGATGGTCCGAATGTGCGCTGCTCAAATCAAGTTTTCGGTGATCCGGCCCCTGGCGCACAGAAAAGCTGCTCATTCGTTGTCCGTGATCGTTATGAAGATCGACGCGATGATCATCGCAACGATTGGCGCGACAATCGTCGTGATGATCGCCGAAATGATTGGCGTGACGATCGCCGTGATGATTGGCGTGATAACAGACGCGATGATCGTCGTCGTGGCGAGTGGCAGCAATGCGCAAAAGAAAAAGGCTTCTGCGATTTCTATGGTCGTAAGGTCGTTCGTTACGGAGCGAAAGGGCGTTTTGTAGAGCGCGTATTCCGTGATGGCGTACGATGTGACAACCGTGCTTTCGGTGATCCAGCACGCGGTGTCGGAAAAGCCTGTTTCATTCAGAATTAAGAACGAAAAGAGGGGTAGAGCGGTTCCAGTTAATACCGAATCTTTGGAACCGCTCTATCTATTTGTTTTTATGGCAGTATCCGACGCATCGCAGCAGGAAAAGAAATCAGTCCGACGAACTGATTTCCCTGCGGAGACGCTTCGCGCTTTTGCTGGAAATGCTCTAAGTCCGCTTTTTTCTTGATGTTATTTGTCTATGCAAGCAGCACTGTTCGTTAAAAACATTCTTTAGCCGAGTTACCGCCGACCGCTCAAAGAGCGGCCATGCGTGACTCTGCCGTCTTATCGAAAGCTTTCTGCATACCCGCGTCACGGTCGTAAACATCGCTGAAGTATCGAACGTTGCCATTGGCATCAGGCCAAGCCGTGAAGTAAGCGATATAGACCGGAACCGGATTAGCAACCTTCAAGCCGCGTTCGTCCTTACCGAAATATTTGCTCAGCTCTTCAACCGGCTTACCAAGTACTGCGGCTGCCATATCGCGCGGGCGCTCCAGACGGATGCAGCCATGACTCAAGGCACGCATATCGCGGCTGAAATAGGATTTCGCCGGAGTGTCATGCATGTAAATGTCATGAGCGTTCGGGAAAAGAATTTTCAGTTCGCCCAGAGCATTATCGAGACTTGGCTTCTGGCGGATGCCGACATGTGCCTTGCCTGCAGCAACTGCACTCCAGTTTACAGCGCTCGCCGAAACCTTCTTGCCGCCGACATAAACTTCGTAGCCGTTGCGATCGAGATAGCTCGTATCACGCATCACCTTTGGCAGCATTTCGTTCAGAATAATCGAACGCGGCACGCCCCAGGATGGATTGAAAACAACCGTCTGGACCTTGTTATAGAAGAAATAGGTCTGATGGGTTGGCGAACCGATGACCACATTCATGGCCAGCTTTTCTTTGCCGTCTTCAAAATATTCGGCGCGGTAGGATGGCTGATTGACCATCACGTAACGCGAGCCGAAATCATGTGGCAGCCAGCGCAGGCGTTCCATCGAATAGAGAATGCGATCACGCTTCACCGAATCCTGCTCGCCTTGAAGGGCTGCAATCGTGTTCTTACCAATGATGCCATCGGGCGTGCTGCCTGAAAGCTTCTGGTAATCCTTGATGGCAGCGGCCAGTTCCGGATCATAGATGCTTCCATCTGCGTGAGCCTGCAGAACATTGCGATGCTGTTCCAGATAGCTAGCTGGAGCATGTCTCGTGATGAGCGCGACAACATTTGCAAGCTGATCGCTGGAATCACCCGGACGAATAGCTTTATCAAGCGAAATGCGAATAGGTTCGCCAGCTGGCGCTTCCGTATTAGCCAGTTCACGCTTCAATGAAGCATAGGCTTGGTTATTCGGCTGGAAGCTTTTCAGATAAGTAACCGGGTCGGTTTCAGATGCCAGACGGGCCAGAACGGCTTTAGGATCGACGCGATTACGCGGCAGATCATAAAAACCACTGAGGCGGTCTGCAATCACACGGCCCTCGCCCGCATCAATTGCATAGCGCAATGCACGCGCAGACATGCGAATTTCAAAGTCAGCAAGTTTTTGCTGACGTTCGGCAAGCTGTGCTTCTTCGAAATGATCGCCAGGAATAGCGACGGCATATTCTTCCGGGTTCAGACCATCATCGTCAGCCTGAGCAAAAAAGGCTGCAACATTGCGGGCTTTATCAAGCGCCTTGTTGTCTGCTGACCAAAGAAAGGTGCGTTTTTCGGAATAGAAGCTGACGATAGCTTCAGCAATTTGCTTTTCCGCTTTGACATCGACGGTCTTCAGATAATCCGTTGCGGCATCGAAAGCGAGCTCACCCTGGGATTCGTCAGTCTTTTTTACCGGACCAATCGGCGACATTCCCGATGTCAGAGGATCGACGCGCGCGGGATCAACTGCCGCTGTCACCTGCATATCAAGAGCGCTGAAATCGACCTTGATCAAAGCATCCGGCTTATAATTGTAGATCTGCGGTCCTTTAACCGTGACGCGCTGTGCTGGCGGCACGGCAGCTCTCGGCACGGAAACTGGCTTAGCAGTATTTGGTGCTGGCGCGACCTGCACAGGCGGCTGAACCGGCTGCGCCTGTTGCTGACGACGCTGCTGGAACAGCTCAAGCAGAGAGTTAGCTGCCTGCGCCTGCGCTGTCGAGAAAAGTGTCGATGCTGCCAGTGCGAAAGCCATCGCGTTACGGACATAAGGACCGCGCTTGCGATTATCTTTAATGTTCCGATTCAAATTTCTGGAGAACTGCATTCCAACCGCCAATTCAATGCAACCGCTATTAAGCGAAGCCGCGTCAATCTTTGCCCATAGAATTGATGAATCTCGTATAGAATCTTTTAACGTTAACGCATCCTCCTATTATTTTGCGTCCAACTCTATCAATTTTTCTTGAAAAGCGATTTTGCGGACACACTCGAGCTCCGTTCGTGTCGAACAGAACAATGTGCCGCAGTGGATTCCGCCCTGCATCGCGCTAAAAGCCCCGCAGAATATGCCCCTGACTTTGTCAGGGCTGAATCACGGAGCGCATCCGTTGGGCCGAAGGCGGCACTTGGATGCGGCAGGCAAGCAAGCGAGGTACCACAATGGCAGAAGCAAGCGCCGCCGATCTATTCCCACTTGGCGAAGACAAAACCCCTTACCGCAAACTGACTTCCGATCATGTATCGGTCGATACGTTTAAGGGACAGGAAATTCTGAGCGTCGACGCTGAAGGGCTGCGCATCCTTTCGGAAGCTGCCTTTGCTGCCATCAATCACCTTCTGCGCCCAGGCCATTTGCAACAGCTCGCAAATATCATGAAGGACCCCGAAGCAACCGATAACGACCGCTTCGTGGCTTATGATCTCTTGAAGAACGCAAATATTGCAGCGGGCGGCGTTCTACCTATGTGTCAGGATACGGGCACAGCGATCATCATGGGCAAGAAGGGCCGTCGCGTCTGGACCGAAGGTGGCGATGCCGATGCTTTGGGTGCTGGCGTGCTCGATGCCTATAATAAGAAGAATCTACGCTATTCGCAGCTCGCTCCACTGTCGATGTTCGAGGAAAAGAACACCAAGAACAATCTGCCTGCGCAGATAGACATCTACGAAGAAGGCGAAGACGCCTACAAATTCCTGTTTGTTGCCAAGGGCGGCGGTTCGGCTAACAAGACGTTCCTGTTTCAAGGAACGCCATCGCTGTTGACGCATGACCGCATGATCGACTTCCTTAAGGATAAGATCCTCAGTCTCGGAACAGCCGCCTGCCCGCCTTATCATCTGGCGATTGTCATTGGTGGCACTTCGGCTGAAATGAACCTGAAGACGGTGAAGCTCGCTTCCACCCGCTATCTCGATGAGCTTCCAACCGAAGGCTCCGATAACGGCCATGCGTTCCGTGATCTGGAAATGGAAGCTGAAATCCACAAACTGACGCAGTCGCTCGGCGTTGGTGCGCAGTTTGGTGGCAAGTATTTCTGCCATGATGTGCGCGTTATCCGTCTGCCACGTCACGGCGCATCGCTGCCGATTGGCCTCGGTGTTTCCTGCTCGGCTGATCGTCAGGCCAAAGGAAAGATCACCAAGGAAGGTATTTTCCTAGAGCAGCTTGAAACCAATCCAGCACAATATATGCCGGAAATCGACGAAGAAAAGTTGTCGTCACATGTGGTCAAGATAGACCTCAATCAACCGATGGAAGACATTCTCAAGGAATTGTCGAAGCATCCGGTAAAGACGCAGCTTTCCTTGACCGGATCGATTATTGTTGCGCGCGATCTCGCGCATGCGAAAATCCGCGAACGTCTGGAAAACGGCGAAGCTATGCCGGATTATTTCAAGAACCATCCGATCTATTATGCAGGCCCGGCCAAGACACCAACCGGCTACGCATCTGGTTCGTTCGGCCCAACCACTGCTGGTCGTATGGATTCTTATGTCGATCAGTTCCAGTCGTTCGGTGGCTCGATGGTGATGCTGGCCAAGGGCAATCGTTCGCGTCAGGTTCGCGAAGCCTGTGGCACGCATGGCGGCTTCTATCTTGGCTCGATTGGTGGCCCAGCCGCTCGTCTTGCGCAAGACTGTATCAAGAAGGTCGAGGTTGTCGAATATCCAGAGCTAGGCATGGAAGCCATCTGGCGTATTGAAGTCGTCGACTTCCCAGCCTTTATCGTCATCGATGATAAGGGCAACGACTTCTTCAAGGAACTCAATCTCGGTTAAAGAATAAAGAGCGGCTTAAGCGCATCCCGAAAACTGTGCAGCGGTTTTCGGGATGCGCAAAAAATAAAGTCCGCCGTTTTCCTCATCGCGGATCGCGTTTCAGACCTTTTTCCGCAAGCTCGTCCAGATAAGTCTGCCAAAGCGTGTCTTTCTCGGTGCCCAGCTTATGAAGATAGGTCCATGAGAACAGCCCGGTATCGTGCATGTCGTCAAAGGTGATGCGGACGGCATAATTGCCAATCGGGTCCATGCGCATGATTTCGACTTCGCGCTTGCCACCGACCGTCACGCGTTGTTCAGGTGAATGCCCCTGCACTTCCGCTGAAGGTGACAGAACCCGCAAAAGTTCTGCAGTCAGCTCAAAACGTTCACCGCTTTCAAAAGCCACCGTCAAAAGCTTGCGATCCTTAGAGACCCGCAATTCGGTAGGCCAGACATCACTCATAATTGTTCTCCGTCATTCCAGCGGCGTTTCATTCTGCAATATATGACGGCTTGCATATAAATACTGCAGTAGCCGCTTCGAATTGCGTCAAATCAAAGAGATATTGATCTTTATCCATTATGAGAAGTGCCAAGGGTTCGATCTGTTTGATTAATGTGCTCTTGCTTGAAGCTGCTATACCAAGGTGTAAACTGGACAAAGCGCTTCGCGGAACCTATCTCTAGGACTAAGATGCAGACAGGCTCTGCAGCATGTGGAAACAATGGCTTACTCTATGCAACGTTCTCAAACACTGCCTGTTGTTTCCCCGACCGGACAAATGATTGATCCGTTCGGGCGTGCCATCACCTATTTGCGCGTTTCCGTTACAGACCGTTGCGATTTCCGCTGCACATACTGCATGGCGGAACACATGACTTTCCTGCCGAAAAAAGATCTGCTGACACTGGAAGAACTCGACCGCATCTGCAGCGCATTTATCGAGAAGGGCGTTCGTAAACTGCGTCTGACAGGCGGTGAACCGCTTGTTCGCAAGAATATCATGCATCTCATTCGCGAGCTTTCGCGGCATCTGAAGACAGGTGCGCTGGACGAGCTGACGCTAACTACCAATGGTTCACAGCTTGCGCGCTATGCCGACGAACTCGCAGATTGCGGCGTACGGCGCATCAATGTCTCTATGGACACGCTTGATCCTGAAAAATTTCGCACGATTACCCGCTGGGGCGATCTTAACCGCGTCATCGAAGGCATCGAGGCCGCGCAAAAGGCTGGCATTCGCGTCAAAATCAACGCGGTAGCACTCAAGAATTTCAATGAATTTGAAATTCCTGAACTGATCCGCTGGGCGCATGGCCGCGACATGGACATGACCCTGATCGAAACCATGCCGATGGGCGAAATCGAATTTGATCGTACCGATCAGTATCTCCCGCTTTCGCAGCTCCGCGACGACCTCGGCCAACAGTTCACCCTGTCCGATATCCCGTATCGCACCGGCGGCCCTGCCCGCTATGTCACGATTGCAGAAACGGGTGGGCGTCTCGGTTTCATCACGCCACTTACGCATAATTTCTGCGAGAGCTGCAATCGCGTGCGCCTCACCTGCACAGGTATGCTTTATATGTGCCTTGGCCAGAATGATGATGCAGACTTGCGTGCCGCAGTGCGTGCAAGTGAAGGTGACAGCGTTCTCAACGATGCGATTGACGAAGCCATTTCAAGAAAGCCCAAGGGCCACGATTTCATTATTGATCGCGACCATAATCGCCCGGCAGTCGCACGCCATATGAGCCTTACCGGCGGATAAATAATTTAGATGGATTTGCAACAAGTATAAATTGGACCGAATCCAAATGATACGATAGCGATATACAATCCTAAACCGGATTTCATATCGTGCCGCAGTCAGCAAACTTCCGTGCAAGTATTTTTATGCTTCTCGCTATGGGTACATTCACCATCGGCGATACTATGACGAAATATCTGCTGACCCAGATGAATAGCGGTCAGTATATGTTCATCCGGGGCATATTCGCGACAATTGCAATTGGCTTACTCGCCTGGCGCAACGGCGCCCTTCGCAACCTCTCTTTGGATTTAATGACCGTTCTTCGCGTTCTCGGCGAGGTTTTAGCGACAGTCACCTATATCTTTTCTCTTGGTCACCTTTCGCAGGCTTTCTGCTCTGCAGTTTTTCAGGCAACCCCTTTGGTCGTAACCCTTGGCGCTGTTCTTTTCCTCAACGAAAAAGTCGGCTGGCGGCGCTGGATGTGTATTTCCTTTGGCCTTGTGGGGGTTATCATCATCATCCGCCCCGGCACCGATAGTTCCGCCAGTCTCGCAGCCGTCGGAATTTTGCTATCCAGCGTTTGCTTCGCGGCTATGCGGGATATCGCAACGCGTCGCGTGCCAGCGCATGTCCCTACCCTTTATCTCTCAACGCTGACTGCTGGCGCCATAGCATTGACAGGCGGAGGGCTCATTCACCCGATGGGCGGATGGCAACCGGTTGGTATTGGACCAGTGCTGATTATGGCGCTGGCCGCCGGGCTATTGCTGGTAGGTTATCATTTTATCATCATGGCGATGCGTGAAGGCGAAATCTCTTTCGTATCGCCATTCCGTTATTCGAGCCTGTTATGGGCCATTTTGTTGAGCACCGTCGTTTTCAACGAAGCCCCGGACTCCTACACAATTGCCGGCTCAATCCTTGTCGTTGGCAGCGGTATCTATATGGTTTACCGCGAGAACATTCGCAAAAGACGCGAACAGAACAAGAGCACCTTGGCCACAACACCGACAGGAGTAGAGCCGTCGTGACACCAGACGGGATCAGACTTGCAGGGGTTATCATCGCAGGCGGCTTATCCAGCCGTATGCAGGAAGGTGGCATCGCAGGCGACAAGTTTCTCCTATCACTTGATTCCCAAACGATAATTGAACACGTCGCTTCAAGGCTTTCGCCACAGGTGAGCAACCCCTTTGTCAATGCGAATGGCGACCCTAACCGTCTAGCAAAGCTCAATACTCCAATTGTCTCAGATTTGCCCTCCGCTCATGGTGGGCCGCTTGTCGGTCTTCGAACAGCATTCGAATATGCATCTGGGTTCCCGTTTCTGTTGAGCGTCGCAGCTGACAGCCCCTTTCTTCCACTCGATCTTGCGACTCAACTTTGTGAAAGACAAAAGAAAACAGGGGCTTCTATCGTGCTGGCGAGTTCAGGCGGACGTGTTCATCCAATCTTCGGGCTATGGAAAACTGATTTGGCGCAGCCGCTCAATGACTGGTTGGCACAGGCTGAAAAAGCCAGTGTCTTTGCTTTCGCACGGCATATCGGTTTTGAAGAGGTAGAATTCCCTTTGGTACAACTTGCCAATGGCGAAACATTTGATCCGTTCTTCAACATCAACACACCAGACGATCTTGCTGAAGCAAAACGGCTGAATGAGGCTCTGAGATGACCCATAAACTATTCGGTATCACCGGCTGGAAAAACTCGGGCAAGACCACCATGACCGAACGGCTGGTTCAGGAACTGACCAAGCGCGGTTATAAAATTTCGACCGTGAAACACGCTCACCATAACTTCGATATTGATCACGTCGGTACGGATTCGTGGCGACACAGAAATGCCGGGGCTTCCGAAGTCGCCATAGTCTCATCAGCTCGCTACGCGATTATGCATGAAAACATGGGTGAAGAAGAACCTTCGCTACAAGCCATCGTTCGCAAGCTGGCCCCATGCGATCTCGTTTTGATCGAGGGCTATAAGCGCGAATCTCATAGGAAGATCGAGCTGAGGCGTAGCGGCGGGCATGATGGACCACCGCTTTCTGACGATGATCCGAGCATCGTTGCACTGGCCAGTGACCATCTCTCCAATGATGAAAGATTGCCCGTTTTCCATATCGATAAAATTGAAGAAATTGCCGATTTCATCGTAGAGCTGATGGAGCTTTGAGAATTTCCCCGTATAAACGTTAAACGATAGGGTAAAATTCTACCAAGCGCAGATATGGCACGGATATCCTTTTAAATCAGCCTTTTTGCATGCACAATTAAATTACTCTAGCCGTATTGCCATGACATGGAAAATGGTGGGAATATCAGATTACGGGCGGATGATTGGGCATAAGTGCGAAAAAATATTGCGCGTTGTCAGCTCTAGCATCTAATTGTAGACAACAAGGGATTCACTGTCAGAATTGCTACTTAAAGTTTAGAATGACAGTGTACCTTGAAGCGGCTGAACCAGAAGAATAATCAGGGAACCAGCCTTAACAAACGAGAGGACTTAGAATGCGCGTATTAAAGCGTATCGCCGCAGCAGCATCAGTTGCAGCACTTGCAATTACCATTGGCTCCATGACCGCAGGCACTGCGACCGCTCAGGAACCACTGAAGCTCAAGATCGGCACGGAAGGTGCGTATCCTCCGTTTAACTTTATCAAGCCAGATGGCACGCTGTCGGGCTTCGACGTCGATATCGCCAGAGCGCTCTGCGAAGAAATGAAGGCTGAATGCGAGTTCGTCACCCAGGAGTGGGACGGCGCTATTCCAGCCCTTCAGTCCGGCAAATTCGATGCCTTCATCGCATCCATGTCCATTACGGATGAGCGCAAGAAGCAGGTCGACTTCTCGAACAAGTATTACAACACACCTCCAGGTATCGCCGCACCTAAGGACACGGACATCAAGGGCGTGACCAAGGAAGATCTCGCTGGCAAGACGATTGGTGTTCAGGTTTCGACCACGCACGCAAACTATTCGGAAAAGACCTTCACCGACAGCACCATCAAGGCTTATCCGACAGCCGAAGAATATCGTCTTGATCTCGCGAACGGTCGCCTCGATGCCGTCAACGATGATAGCGTGACTTTGGCTGAATGGCTGAAGACGCCAGATGGCGCTTGCTGTAAGATGGTTGGCACCTTCCCTCCAGTGATCGAGATTCACGGTCCTGGTGCTGGCGTTGCCTTCAAAAAGGGTCGCCCTGAGCTGATTGAAAAGTTCAACGAAGCAATCAAAGCGATCCGCGCAAACGGTAAGTACAAGGAAGTCAACGACAAGTACTTTGATTTCGACGCTTACGGTGCAGAAAACTAAGATATTTTAACATCAAAACGCCGGTTTACTCCCAAGTAAGCCGGCGTAACTATTTGGGCTATAAAGAGAAACTTCAAAAGTTATCGGGCTTTGCTACTCGCAGACCTGAGAAGCCCTAGGAAGAGATTAGGCGCATGGAACACTACGCCACCTTGTTAAGTTTCGGTCCCGACGGTTGGGGGATGAGTATTGCCTGGGGCCTTCTGGTCACGATATCTTTGGCAATAGCAACTCTGCCAGTCGGCCTCGCGCTCGGATTTCTTGTTGCCTTGGGCAAACAATCACAAGAACCATCCATCCGACTCGCCAGCAATATCTACACCACCATTTTCCGCGGACTGCCTGAGCTTCTGACGCTCTTCCTGGTTTATTTTGGTGCATCTTTGGGCTTGCAGCGCCTACTTAGTCTGTTTGGCGTTGATGCAAATGTTGAAATCAATGCTTTTGCCGCCGGTATGGTGGCGCTTGGTTTCGTGTTTTCATCCTATTCGAGTGAAGTCTTCCTGTCCGCATTTCGTGCGATCCCGCGCGGTCAATATGAGGGCGGCTATGCTGTCGGTCTTTCCCATTGGCAGACCATGCGCAAAGTCGTGCTTCCACAGCTGATCCGTATCGCCCTTCCGGGTCTCGCCAATCTCTGGCTCGTTCTGCTGAAGGATACGTCTCTGGTATCCGTGATCACTTTGTCAGACATCTTGCGCCAGACTTCGATTGCAGCACGCGTTACGAAAGAGCCATTCCTGTTCTTCGGCGTGGCTTGTCTTCTCTATCTCGGCCTTGCGATCATTTCGTCCTACTTCATCAACCGCATCGCTCGTTGGGCTGATGCCGGCAACAATGCGTCGCGGGGTGCATGATCATGAGTGAGATCACATCACGAGGCGCAGCAGAAGTTCTCGCACCGCCGCCAGTCGTTAAAAGCTGGACAGGCATCCGCATCGCTGGCCACCTCATCGTAGCCTTCTGGGCTCTGCTTTTCGCAGGACTTGCCATTTATCTTTATAATACGTGGCGCATCGATCTTTTTGAAACCTATGCGCCGCGTTATTGGTCGGGTCTGCTGACGACGCTGCAACTGGTTGCAGTGTCTATCGTCATCGGTGCGCTGCTTTCCCTGCCAATTACCGCAGCGCGTATGTCCAATAATCGCTGGTTGCGTGGCATTGCGTTTGGCTATGTCTACTTCTTCCGCGGCACGCCACTGCTCGCGCAGACATTCTTGATCTATTACGGCTTCGGTACGTTCCGTCCGTTTCTTGAAAGCATTGGTCTCTGGGTGTTTTTCCGGGACGCTTGGAATTGCGCTATCCTCGCATTCTCGCTCAATACAGCTGCCTATCAGGCCGAAATTCTTCGCGGTGCGATTCAGAGTGTGGCTCTCGGGCAATGGGAAGGTGCAGCAGCGCTTGGTATTTCCAAACGCGTAACATTCTGGAAGGTCATTCTGCCTCAGGCACTGATCGTGGCTCTGCGTCCTTACGGCAATGAAATCATTCTGATGATTAAAGGTTCTGCGATTGTCTCGATCATCACGATCCTCGATCTGATGGGTGAAACGCGCCGTGCTTATTCGCGCACATTCGACTTCCAGACCTACCTCTGGGCGGCAGTTATTTATCTGCTGATCGTCGAGTGTTTGCGACATATATGGGATTTCATTGAACGGCGACTGACAAGACATTTGGTCCGCTAATCATCGAAACAAAAGAAAATTTATCGCCCCCGTTAGCCTTGCAGCTACCGGGGGCGATCTGCTTTAAATGCATACTTATTCAAATGCGCTGCCCGCGCGTTTTCATAGCAATGCGATAGGCTACATCATGCTGAAAATCTGGGGTCGAATTAATTCCACCAATGTAAGAAAAGCGCTTTGGGCGGCTGAAGAGCTTGGCCTTGAATATGAACAGGTCAACATTGGCGGTCCATTTGGCGGCTTACAGGATGCCGACTTTCTTGCGCTAAACCCCAACGGCCTCATTCCACTTCTACAGGATGGTGACACAACACTTTGGGAATCCAACGTCATTGTACGCTATCTTGCAGCTAGCCGCGCCAATGGCAGCTTATGGATCGAAAATCCTGCCAAGCGCGCCCAAGCTGAAAAGTGGATGGATTGGTCGTCGACCACCCTGTTTGGCGATTTCCGAGATGTGATGATGCATCTGATCCGTTTACCTGAAGACAAGCGCGATCCAGCGATTTTGCAGCGCGGCATTGAAGGCATGACTCGATCGCTCCAAATTGCGGAAGAAGCACTTGCCGTACAACCGTGGTTTTCCGGCGATAATTTCGGCATAGGTGATATTCCACTTGGTTGCTATGCCTATGCTTGGTTCGAATTACCCATCACACGCCCCTCAATGCCGCGCCTTGAAGGCTGGTATCAGCGTCTTACGCAGCGTGCAGCCTATCGCAAGGCAGTGATGACACCCCTCACCTAATCGATGTTTCTACGCATTCCCTCCGGAGGTATCTGACAATGACAGCAATTAAAGTGGCCTTCCTCGGCCTCGGCGTGATGGGCTATCCAATGGCTGGTCACCTGAAAACCAAGGGCGGCTACGACGTTACCGTTTATAATCGAACAAGTGCAAAAGCTTCCAAGTGGGCAGAACAGTTTGGTGGAAATCATGCGGCCACCCCGGCGGAAGCAGCTCGTGATGCAGATTTTGTTTTCAGCTGCGTGGGCAACGACGACGATCTGCGTGAAGTGACAACCGGGCCGAACGGCGCCTTTGCAACAATGAAAAAGAATGCCGTGTTCATCGATAACACGACAGCTTCAGCCGAAGTTGCACGCGAGCTTGACGCGGAAGCGCAAAAGCGCGGTTTTCACTTCATAGATGCGCCAGTTTCCGGCGGTCAAGCTGGAGCTGAAAACGGCGTCCTTACGGTTATGGTCGGCGCATCAGAGGCGGTCTTTGAAAAAGCAAAGCCGATCATTGAATCCTATGCGCGCTCGGTCGGGCTTATGGGGCCTGTTGGCTCTGGACAACTTGCCAAGATGGTCAATCAGATTTGCATCGCAGGTCTGGTGCAAGGACTGGCGGAAGGTATTCACTTTGGCAAAAAAGCTGGTCTCGATATCGAGAAACTGGTTGCCGTTATTTCCAAAGGAGCTGCAGGCTCCTGGCAGATGGAAAATCGTCATAACACGATGAACCAAGGCAAATATGAGTTTGGATTCGCCGTTGACTGGATGCGCAAGGATCTTGGGATTTGCCTTGAGGAAGCCAACCGCAACGGCGCGCTTCTTCCGGTAACAGCCCTTGTTGATCAGTTCTATAAGGAAGTGCAGAAGATCGGCGGCGGTCGCTGGGATACCTCCTCTCTGCTCGCTCGACTTGAGCAATAAGATACTAAGCTTGAAACAAAAAAGCCCGGCTCGAAGCCGGGCTTTTCATTGTGGTGTTCAGACGATCAGAACTTAACTTTGGCCGTCAGCGACAGACCGCCGACGAAATCATTACCAAACTCACCCTTCGAGCCGGTAGCGTTTGGCTTACCGTTCACGATGGTATCGTCCATTTCGCCCGACGTGAGCCAGCCAGCAGCGCCAGCGAGACGGATTTCAAAGTTTTCCGTTGCCTTGTAGTTTGTGCCCAGACCAAAGAGCCAGAGGTCGGTCTGCGATGTCAAACCGGTTGTCGTTCCGCGATCCCAGGTAACGGTTGCAGCAGCAGACCACTGTTCGTTGAACTTGTGACCAACACCGCCACTGACAGTCCAGCCATCCTGATAGTAGAGGTTCAGGTTTGTGATGTTCGTTCCCTTAGGAACAATTACACCAGGCGCCAGCTGAAGATTGGCAGAAGAGTCGAACGCAACAGTTTCAACACTCGACCAATCGGTCCACTTGACCGAACCGAATGCGAGCCAGTCAGGAGCAATACCCGTCTGGAACTTGAACTCTACAGACTGCGGCGTAGCAACATCACCTGCGACAGCGATTGGAAGCGAGCGCCCAGTGAGCGGGCTCAGAGCCAGGTTATCAATAGTGCCTTCCAGATTGTACTTGACTTCAGACTGATACACGACGCTTGCACGAATTGCGTATTCAGGAAGTTCGTAGGCAGCACCGATACGCCAGCCAAAAGCTTTATCTTCAACATCAAGCGAAGCGACACGGAACGTACCACCGAAAGCTGAACCCGGAGGGATCATACGGGTCTGCTCACCCTTCAGCTCCTGATAGCTAACGCCACCGAGAAGGCGGAAGTAACCCTTTTCCCCCGCATTGAACCGATAAGAACAGTTCAGGCCGTAATCGTTGGAGGAAATCTTCTGCTCGATAGCCGTAAACATACGAAGGTTGTCTGTACCTACATCCGTATGAATACCCCAAGGCTGACGGTACTGGGCCGCACAAGCGAGATCGTCAGTAAGATCAACCTTTGCCGAAAACTTCGGAACCCAATAGCTCTTGGCCTCATCGACGTCAGAGGAATAAGGACGACCGCTCAACGGGTTGATGTTGCCGGTTCTGTCGCCAATTGGACCACGAATGTTCTTCAGCTTACGCTGTGGCGAAACGAAAGTCCCCGTCGTGTCGATCACGGTTCCCTGCTCAAACAGGATATCAAAATCCTGCGAGCTACGTTCCAAACCGCCTGCATGTGCACTTACGGCACTCCCCAACAGACCGGCTGCGATTCCGACAGCTTTCATGCGCTGCAGTTTCATAAAGTGTCCTCCCAAACAGAATGCAATGAACTTCAGCAATTTACTTTGACGCAAACGTAAATCAGGAAGGATTCAGCCCGCAAGATAGATAAATTGGGAGAACAGCGAGTAGCGAAGATGTGTTTTAGCGAAAAGCACAAAATTAGCATGCTAATTGCGAATTCTTCTAAATTTCTTGGTTCTAACCTGCTTTAAAACGCCAATTCTAGCCACTTTTCGGCCCAAATCACGCCTTGTTGCTAAAGCGCAACAGCGCGGAAAAACAATCGAAACGGCGGTTCGATGAACTTTAGAGCGCCTTGAAACAAGCTAATTGTGACCCACCGACACAGAAAAGCCCGGCAATGTGAAATTGCCGGGCTTGTGATTCGAGGTAAAGCTGTTGCTAACTGCCGAAATCAGCCTGCTTCACGGATACGTGCTTCGGCGGTTGCAACGCGTGCAGCCGCATCTTTGAGTTCAGCGAGCCGCTCGCGTTCTGCCTGAACAACTTCTTCCTTGGCGTTCTCCACGAACTTTTCGTTTGAGAGCTTCTTCTCGATTTTTTCCATTTCGGCCGCGATCTTACCTGCTTCCTTCGCCATGCGAGCGGCTTCAGCTTTCAGATCAATCAGACTGCCCAAAGGAAGGCAAATCGTGGCTTCGCCATGCACCAGCTGAGCAGAGCCTTTTGGTGCTTCATTAGCAAAGGAAACCGATTCCACACGCGCAAGACGCTTGATAGCAGCATCATGACGCGCGAAACGATCAATGGTTGTTTCATTCGCTTCGAGAACAACAATCGGTGCAACAGCACCTGCCGGAACATTCATCTCCGCACGAACAGAACGAATGCCCATGACAAGATCAACCAGCCAGTTGATATCTGCGGCGGACTCTTCATCCTCAAACGACAGTTCTGGCCATTCTGCCAAAGCAAGAACTGTATCGCGCTTTGCATCTTCGCCTGCGGTCAACGTCCAAAGCTCTTCGGTCATGAACGGCATGAATGGATGCAGGATTTTATAGATCTCATCCAGACAGTAAGCAGCCGTTGCCTGTGCTTCTGCCTTGGCAGCCTTATCATCGCCCATAAAGATCGGCTTGAGCAGTTCCAGATACCAATCGCAGAACTGGTTCCAGACAAAACGGTAGGCAGCGCTGGCTGCTTCGTTGAAACGATAGTTCGCAATGCCTTCAGTAACTGCACTTGTTGCTTTCGTAAGCTCAGTCAGAATCCAGCGATTAACAGCGAGTTTCGCATCATCAGGCTTGAAGTTCGGGTCGAGCTTAACACCATTCATCTGTGCGAAACGTGTTGCATTCCAGAGCTTGGTGCCGAAGTTACGATAGCCAGCAATACGCGCTGGATCGAGCTTCACGTCGCGTCCCTGAGCCGCCATGATCGCAAGTGTGAAGCGCAGAGCATCTGCGCCATACTCATCCATCAGCTCAAGCGGATCGATAACATTGCCCTTGGACTTCGACATCTTTGCGCCGTGCTTATCGCGCACGAGTGCGTGGAGATAAACCGTGTGGAACGGAATCTCCTCCATGAAGTGCATGCCCATCATCATCATGCGGGCAACCCAGAAGAACAGAATATCGAAACCAGTTACCAGAACGCTGGTTGGATAATAGGCCGCGAGTTCAGGTGTCTTGTCAGGCCAGCCGAGTGTGGAGAACGGCCAGAGACCTGATGAGAACCAGGTATCCAGAACGTCCGTATCGCGTTCCAGAGCAACGTCTTCGCCGTAATGTGCGAGAGCCGCAGCTTTGGCTTCCTCTTCACTCTTCTCGACGAACCACTTTCCATCTGGTCCATACCATGCCGGGATCTGATGGCCCCACCAGAGCTGACGCGAAACACACCATGGCTGAATGTTTTCCATCCAGTCAAAGTAGGTCTTTTCCCAGTTCTTCGGCACAATCTGCGTGCGCCCATCACGAACCGCAGCCATAGCTGGCTTTGCAAGTTCAGCCGCATTCACATACCACTGGTCGGTCAGGTAAGGCTCAATCGGTACGCCACCGCGATCACCATGCGGAACCGCATGCGTGTGATCCTCGATCTTTTCGAGATAACCCCGCTCTTCAAGCGTTTCGACAAGACGTTTGCGCGCAGCAAAACGGTCTAGTCCTTCAAACTCGTTGATAAGCGCATTGAGTTCAGGCGTTACTTCCAGACCTTCAAGGAAATCAACGTTGCCCTTGAGAGTGACCGCAGCAGAAGGCGTGAGAATATTGATGACGCGCAGATCATTACGCTTGCCTACTTCAAAGTCGTTGAAGTCATGAGCAGGCGTGATTTTAACCGCACCGGAACCTGCTTCCGGGTCAGCATAATCATCCGCAACAATCGGAATACGACGGCCAACGAGTGGCAGTACGATATTGTTGCCAATTGAAGCGTGATAACGCTCATCCTTCGGATTAACAGCAACACCCGTATCACCAAGCATTGTTTCAGGCCGCGTGGTGGCGACAACAATGAATGTATGGGGGTTTTCTGGATCGAAAGGAATGTTTTCCAGCGGATAACGCAAATGCCACAGATGGCCTTTGATCTCGCGGGATTCGACTTCAATATCGGAAATTGCGGTAAGCAACTTCGGATCCCAGTTGACCAAGCGCTTGTCGCGATAAATCAGTCCCTGCTTGTAAAGAGAGACAAACACTTCAAGAACAGCGCGTGACAGCCCCTCGTCCATCGTAAAACGTTCACGCGACCAATCGCATGATGCGCCGAGGCGACGAAGCTGATTGGAAATCAAGCCTCCGGATTCCGACTTCCACTGCCAGATGCGTTCAATGAATTTTTCGCGGCCCATGGCATGGCGGTTTGGTTCCTGACGCTCAGCGAGCTGGCGCTCAACAACCATCTGCGTGGCAATACCCGCATGGTCCATACCTGGCTGCCAAAGAACGTTCTTGCCGCGCATACGTTCAAAGCGGACCATGATGTCCTGAATCGTATTGTTGAGCGCGTGGCCCATGTGAAGCGACCCCGTCACATTCGGCGGAGGAATAACCACAGCAAATGGATCGGCGCCAGGCTTTGAACCTGCACCCGCCTTGAATGCGCCAGCTTCTTCCCAGCGTTCAGCGATTTTCGGCTCTACGGCCGCGGCGTCATAAGTCTTCTCAAGCATGGAAACGTCCGGTCTTTATGCGGAATGAATTGATTGACGGGTGAATAGCAACTAACAGCCGACAAATCACCCTAAAAGTGAAAACCCGCCTGCATGACAGACGGGTCAAAGAGTCCAATCTGACGTGCGACGGTTAGCGTTCGCCTCTCACCACACGTTCGATTTCTTCGCGAACAAGTCGCTCGACAAGCGGAGGCAGATTGGTATCGAGCCAATTCTGTAGCATTGGACGCAAAAGATCTGATGCGATTTCATCAAAGGAACGGCGCGGTTCGGAATGAACAGCGTGGTTCAAATCCTGAAATGCTGCAGCTACTTTACGTCCTGTGCCTTCCGACAAAATATGTGCTGCGCCCTGCGCTTTCAAGTCAGCAGGCTGCGCCTCAGCAACCGGAGCCACTTCAGCCTCTGGTTCTGACACGTCTTCGGTCCATGACGCACTGATCTTATCGTCAACTTGAGCTTCAGCCGACACGGTATTGTCTATCTCGCCAGTAGTTTCGACGATTCCGCTACGATTGTCATCGTTTTGCGCGTCAGGAATGAAGTCAGCCTCTTCTTCGTCGGCATCGACAGTTTCGTCAGCAACAGCAACCTCTTTTGCAGGTTCGACAATCGGGCCGCGCAGGATTGGTTCCTCAGAGAAAATCGGGGCTTTTGCCACCGGCTTCTCCACTGCTTCAGGCTGTTGCTCTTCTATCGTTGCAGGTCGGCGGAATTTGGCGACCTCACCACGAGAAGGAAATGCGGATGCGGCAGGCGCCGGATGACGCGTAACATCGCTATCTTCGATAATCCGGCGAATGGAAGCCAAGATTTCTTCCATCGACGGTTCGCGTGCTGCGCTGGATGTTTGTGCCATAGCTGTCCGTCTTTCCCTTTTTGCCAATTACTCACACAGGCAGAGAATCAATGGATTAAGGGTATCGGACATGCAGCGATTTGAGAATCCCTGCACAGGTATGTGTGATCCGAACCCACAGCTTTATCATTTTATTAAGATTTACGAACCGAAAGACGAATCATACAAAAACGGCGCCGATGAGGGCGCCGTTTTTATTAATGCTTATGATAGGGCTCAGCGACCATCTGGTGTACGCAAACCGAACCATTTGTCCTTGACTGCATTGTAATGTTCTTCAGGCTTGTACTGAGCGACCTGCAACTGCATGTCCTGTGCCGTCATACGTCCACTGGCATTCAGAAGCGCATAGCTTGCAACAATCGAGTCGTGTTCAGCCTGAACGAGTGCGATCTGTACGCTGACGAGATCATTCTGAGCATTCAATACGTCTAGCGTCGTGCGCTGGCCAACTTTACGTTCTTCAATCACACCATCAAGAGCAAGCTGAGCTGCAGCGATGCCATCGCGGTTCGCTTTCACGGATGCACGAGCTGCTTCAAGCTGCGACCAAGCAGAGCTGATTGCCTGACGAACTTTATCCTGAACGATATCGACTTCGATACGTGCCTGACCGAGCTGTTCCTTAGCCTGGCGTACCTGTGCAGAAGTGCGGCCACCGGTATAGATTGGAATGCTTACACCAACGCCAACCGAAGCTGAGTTACCGTCGCCGACACTCGTACCGGCATAGGTGTCGAGGTGGCTGGCACTTGCCGTCAGACCGACAGTCGGCAGCAAAGCGCCTTCCTTGGCCTTGACGTTAAAGCCCTGCGCATTAACTGCATATTGAGTGGCAAGAATACCAGGATGCACGGTCACTGCATTCGCGTAGGCTTGGTCTGGTGAACGTGGCAGATTTTTTGCAGCTGGTGCCGTAGAAAGGCGATCTGGCTGTGAGCCGATAACCTGAACATAGGTCGCTTCGGCAGACTTAACGTCTGCACGAGCAGAGTTGAGTTGCGCGATTGCAGTAGAACGCTGCGATTCTGACTGAGCAACATCGGTACGAGTGCCTTCACCTACGTCAAGGCGAGCACGCGAGGCGCGTACCTGCTCATTCATAGCGGCCAGATTTTTCTCGCGCAAAGCCGCAATCTGGCGAAGCTGATACACGTTCATATAGGCCTGAACGGCCTCTAGGAGCGTGTTCTGTTCGTCATTTCGGAGATTCTCGCGCTGAGCAAAAACTGTGGTTTCTGCTGAAGCAACGTTGTTCTTGGTCTGAAAACCATCGAACAACATCTGGTTAAGCTCAATGCCGTAAGTGCCGGTCGTTCTATAATCAGAGGTAGGCGACTTGCCACGAGCTACGTTATAGCTACCGGTGATCTGTGGACGATAGCCGGATTTTGCAATCGCAACATTTTCGTCCTGAATACGCACACCTGCCCGCGATGAGTTCAGGGTAGCATTGTTCTTATACGCCTTCATGAGAGCGCCGTTCAGCGTCTCTGACAAAGCGGCCTGGCCCGATAAAACGGTGCCCGACAGGAGTATTGCCGCCGCCATAAGTCCTTTGCACGCTTTGAACACCGTATACCTCATATAAGAACAAACGAATCTATAATCGAACCGATCGGTTCGGGAAGACTTAATAACGTGTAAATTCCGCTATTTCCATCTTTCCCGCCAGTGCTTTCACAAACAATTTCCGCATCGTTGCAGAATTGCCCCATGCTCTGGATTAGAACTCGAACTGCTCAACACGCTCAAAACCTGGAAGCGGACGAACTGCAGTGTTGAAAACGCTACGACCAGAAGCCACGCCGTTTTCTTTCACGTAAATCCTTGCAACTCCGGCGTTTCCACGGCCTTCGACGGCGATCAAACGACCACCTTCCTTTAGCTGATTGAAAAGTACTTCCGGTACAAAATCAACTGCACCCTCGATGAAAATCACATCGTAAGGCGCTTCAGAAGGGTAGCCTGCTTTCAAATCGCCTGAAACGATCACAACATTGTCATGGCCCAATTCCTGCAAACGAGCCGCTGCAATAGCTGACAAAGAGGAATCACTTTCAAGACCAATAACCGAACCTGCCAGCTCAGAAAGGATGGCCGAAGAGTAACCAGTGCCACAGCCGATATCGAGAACGACGTCGTTCTTATTTACCTTTGCGAGCTGAATAAGCTTTGCAAAAGGTGACGGCTCCATCAGATAGCGTGGCGCAGTGCCCTCGCCTTCGAGAAGCTGGTCTTCGTCGATATAGGCAAGCACCTGACGGTTTGCCGGAACAAAAACTTCGCGCGGAACGGTCAGAAAAGCGTCGATGACCCGAAGGTCCGTTACATCCGTGGTACGGATCTGGTTATCGACCATCTTCGTGCGAAGATCCTGGAAATCGGCTGCCATAGCCATGCCCTACATCCTTCTATATCGCGATAACGCGATGATTATGCCTTCTGGCACCCTTTATGAACAGAGCCTGGATAACGCATCCAATGCTATCATCTCAGTTCGCTGTCGTTACGGGGCACCATAAACGAGATTTGCCGCTGATGTGGCAAAAATCGGCCTTCCAGTCAATCAAACACAAGTTTTGCAGGCCTAGCTGCAGCACTTGGTCGCCTCTCCGCACCGTATATCATTCTATCAAAACAAAAATGCCGGGCGCATCTGCGTCCGGCACTTAGGCTTTGGATAAGCGTCTTACAAGTCATGCATTATCAAAACGCTTGTGAGGTTGATCACATTATTGCGTGATCGTTGCTGGATAGCCCGCTGCAGCAAGTGCGTTGAGTGCATCGTCATTTGAAGCATTGCTTACGAATTTGACCTCTTTCTTATCGAGATCAATATCCACCGTGGATGCTCCATCGATCTTGTGCAGTGCATTTGTAACGCTCTCAGCACAACCGCCACATTTCATCTTGGGAATTGAAAACGTAACCATTTAAATCACTCCTTGCTTTCACTATACCCACAATGCAGCTTCCCATCGTGGTAAGGTCAAGCAACATCTTTCATTATGGCGCTTCGCAGCTTTCCGGAACGCTTTTCTCAATTTCAAGCGGCGACTTGGTGAGCGAACCGGTCATAATCTGCATAGGCTTATATGGTGGCTCTTCCTGCATACCGGGATTGGTAAGGCGAATTGTATAGCAGCCGGTATAAACTTCCTTCTTGCCATCATCGCTTTCGGATTCGATTGCAATCGGAAGACTCCAGTAAATCTGCCCTGCCCCCGGATCTGGATCAGTCTTACGAACTGCAACCTTCACGCTCTTGGTTTTTTCATAACCTTTAACGAAGACCTTAAAGTCCGGTTCACGTCCTTCTTCCGAGTAATAGCTATAAGCGCGAGCATATTCCTTGCGGTTGATCGCATTATAATAGGATTCCATTAGCGCCTGCGGCGTGGACCTATCATCGCGATAATCAGGCACCGTAATGCCATCAGACGCGTCCTGCGTCTGCTCAGACGGTTTTGTCTCTTCGACCGGCTTGGTCTGTTCCTGCTCAGAAGCTGCTTTCTTAGGCGCTTCCTGCGCTTGCGTGCCAGAGACCAAAATCATCGTGCTGAAAACGCCAGCAATCCCGGCAAGCATCAAAGGCTTCATGCGTTCAATCAACATACGCGTCTCCTCTTCCAGCAATTCTTTGGTTGCAGCACACCAAGATGTGTTTGCCAGCCAGGACAACGACTGATTTGGTGTCTTGCAGTAATGATGTTACAACACTAACTATAGTAAAAACGTGGCAATCGCGCAGAAAAGCGCAACGTTGCGAACAGACTGGATGATTCTTCAGTCACAAACCAGCATAACACCGGAAGAGATGAACATGGGCCGTTTCTCAGTCTTGACGCTTACCGATGCAGCCGCAGCGCGCGTTAATGAAATCATGGCTTCCCGTGACGGTGCCCTCGGTATCCGCGTAGGCGTAAAAAAAGGCGGCTGCGCTGGCATGGAATATACGATTGATCTCGTCACTGAGCCAAAGGCCGGTGATGATTCCGTCGAAAAGAACGGAGCTAAGGTCTATATCGCTCCAGAAGCCGTGTTATTCCTGCTTGGCACTCAAATGGATTTCGAAGTGACCACGTTGCGCACTGGCTTTGTTTTCAACAATCCAAACCAGACATCGGCTTGCGGTTGCGGTGAGTCTGTTGAGCTCACAGCAGCGTCACCAGAAAGCCTTCGCCAGATGCAGGGCGCTGCTTAACCGTTCAGGATTACCCATTCCATGGATGATCAATCTCTACGAGACCTTTTTGAAGGCTTAGGGACGATTAGCATCCGCCGCATGTTTGGCGGCAAAGGTATCTACCATCAGGGTTTGATCGTAGCGCTTGTTGTTCAGGATGAGTTGCTTTTAAAGGCAGATCAGGAAAGCGCACCGGCTTTCATCGCTGCGGGATCAACACAGTGGACTTACGACGGCCGCAAGAACGGAAAAACCATTGCAATGCCCTATTGGAGTGTGCCGGACGAAGCTTATGATGATCCAGAAATCATGACCGAATGGGCGCGACTTGCATTTGCAGCCAGCCTCAGATCAGAAGCCAAAAAATAAAAGCCGCTCACTGAAAGAGCGGCTTTTTGTTTCTTCTAAGCCTTACGCCAGTATCCCTGTCGGGATCAGCATGAATGCTGGAATGTCGTTACCGAAGCCAATCGGCACTGGACCATCATCATCATCGCGATCACGGCGACGCTTATGATTATCGTGCTGCGGCTTGCCGCGACGGTCGTCATTTGAATGACGGATTGCATCGCGGCGATCTTTTATTTCATTGATAACTGGTTGCGGTTCATCGGCCTGAACGATCACAGGTGCCTCGACCTTCTGTTTGTCTTTCGACTTACCCTTGGCATCTTTGCCTTTACCTCGGGCATTCTTGCCCTTGCGTGACGTATCTTCAGATTCGTCAGCCGCTGGCAATGTAGAAAGATCACCGTCCACCCATTCGATCTTTTCACCAATCATGGATTCGATTGCGGTCAGATACTTCGTGTCCGCAGTGGTTACCAGCGTAAATGCTTTGCCTGAACGACCGGCACGACCAGTACGACCAATACGATGGACATAGTCCTCCGAATGAATCGGAATATCGTAATTGAAGACGTGGCTCACATCAGGGATATCAAGGCCGCGTGCAGCAACATCAGAGGCAACCAGCAACTGCAACTTGCCTTCCTTGAAGTTTGCCAACATCGTCATGCGTGCGCGCTGATCCATATCACCATGCAAAGCGCCTGCATTGAACTCATGACGAACAAGCGAACGGAACAGCTCGGACACATCTTTCTTACGATTACAGAAGATGATCGCGTTCTTGAGCGAATCTTGTTCGCTGCGGATCAGATCACGCAGAGCTGCGCGCTTGTCCCAGTCCTTCTTACCCGACTTGACCAGACGCTGCGTCACAGTCTTTGCGGTTGAAGAAGCCTTGGCAACTTCGATACGCGTTGGCGAATGCAGGAACTGTTCGGTCAACTTGGTAATTTCTGGCGGCATGGTTGCCGAGAAAAACAGCGTCTGACGGGTAAACGGGATCAGCTTGCAGATACGCTCGATGTCGGGAATGAAACCCATGTCGAGCATACGGTCAGCTTCGTCGATGACGAGAATTTCAACACCAGTCAGGAGCAGTTTGCCGCGCTCAAAATGGTCGAGAAGACGACCAGGCGTGGCGATCAGCACATCTGCGCCGCGTTCAAGCTTGCGTTCCTGCTCGTCAAACGAAACACCGCCGATGAGCAGAGCAACATTCAAACGTTGATTAATGCCATATTTCACAAAGTTTTCTTCGACCTGCGCTGCGAGTTCGCGCGTTGGTTCGAGAATGAGTGTGCGAGGCATACGAGCGCGAGCACGGCCTTTTTCCAAAAGCGTGAGCATAGGCAGAACGAAAGATGCAGTCTTTCCGGTGCCCGTCTGTGCAATACCAAGCACATCCTTACGCTCAAGCGCTGGAGGAATTGCTCCCGCTTGGATAGGCGTAGGCGCGGTGTATCCCGCAGCTTCAACAGCAGCGAGCACTTTCGGGGAAAGACCGAGTTCGGCAAATGTTGTCAATGGAGGCGCAGCTCTCTGTTTGGAAGTGAGTTCCACCCATCCTGTCATTGCAGCCGCGTCATCCGGCGCAGGAACCAAGGCAGAAAAGGCATCTGCAACGCTATACGCGTTTTCTTGCAGCATCGCCTACGTCCAGAACGTGCAAAAGTCAACTAAAATACCCGGAGAGAATATAAAAATGCTTATTTATTTGTATTTTATTATGTTTCACCGAACACTAAAGCGTGAAACTACTAAATTCATAGCCAACTAATGTCTAAACTGTTCTGTCAGAATGCGCTCATCCCATGAATGATTTTGATCAAACAAGATAGCAACCCGACTATCCGGGTCTTCACGCACAGTAACTGCCTTCACGGATTTAACTTCGTTATTGTCAGCAACTGCATTCACTGGTCGCTTTTCAGTTTCAAGCAAGTCCATGCGCAGGGTTACATGCTTTGGCAAAAGTGCCCCACCCCATCGCCTTGGTCGAAAAGGGCTTACGGGTGTCAAAGCTAGAAGTGGCGCTTCCAGCGGAAGGATTGGCCCCTGCGCCGAAAGATTATAGGCGGTAGACCCTGCAGGCGTCGCGACCATCACACCGTCACAAACGAGCTCCTCCAGCCGAACCTTACCATCAATGGTGATCCGCACCTTGGCGGCCTGATAGGACTGCCTGAAAAGCGAAACCTCATTTATTGCCAAAGCCTTGAATGGCGGAGCAGATTCCGTTTCCGCAATCATTTCCAGAGGGCGAATTGTTTCTTTCTGCGCTGCATGAATGCGCGCAGGCAAATCTTCGACGCTGAACTCGTTCATCAGAAAGCCCACTGAACCACGGTTCATACCGTAAACGGGAATGCCGCTGTTCATGAAATCCCGCAAGGCCTGCAGCATTGTACCATCGCCACCCAGCGCGACAACTGTGTCGGCGTCTTCTGCAGCAACATGACCATAACGCTTCACCAGCTCTTTCTGAGCTGCGAGTGATTCTTCTGTCCCTGAAGAAACGAAGTGAAGCGCCAAGGATGTATCGTTCATTTTTATCCGTTCCAGCGAGCCAAAGCGTGCATTTTCCACAGACATGATGGCTATCATATGCAAAACCTGCTTACCATCACCCGCTGAATGTGAATTTTCGCTTTACACGGCTGAAAATTATGCTAATTCCACGCCTGTGCTGCCCTTATAGCTCAGTTGGTAGAGCACCTGATTTGTAATCAGGGGGTCGGGAGTTCGAGTCTCTCTGGGGGCACCACTAGCGCATTTATCATGTGCTCGTTTTTTTCCCTTACAAATTCAAATAGCTGCAAGAATAAGAGACTGCTTTCTCTTTCCTGCGGTTGCAACGTTGCTTTTTTTACAACTATTGCATTCATAACAAATACATATTAAGCTTGCATAATATCGCAAATAAACTTTTTTGGTTTAATATATCATGTGTCAACGGCGCATTTGTGTTTCCGTCGTAACTCGCAGCAGACCGAAAATGCTCTGCAACCTTTTTTCATCACTTGCTTCCATTCAGAAGCCTAACAACGTCAACGTTTCATTTCTCATTGTCGAGAATAACTCTTTACCGACGCTTGATGAGACCGTCGAAACGTTTCGCGCGCAAATGCCAGGCGATCATATCGATTATATCGTGGAAGGTGTTTTAGGCATTTCTTCGGCACGAAATCGAGCGTTGAATCACGCAATCGAACAGGGTTTTGACTTTCTAGTCTACGTTGATGACGATGAATTTGTTGAGCCAAACTGGCTTGTGACATTGCTCGCAGAACGAGATCGACTGGAGCTCGATATTATAGGCTCCCCGGTAAGACCAAAACCTTTTGATGAGAACCTGACAATTCTTCAAAAGCTTGTCTGGTCGGGTATTAAACGCAGTGGTTATAACGCTGAGAAAAGATGCCGCCGCAAATGTGCTGCAGGTCGCGGTGACTCCATCAAAGTTGCCACAGGCAGCTGGATGGGACGACTAGATTTCTTCCGCAACACCGGACTGCGTTTCGATTCCCATTTCGGGCTGACCGGGGGTGAAGACTGGAACCTCTGGGCGAAAGCAAAATCGCTTGGCGCAAGAACCGGCTGGGCTTGCGATGCGATCGTCTATGAAACAGTGCCGTCGTCTCGACTGACGCTGAGCTATCATTATCGTCGCAACCGTGACCACAACATCACAGAGTTCGGCGCTCGTTATCGCGAAAACCCGAACAAGACATTGAAAAAATTGCCAATGAAGATCGTAGGCCGTGCACTCAAATTTATGGGTGCCGTACTGTCTATATCTTTCCGAGGCGGCCAAGGGCTCGTATCGGCGGCCACGGCGCTAGGCGGGCTAGTTGGCCTCATACAGGGAAGTATCGGAAAGAATTCCCTGCACTACGCGAACACGACAGGCTTCTGACCAAATAAAAAGCCCCGCATTTTGCGGGGCTTCTTAGTTCTTAGTACCAACCGACAGCGACCTGCGCTTCTTCCGACATGCGGTCAGCAGACCATGGCGGATCAAATGTCATGGTTACTTCGACCATCGAAACACCTTCAACTGCACCAACGGCATTCTCGACCCAGCCCGGCATTTCGCCAGCAACAGGGCAACCAGGGGCAGTCAGCGTCATTTCGATTTTGACCGTGCGATCATCTTCGATGTCGATCTTGTAAATCAGACCGAGCTCGTAAATATCCGCTGGTATTTCAGGATCATAAACAGTCTTCAACGCGCTGATGATATCATCGGTCAGCCGAAGCAGCTCTTCCTGCGGAATAGCAGAGGCGGAGAAAACAGACTTTCCATCTGCCGATGCGCTTGCATCGTCCGTCTTGGTTTCAGTCTGTTCCTGAACTTTTTGTTCGATCTCGGTCATCCGAAAAACTTCCTTGCCTTTTCCAAGGCTTCTGCCAGCGCGTCCACTTCAGCACGGGTGTTATACATCCCAAAAGATGCACGGCATGTAGAGGTGACACCAAAGCGTTTCAAGAGCGGTTGTGCGCAATGCGTGCCGGCACGCACCGCAACCCCTGCCCGGTCAATGACCATTGACACGTCATGCGCGTGAATTCCATCAAGCGCAAACGAGATGATCGCCCCCTTGTCCGGAGCATTGCCATAAATGCGCAAGCTATTGATCTTGCCCAGTTGTTCATGCGCATAAATACGCAAGTCTTCTTCGTGGGCTGCGATCGCATGACGGCCGATTTTTTCCATATATTCAAGCGCAGCGCCAAGGCCAATCGCTTGAACGATCGGCGGTGTGCCAGCTTCGAAACGATGCGGCGGGTGATTGTAAGTGACGTTTTCTTCTGTCACTTCCTCGATCATTTCGCCACCACCCTGAAACGGGCGCATCTTTTCGAGCATTTCAGCGCGACCATAAAGAACGCCGATACCTGACGGGCCATAGACTTTATGGCCGGTAAAGACATACCAGTCACAACCGAGATCCTGCACGTCGACCGGCAGGTGGACAGCGCCCTGGCTACCATCGACCAGCACGGGAATGCCGCGCGCATGAGCAAGTTCAACGATCTTCTTGATCGGAGTGACTGTGCCAAGTGCGTTGGACATGTGGGTGATTGCAACAAGCTTCGTACGCTCGGTCAGACGCTTTTCAAATTCCTCGATATGGAACACGCCTTCGTCATCGACCGGTGTAAAGACAAGCTTTGCGCCCTGCCGCTCGCGGATGAAGTGCCATGGAACGATATTGGAGTGATGCTCCATGATCGACAGAAGGATTTCATCACCCTCGCCGATATTGGGCATACCATAACCGTAAGCGACCGTATTGATCGCTTCAGTCGCATTCTTGGTGAAGACGATTTCGTCTACAGAACCGGCATTCAGAAAGCGACGAACCGTTTCGCGCGACTTTTCGTAAGCATCGGTCGCGGCATTGGAAAGAAAATGCAGGCCGCGATGCACATTGGCATATTCATTCGCATAGGCATGCGTAACAGCGTCGATGACGCTTTGCGGCTTTTGCGCAGACGCGCCATTATCGAGATAAACGAGCGGCTTGCCATGAACCTGTCGTGACAGGATGGGGAAGTCTCTGCGGATCGCTTCGACATCGTAAGCCGCAACAATTGGATTCTTCTGATCCATGATCGCTCCTTCTACCCTTCAGGCAGAAAAGGCGGAGCAATTATTACTCCGCCTTATTTACTCAAGCGTGGGCTGCAAGCCAGTTCGAGAGCACTTCTTCCAGTGCTTCAACGAGAGCTTCGTTTTCCAGCTCTTCAATAATCTCGGCGATGAAAGCCTTGATCAGCAGGCCGCGGGCTTCGTTTTCAGGAACACCGCGTGCCATCAGATAGAAGAGATAGTCTTTCGACAGCTCAGTGACCGTTGCACCGTGGCCGCAAGCCACGTCATCCGCAAAGATTTCCAGCTCCGGCTTCGCATCAAACTCGCCATCGTCAGACAGCAGCAGCGTGTTGCAGGCCATGCGGGCGTCGGTCTTCTGGGCGATCTGTGCGACACGGATCATCCCCTGGAATACACCACGCGCACGATCCTTGACGACGTTGCGGATGATCTGGGTCGAACGTGTATTTTCGACCAGATGCGCCACTGTCATGGTGATGTCGGTGTGGGAATCGTCAGACAGAAGATTGAGGCCACGAAGTTCGAAGTCCGAATCTTCACCTGCAACAGTCAGATGCACTTCCTGGCGAACCAGCTTGCCACCAGCATTGACGATGTAAAGCGTAAGCTTCGATCCTGCGCCAATCGTTGCGTTGAACTGGGCAAGCTGCGTTGCCTGACCAAAATCACGCAGAATAACCCAGATGACATCAGCGCCATCGCCAACGCTCACATGGCTTACAGAGGTCGAGAAAGCATCGCCTTCACCGCCCGACTGACGCTCAATGATCGTTGCCTTGACGTTCGAACCGATTTCGACTGGGAAGCGCGTGTGGCCCTGCCCGGTCTTCTGGATGTTCTGCAGCTCAAGCGGTGCTTCAAGCTCAACGTCATCGGCAATCGACAACGCCCAGCCATCGCTTACATAAGCAGCGTTGATCTGGCCGATCGTGTCATCGGTTCCCCTAACGGTAAGCTGCGGAACGAGCGAGCCATCAGCAAGTGCGTCGCGCACAGCAGTCAGGGTCACACCTTCCGGAGCCTTTGCGTCAAGTGCTGCACCATTGCTTGCAGCAATGATGGACGAGCCTGCGAGCAGTGCAGGAAGCGCATTGGTTCCAGCAGTCGGATTGAAGTCAGCAACGCCTTTAAGCAGCGTACGGAAATCCGTGTAGTGCCAGCTTTCAATGCGGCGCGACGGAAGACCGTGCACTTTCAGCGATTCCAGCGCGTTGTCGCGTGCAACGACGACATCGCCACTGCCCGGCAGTTCGCCCATACGAGTGGCGAAGCTGTCGATCAGCGCGCTTTCAGCTGGTGTCCTTGGTTTAGAGGTCTGGATGTTCATAATCCGCTCCTCAGGCTACTTCGCCGATAATGTCGGCATAGCCATTTTCTTCAAGGTGGTTTGCGAGGGTCTTATCACCCGACTTGATGACCTGTCCCTTGTAAAGAACATGGACGCTATCCGGCACGATGTAATCGAGCAGACGCTGATAGTGGGTAATCACGATCACGGCGCGGTCTGGCGAACGAAGAGCATTCACGCCATCCGAAACGATCTTCAGCGCGTCAATATCGAGGCCAGAGTCGGTTTCATCGAGAACGCAAAGGCTTGGTTCGAGAAGCTGCATCTGAAGAATTTCAGCACGCTTCTTTTCGCCGCCCGAGAAGCCAACATTGAGTGGACGCTTCAACATGTCCATGTCGATGTTAAGGCCGCCAGCGGCTTCCTTCACGCGCTTGATGAATTCAGGAATCTTCAGTTCCGCTTCGCCACGCGCCTTGCGCTGGCTGTTCATCGCAACCTTCAGGAACTCCATCGTGGCAACGCCTGGAATTTCCATCGGATACTGGAACGCAAGGAAGATGCCCTTGGCAGCGCGTTCAGCCGGATCGAGCTCGAGGATCGACTCGCCGTTGTAAAGAATGTCGCCTTCGGTCACTTCATAATCATCGCGACCTGCAAGAATGTAGGACAGTGTCGACTTGCCCGAGCCGTTCGGGCCCATGATGGCGGCAACTTCGCCCTTGTTCACAGTGAGGTTCAGACCACGGATGATTTCTGTATCCGTGTCAGCGATCTTTGCATGAAGGTTCTTGATCTCAAGCATGGGTATAAACCTTGTCTCTCAGCGCAGACTCACGAAGAGCTGCTTATGCCAGTTAAAGGGCTGGCCAGAAAATCGGATGTTTTAAGGCAGTAAAGCGCGCCGGATTAACCGACGCTGCCTTCAAGCGAAATGCCAATGAGCTTCTGCGCCTCGACGGCGAATTCCATTGGCAGTTCCTGAATAACTTCCTTCACAAAACCATTGACGATGAGGGCGATAGCCTCCTCTTCCGGAATGCCGCGCTGCATAACGTAGAACAGCTGGTCTTCGGAAATCTTGGAGGTGGTTGCCTCGTGCTCAAACTGTGCAGTGGCGTTCTTTGCCTCGATATATGGCACGGTATGCGCACCGCAATCGTTGCCGATCAGGAGCGAGTCGCACTGGGTGAAGTTGCGGGCATTTTCAGCCTTACGATGGGCTGAAACCTGACCGCGATAGGTATTGTTGGAATTGCCTGCCGAAATACCCTTGGAGATGATGCGGCTCGACGTGTTTTTGCCGAGGTGGATCATCTTGGTGCCGCTGTCGATCTGCTGATAGCCGTTGGAAACGGCAATCGAGTAGAATTCGCCACGCGAATTGTCACCGCGCAGAATGCAGGAAGGATATTTCCACGTTACAGCGGAGCCGGTTTCAACCTGCGTCCACGAAATCTTGGAATTATCACCACGGCAATCGCCACGCTTGGTAACGAAGTTATAGATACCGCCCTTGCCGCTACTATCGCCCGGATACCAGTTCTGAACGGTCGAATACTTGATCTCGGCATTATCGAGCGCGATCAGTTCAACGACTGCTGCGTGGAGCTGGTTTTCGTCGCGCTGTGGTGCGGTGCAGCCTTCGAGATAGGAGACGTAAGCGCCTTCTTCCGCGATGATCAGCGTGCGCTCGAACTGGCCCGTATTCTTTTCATTGATACGGAAATAGGTCGAAAGCTCCATCGGGCAGCGAACGCCCTTTGGTACATAGACGAACGAACCATCGGTGAAGACAGCCGAGTTCAGCGTCGCATAATAATTGTCCGAAACCGGAACAACCGAAGCGAGATACTTCTGAACCAGTTCAGGATGCTCGCGAATGGCTTCCGAAATCGAGCAGAAGATCACGCCCGCTTTGGCAAGCTCTGCCTTAAAAGTCGTCACAACGGAAACACTGTCGAACACGGCATCAACAGCCACGCGGCCCGATGCATAGACGTTGTCCGATGGATTGCCGTCAATTTCGCTTGGATCGCCCTGCTTGCGCACGCCAGCGAGGATTTCCTGCTCACGCAGGGGAATACCAAGCTTTTCATATGTGCGGAGCAATTCCGGATCGACTTCATCCAGCGATTTTGGGCCGGTCTGATTCTTCGGGGCTGCGTAATAATACGCATCCTGGAAATCGATCTTTGGATAATCCACGCGCGCCCATGATGGCTCTTCCATGGTGAGCCAGCGTTCATAGGCCTTCAGACGCCACTCAAGCATCCATTCCGGCTCTTCTTTTTTAGCGGAAATGAAGCGAATGATATCTTCATTAAGACCCTTTGGGGCCTTCTCGGATTCGATCGTTGTTTCGAAGCCGTACTTATACTGGTCCACGTCCAAGCCGCGAACCTGATCAATGGTCTCCTGCACTGCAGGCATTGGCGTTCTCCATCCTCGTCGAATTCAAGGTTCGACAGTTGCAAACGTCAGGGCGATGATAGTCGCTATCCTCGCCACAATATAGTGTGCGTGACGCTTCTTTAAAACCTCTCTAAACTAAATTTCAAGCCCGGCTTTAAATTTGCTGGTAAAATTCAAGAATAATTTACGAGGTTAGGCCCGATTAGGCGTTTAACTGGCCTTTGAGCGCTCGTGACGGGCAACGATTTTGCGCAAAACGTCAAGAAACTGATCAACAGATTCTATTTGAGCATTTGGTTCGAGCGAAACACGGATCGCGCCCGGCCCTTCCTCAAGGCCCATTGCAGCCAGCACATGACTTGGTCCGACCTTTCCCGAAGAACAGGCTGATCCTGCCGACAGAGCTATTCCGCCAAGGTCAAATGCGATTTGAACGGTTTCAGCCTTTTGTCCGTCAAGCGAGAAGAAGGTCGTGTTCGGGAGACGATCAACGGATTTACCGTGGATCGTGGTACTTGGTGCAATCTCCATGAGACCGGTTTCAAGCCGGTCACGCGCTTCGAAAGACCAGCCATTGCCATTCAGTCGGGTGGCTGCAACATCCGCAGCCGCACCAAAGCCTGCAATCAATGGAAGCGCTTCTGTGCCTGCGCGATGTCCCTTTTCCTGACCGCCACCCCGGACCAGCGCCTTCGGCATCATGAGATCAGAGATTGCGATCACGGCACCAACACCCTTCGGGCCACCGATCTTATGTGAAGAGATTATGAGATAATCGCCACAACCCTCTGTAATATCTATCTTAATACGTCCAGCGGCTTGTACCGCATCGACAACGAAGATACCGCCTGCCGTTTTGACGAGTGCTGCGATCTCGCGAATGGGCTGGATTACTCCGGTTTCATTATTGCCGGCCTGCACAGCAACTAGCGGCAAGCCTGCGCTCTTGTCGTGCGCTTTCAGCGCTTGTTCAAGCGCATCCAGACGAAGGATACCATTTCCATCGACCGGAAGAACCGTGATGTTGTCTGGAGCAAATTGTCCGCCCGCCAACATACAGGGGTGCTCGGTTGCACTTACATAAAGATGCGACAGACGTACCGGCGAACGCCCCATCATATAGATCGGCGTCAACAAGGTGGATGCGGCTTCGGTGGCGCCAGATGTGAAAAAGACATGCTCAGGCTTGGCGTTCACGAGTGCTGCCACACTACGGCGAGCCGATTCGACCAGCGCGCGGGCAGCCCTGCCCTCGCGATGCACGGATGAAGGGTTGCCGGTTATGCCTAATGCCTCGATGACTGCATTGCGCGCTTCATCAAGCAAAGGCGCACTGGCATTATAGTCCAGATAGAGCCTCTTGCCGGTTCCGATCACCGATACTATCTCCTAAGCGACACCATAAAGTGGCCAGAAGCGCAATTTTCTTGAATTTTCAATCAGGAAAAGCCTATTAAGCCACATTAGGTACTGAACTACGGTCCAGTCTAACGAAATTTCAAATCGGTTCTAGAAGCGGCGCACCCCCACGTCAAGTTCGCCACCCTGAAGCCGATCTTCCGATCACCAGCGGAGTACACATGCCAGAAGTCATTTTCAACGGCCCTGCCGGACGCCTTGAAGGCCGCTATCAGCCTTCACGGGAAAAGAATGCGCCTATAGCCCTTATCCTGCATCCGCACCCGCAGTTCGGTGGAACGATGAACAACAAGATCGTCTATGATCTGTTCTACATGTTCCAGCAGCGCGGTTTTACAACGCTTCGCTTCAACTTCCGTGGCATTGGCCGCAGTCAGGGCGAGTTCGACCACGGCGCAGGTGAATTGTCGGATGCGGCAAGCGCGCTCGACTGGGTGCAGGCTCTGCATCCGGATTCGAAGAATTGCTGGGTCGCCGGTTATTCGTTTGGTTCGTGGATCGGTATGCAGCTTCTCATGCGCCGCCCGGAAATCGAAGGCTTTATCTCGGTCGCGCCGCAGCCAAACACCTACGACTTTGCGTTCCTCGCGCCCTGCCCGTCCTCGGGCCTGATCATTCATGGCGATCAGGATAAGGTTGCACCGCCAAAGGATGTTCAGGGGCTCGTTGATAAGCTCAAGACGCAGAAGGGTATCACCATTACCCAGAACACCATTCCGGGTGCGAACCACTTCTTCACCGGCATGGGCGATCAGCTGATCGACGAATGCTCGGAATATCTGGAGCGCCGTCTTGCTGGCGAACTAGTTGAAGTCCGCCAGAAGCGTCTGCGCTAAAAGCCTTAAAAGGTTAATCCTACTGAAGCCCGGTGATTGTTCTCACCGGGCTTTTATTTTGGCGGAAGTGCAAGACCACCACCGGAAACAGGCTTATCGCAGCCCGTTGTCGTCGGATAGGTGAGCGGTAGCCCACGCATTGAACGCACAGCCAGATAGCCCCATGCTTCCGCTTCCATGGCATCGCCATCAAAACCCGCATTATCAGCATCCAAAACGCGTGCGCCTTCACGCTCTGCAAGCGCACTCAGTTCAGCCATGATCGCTGCATTCTTACGTCCGCCGCCACTGACGACATAGGTTCGAGGCTTCGACGGCAGATGCGAAGCCGACCGCAGAATGGCGGCCGCACTGACATAAGCAAGCGTGCGTGCGCCTGTTGCCAAGTTCGCCTCATCTTTCGCAGGAACGACAAAATCACCCCGATCCAAAGAACGACGATGATTCCCTTTGAAAAACTCGTGATCGAGATATTTCAAAGCCAAGGTCTCATCCACAGTGCCACTCATCGCCGTGATGCCGCCTGGATCAAAGCTTCCCTGTTCATGCAGCTCCATCCACTGATCGATCAGCATATTGCCTGGCCCACTGTCATAGGCCATCAGCGCACCGCCCTCACCAACATAGGTCAGGTTGGATATGCCACCGATATTGACGAAGACCACCGGCCCATCGAGGCCAAACGGAAGATTGGCCGCTAAAGCTGCATGATAGGCCGGAATCAGAGGGGCACCCTCGCCGCCGTGCCGCATATCTTCGGCACGCATATCATAGACGACGGGAATGCCCGTCTCTTCAGCCAGCAGCTGTCCATCGCCTATCTGCACAGTCAGCGCCTCACGCGGACGATGCAGCACGGTTTGACCATGGAAACCGATCACATCGATCTCATCAGGCCTTAACGAATGCGCGTATAGGAAATCCTGGATCGCTATCGCATGAAGAAGGGTCTGGTCGTGTTCAAGCTGTTTAAGGACACCGGGGCGTTCACTGCGTTTGTTGATACTGCGCGCATCAACCAGCGCTGCCTTCAAGCGCCCACGAAACCCCTCCGAATAAGACACAGCACTGGATGGTCCACGCTCGACCCAATTTTCACCATCGGTGGTCAGAAGCGCAATATCGATACCATCCATCGAAGTACCGCTCATCAGTCCTATTGCGCGTTTCAAATCGGCCATACCGGACTTTCCTTGTTATTCCCGCTTGAATGATGCTAAAGGCAAAATATCATAAGGCGGTAAGCACTTGATTACTGTTGTTTCCATTCTCGCCTAATCAGTCAGGAAAAGGGCATGTCCGGTTTTAAATCCGATTTTCTTCGCACACTTTCCGAGCGCGGCTTTATTCATCAGATTTCCGATGAAAGCGGCCTCGACGAATTGTTGGCCAAGGAAACCGTGACGGCCTATATTGGCTTCGATCCTACAGCGCCAAGCCTTCACGTTGGCAGTCTGATCCAGATCATGATGCTGCACTGGTTCCAGCAGACCGGCCACAAGGCCATAGCCCTTATGGGCGGCGGTACAGGCATGGTTGGCGATCCATCCTTCAAGGATGAAGCACGCAAGCTGATGACCGAAGACACGATTGCCGAGAACATTGCTGGCATCAAACGCGTTTTCGCAAATTACCTGACCTTCGGTGACGGTCCAAACGACGCCATGATGGTCAACAATGCCGACTGGTTGCGCAACATCAACTACCTCGAATTCCTGCGCGATGTCGGCCGTCATTTCTCGGTCAACCGCATGTTGTCGTTTGATTCGGTAAAGACACGTCTTGATCGCGAGCAGTCGCTGTCGTTCCTCGAATTCAACTACATGATCCTTCAGGCCTACGACTTCGTAGAACTGAACAAGCGTCATGGCATTCGCCTGCAGATGGGCGGATCGGATCAATGGGGCAATATCATCAACGGTATTGACCTCGGACATCGTATGGGCACACCACAGCTTTACGCTCTCACCTCGCCTTTGCTCACCACGGCTTCCGGCCAGAAGATGGGTAAGTCGCTGGGTGGTGCAATCTGGCTTAACGCCGATATGCTCAGCGCCTACGATTTCTGGCAGTACTGGCGCAATACGGAAGATGCTGACGTAGAACGCTTCCTGAAGCTCTACACGACGCTGCCTATGGATGAGATTGCAAAGCTTGCAGCACTGGGTGGTTCGGAAATCAACGAAGCAAAGAAGATCCTTGCAACCGAGATTACCGCAATTCTGCATGGCCGTACCGCTGCCGAAGAAGCTGCGGAAACCGCGCGCAAGACCTTTGAAGACGGTGAACTGTCGGAAAATCTGCCAACGGTTGGCGTCCACAAAGCAACGCTAAATGACGGTATTGGTGTGTTGGCGCTCATGGTTCTTGCAGAACTCTGCGCAACCAACGGCGAAGCACGTCGTCACATTGAAGGCGGTGCAGTTCGCATCAATGACGAGCCTGTTACCGATCCGCGCCTGACGATCAACGCTTCCGCTCTCAACGATCAGGGCGTTATCAAGGTATCGCTCGGCAAGAAGCGTCACGTTTTGATCCGCCCAGCTTAAGGGCTTATCGCATAACGAAAAAGCCGGGCTAAGCCCGGCTTTTTTTATGCTCTGATTTGGTCTCTCTTAGAGCATTTCCTGTTTTGATTGAGTCATTGGAAATGCTCTATACATTTGTCTTTACGCGCATCTTGTTCCGAAAACCGCTTAGCACTTTTCGGGATGCGCTCTAGAACTCGAAAATCGAGCGGAAAATGCCCGGCGCGATAATCGAGATCGGATTGACCATTACCTGTGGCTGTTTAGCGCTGCCTTCAAGCTTGAAGGTAATGCCGAGAAGTCCACGATCACGGCCATTGCCAAGCAGCGCGCCGAAGATTGGAACCTCACCAAAAATACGATTCACGCCATAAGCGGGCATGAATGTGCCTGTGATCGACATATTGCCACGTTGATCATAAAGCGTGCCTTGGAAGGTCGTCCCTACAGATGGGCCGCGTACCACACCCTTGGAAAGCTTGAGATAACCCTCACCTTTTTCGATCAGAGAGAACCCACGTTCAACGTCAACCCGTGAGACGTCGATATCCCGCTTAACTGCCTGATTGAGGCTGGTGCCACCGCTTGAAGGAGAGCTGGAAACGATCTTGGCCAATCGCGGCTCATTGATAATCGCGAAATTACGCGCATCAATCTGCCCACTCAATGGTCCATTCCCCTGACCGGCAAGACCAACGGTAATTTTCCCGCCGCGCATTTTGTCATAAAAATCGAAAAAGCGCAAAACTGCACCGGCATCATTGGATTGCAGCGAGACCGAACGGGCATCACCCTGATCGTTGTTTGTCGCAACGAAAGCTGCACCAGATGAGGTAACGGCATTCACGGAAACGCCGGAAATCTTGTTGCCTGCATTCTCATAAGAAACAGCCACGTTGCGGAGTTTTTCATCGTTGAACCCGCTCACTTCATCAACCTGGGCGCTGACGACAATGCGTGGGCTTTTACCCCCCGAACTTTCGCTCTTCTTCTGGATATCAGATATCTGTTTGATGATTGAACGAGCATCGAACTGCGAGCCGCGAACGGTCACACGATAGCCGCCGGAGCTTTTGGTGGCTTTTACACTCATTCGGTCCGAACGCGTCAGTCGAATTTCGCTGAAGTCAGCCGACTGGAAATCGCCGCCCAATATCGAAAGATTGCCCTTCGCGCCGAATGCATCGCCCGTCAGAACCAAATTGCGGATATCAAGCTTGCCGTCAGTGCCGCTGGCTTTTACCAGATCGAATGTCGCCTTAGCCGGAACGCCGCTACCTTTGCGCCAACCAAGCCAGGGCAAGCTTATCTGTGTCTTGTCCAAATCCGCAGAAACGCGTCTTTGGCCGTTATTCTCCATACCGAGATCAACGGATATCGGGCCAGAGAAGAGATCTTTTAATCCGGGCAAAAGCTTGTCCCGAGAGCTATCATCGAGCTCAAGCTTAATCTTCTGCTCGCGCTTGACGGGGCCAGAACGATCCACCGGCTCGGTCATCGATATCTTGGCAGGGACGCCATCAAGCTTTGCATCTGCGGTTATTAGCGCAGCAGATTGATCAACTTTGATGCTGCCTGTCGCATCGCTCACATTGGAGCCGCCAACGGGCTTGGCAATCGCAAGATCGGTGAAACCTATATCGGCATTCCATGTCAATGTTCCAGGAGGAGCGCCCTTGGAAACAGCAAACCCGACTTTCACCTTTGCCTTGACATCGCCGGTCACATCTTCTGGCACAAACGGCACGCTTTTCAGCACATCAATCGGTTTCTTGCCTGCAATCTCAGCAATTGCCGCTGCATCCCCAGATACCAACAGATCAAGATCCGCAATAACCGGGCGCTGCGGCCCCCATGGGATAATCAGCGTGCCGTCCGAAACGGATGCCTTCCGATTATCCGGTGTGTAGGCCACACCCTTTTCCAGCTTGATCGTCGTATGCGCACCGCGCACTGAGATGTTCCCCGTAACATCGCGAACGGGCGGCAATTCACCGATCACATCAAAGCGCGTATCCGACACATTGAAGTCTGCTTTGATCTCTTCACCGGTCAATGGAGGCGGTAAGCCTGGACCGTTAAAACGTCCACCCGCCAGAGAAATATCAATGCGGCTGTCTTTCAGAATGCCGCCGTAGAGGTTCTTCAGTACCCATTCGCGCGCGCCGTCAGCGACATCAATCGGCCAGAGATGTTTTGCGTCCGCTACAGGCATTTCTGGAATGCGCAGCATGAAAATCATCTCGGGCGAACCATTGCCGAAGGCCATGCTGCCCTGCCCGTAAAGTTCCCCTGTTTCAGTCTTAACATCCAGATTGGAGAACTGCAGTCGTTGCTGATTGGCAAGAAACCGACCCGCAATTTTAACACCAAACGGCAATTCAGGATCGCTCGATTCGGCTGGCATACTGGTGGCTGAACTTGTCACGACTTCAAAACGATAGCTCGGACCACCCGCATTGTTTTCAGAATCAGGGTCTGGTCCAAACGCTCCGTTAAACGCCGCGTTCATTCCGCCAAGCTGGATTCGGGACGGCTTGATTTCAAGTTTGCCACTCCCAACAGAATGCTCAATGCGGAGAGCCGCTTTACCGAGCACATCATTAACGCGACCAATTTCCATCTCGATGCCATCAACGGCCAGATCGGCGGTTACGCGTTCTGGATTCTCACCATTCGCTGCCTTGCCTGACAGGGCGAGGCTCGCCTTACCCTGCAAATCGAAATGAGCTGGATTAACCCGATTTCCATCAATTATTGGCGCCACTTCTTCGGGCGAACCAAGGTCAATCGGCAGGTTGCTGACCTTGATCTGGAAAGCGTCAAGATCATTTTCCTGCCCTTTGCGATCAATATTCCCATCAATTGCTATGGTTTTATTTTGCCAGACAACACTGCCTTCGATTGAAATCTTGCCATTGTTTTCGACCAGTCGAAGCTTCTTAACTTCAACACTTTGCTGCGTGTCGCCTGTCTTAAATCGGATTGTTGTATTCAGAAGGCCAATTGCCTGAGTATTCTGGTCCCTCAGCAATTCGAGATTGCGGCGCATTGTCGAGAACAACTCGTTTGAAACCGCATCAAAATCTATATAGCCGTTGTTGTCGTAAGGCAGGGACTTCCAGAAACCTGCGCCCTTCTGCTCAGGCAGGTCGAAACTCGCACCGTCGATTTCAAGCTCTGCAACGCGGACCTTGCCCGTCAACAGCGGCAGTGGGGCCAGTCCCAATCTTACCGATCTGATATCTTTGATTTCCAGCCCCTGCTTTGGCTCAGAAATCGACACGCCCCGCGCTTCAAGTGCAACCAGACTGTTTTGGTCAAGCGACAAACCCGCACTCGCAATGGAAGCCGATGCTTCTTCACCGAGAATTCCGCTAAGGCTCTTTTGCGCTTCGTCGCGCAAGAGATCGCTGTTTACGCCGCCACGTAAAATGACAAATCCTGCGCCACCGATGAGGACGAGCACGATGCACAAAGAAAGAAAAGCGTGAGAACACCAGGTGACAAACGAGCGCCGAGGCCGCGTTAGTCCAAGCGCAGCACAATCCTCGCCTTCAGCTGCGAGGCGTTCGATTCTTTTCATCTCCCGCTTTGTAAAGCGGATCTGGCGCGGTTTATCTGTCAATATTCCAGCCGAACTATATATTTCCGCAAATGGAAGACCTCACGAGATGGTTTATAAGAGCTCAATAACTTTCTGTTTTTATTTCACTTCCTCATCGCATCCGAAACATTCTTGATCGAATCCGATGAATTATCAACACCCGTCAAAGGTCTCTGCAAGCTGCACTTGAACGGTTGCATGAGCTTACCCTGAATGCGATAGATTTGAGTGTAACAGGCAGTTTCCCCGTTTATCCATAAAAGAAAGGCCTAGATATGGCTCGTCCCCAAGTTGGAGATCTGGCACCGGATTTTTCATTGCCATCCGATAATGGTGCAATCTCGTTGTCTTCACTTAAAGGCGGACCAGTCGTCGTTTATTTCTATCCGAAAGACGACACATCCGGCTGCACCAAAGAGGCGATTGCGTTTTCGCAGCTAAAGCCTGAATTCGACAAAATCGGCGCTCGCATCATTGGCCTGTCGCCCGACAGCGCGGAAAAACATGCCAAATTTCGCAAAAAGCATGACCTGACGGTCGAGCTTGCAGCAGATGAAGACCGAACCACTTTGGAAGCCTACGGTGTTTGGGTAGAAAAGAGCATGTATGGCCGTAAATACATGGGCGTTGAACGCGCCACTTTTCTTATTGATGCAGATGGCCGCGTCGCCCACGTCTGGGAAAAAGTAAAAGTCGCAGGTCACGCTGAAGCCGTTCTTGAGGCAGCACGCGCACTCTGAAATGCAAACATCTGAACAGTTCCTGCGCGGAAATGCCATCAGGGCAATTTCCGCGAGTGACCTCAAGCCAGCGTTCAATGAACTGGCGCACGCATTTATCGCAACTAATCACCTGTTTCGATCTGACCACAAAAGCTTCGGATAAGCTTTGTTTACCATGATAGGATTTCGTTGATTCGAAAGCATAGAAAGCAAAGCAATCGGCATGTTCGGAATTCGATCTAAAGTTCTTGGATTTAGCGCTGTTACGGTCGCCCTTTGCTTTGGCGTTGGTATCTATCTCAATACTGATGGTGGCAATTCGGATAAACCGCAGAACAGCAAGCTCGCGTCGCTGTTAAAAGGTTCTTCGGCGATGCAGCCGTTGCCAGAAATGCCATCTGAGCCCATGCCGAATATTTCTGCGCAGCAAGAGCTGCTTATTCCCGATAATGCGCCAAATGTTCAGGGCATTGATCCCATTATCACTGGTCCGCGGGCCTATAAGCCAAGAGCTGAGATCAAGCGCACGGCGTCAAAAGATTCCTGACGCTTAGTAAGGGCCGCAAATTTCTCCGGCATAATCTGACATGCATATGCAAAAAACCCGGCACAAGGCCGGGTTTTCTATTTAGCGTCATCGGGAACCGATCAATCAATATCTTCGATTGCTTCGCCACCGCCCTGAATGCGATGTGCGAGGGCTGCTTCCATGAACGGTGTGACCGCGCCATCAAGCACTTCTTGCGGGTTTGTGCTTTCAACGCCCGTACGAAGGTCTTTAACGAGCTGATACGGCTGAAGCACGTAAGAGCGGATCTGATGCCCCCAACCGATATCGGTTTTGGTGGCGTTGGCCGCGTCAGTTGCTTCTTCGCGCTTCTTGAGTTCTTCCTCGTAAAGACGCGCACGCAACATCGACCAAGCCTTTTCGCGGTTCTTGTGCTGCGAACGTTCGGCCTGACACTGCACCACGATACCCGACGCAATGTGCGTAATACGCACGGCCGAGTCAGTCGTATTGACGTGCTGACCACCGGCACCCGATGCACGGTAGGTATCGATACGGACATCCGCTTCCGTTACCTGCACATCGATGTTGTCATCAATGACCGGATAAACCCAGATACTCGCAAACGACGTGTGACGACGGGCATTCGAATCGTAAGGCGAAATACGAACCAGACGATGCACGCCGGATTCCGTCTTCGCCATACCGTATGAATTATGGCCCTTGATCAGGATCGTTGCAGACTTGATGCCTGCTTCTTCGCCGTAATGTACTTCCATCACTTCGACTTTACGCCCGCTGCGTTCGGCCCAGCGTGTGTACATGCGCAGAAGCATCGACGCCCAATCCTGACTCTCCGTGCCGCCTGCGCCAGCATGGACTTCAAGATAGGTGTCGTTGGCATCCGCTTCACCTGAAAGCAGCATGTCGATCTGTCGGCTGTCGACTTCCTTCTTCAGATCGCGAATGGTGTTTTCAGCATCCGCAATAATCGACTTGTCATCTTCTTCTTCGCCCATGGCGATGAGTTCGACACTGTCGTTAAGCGTCTGCTTCAGAGCGTTGATGCCATTGATGCTATCTTCCAACTGCTGGCGCTCACGCATCAGCTTCTGGGCTTCCTGTGCATCATTCCAAAGAGTCGGATCTTCAGCTCTCTGATTCAGATAGCCCAGACGTTTGATTGCCTGATCCCAGTCAAAGATGCCTCCTCAGCAGGCTTATGGCCTGCTGGATTTCGTCAACCAGCGTCTCGATTTCCGCGCGCATGGGCAAATCGTTCCTTCAATAATTCAGTCGTGGATGGAGAGAACAGAGGCTCGAGGCGAGCCGCTTTGTTCTGAAGCGCATCCCACCAAAGCGATGCGCTCTGCCTCAACGCAGAATGGCTAAAGTTAAAACCATTCAAGCGCCGCGGACCATAATTAGCACGCGGCGCAGTGTAAAGAGGCTGACGTCAGTAAAGTCCGCCTGAACCCGAATTGATAGCGCGGGTTGCCTGTGGCGACTGCGGCTGAACCGGTGACCCTTCGCGGAACTGATCCATACCAATGACCGAATAGGTATCAGACGGTCCGGTCCCAGGCTTGAAGGCTTCCATGATCAGGTTCGGATCGCCCTTATTCGTGCGCATACCGGTTTTACGGTTGATCGCAATCAGCGTCATACCTTCAGGGACACGGAAATCAACCTTCGGCGTTCCAGCCAGAGCCTGCCCCATAAACTCCTTGAAGACCGGAGCAGCGAGACCGCCACCAGTACCCCCGCGACCAAGCGGAGTTGGCGTGTCATAACCCATGAATACGCCGACAACCAGGTCAGGCGTGAAGCCGACAAACCAGGCGTCTTTTTCGTCGTTGGTCGTACCGGTCTTACCGGCAAGTGGACGATCAAGGCTCTTAAGAAGCTGAGCAGTACCGCGCTGAACGACACCTTCCATCATGGATGTAATTTGGTAAGCGGTCATCGGATCAAGCACCTGATCGCGATTATCGATCAGAGTTGGCTCTTCCTGATTGGACCATTGCTGGGCATTGCAGCCTTCGCACTGGCGTCCATCGTGCTTGAACACCGTCTTGCCGTAGCGATCCTGAATACGGTCAATCATCGAAGGTGTGATGCTCTGTCCGCCGTTTGCGATCACGGAATAGGCCGTAACCATCCGCAGAACCGTTGTTTCACCAGCACCGAGCGACATCGACAGAACCGGCAACATCTTGTCGTAAACACCGAAGCGTTCTGCATATTCTGCAACCGTCTTCATGCCCATGTCCTGCGCGAGGCGCACGGTCATGACGTTACGCGACTGTTCAATACCGTAGCGGAGCGTTGAGGGGCCGGAGAACTTACCGGAGTAGTTTTTCGGAGCCCACACACCGAGTGCGCCACCCTGATTAACTTCCAACGGACCATCGAGCACAACGGAGGCTGGGGTATAACCATTGTCGAGTGCAGCAGCATAGACGAACGGCTTGAACGATGAACCTGGCTGGCGATAGGCCTGTGTCGCGCGGTTGAATTCAGATTCACCAAAAGAGAATCCGCCAACCATCGACAACACGCGACCGGTATGAGGGTCCATCGCGACAAGCGCGCCCTGTAGCTTTGGCGGCTGTTGCAGACGGAAACGCGAACCGCCGTCACCAACCTTAGAGACATAGATAATATCGCCAGTGTTCAACACACCTTCCGGCGACTTGGCGCTGCTGCGCTTACCACCGATATTGGTGACGCGCATTGCCCATTTCATGTCATCAGCCGCAATAAAGGCACGCGTGCGCTCTTTGCTGCGGGAACCAGAACCTTCGACTTCAGGCTGAAGCCCGATATCAGCGCCTGCAGCGGATACATTGAGTACAACTGCGAGCTGCCATTCAGGCACATCAGGATACGCCTGCAAATCACCGAAGGCAGAAGCCCAGTCGCTACCAAGCTCGGCGTGCTTTACAGGACCGCGCCAGCCGCGCGCTTCGTCGTAACGGAGCAGAGCTGCCTGCAGCGCCTTTCGCGCTTCGACCTGCATGGTTGGGTTAAGAGTTGTACGAACCGAAAGACCACCCTCATAAAGGGCATCAACGCCATATTTCTGGATGATCTGGCGGCGCACTTCTTCACTGAAGTATTCCGAAGCAAACAGATAATGGGTAGCAGTACGGGTCTTTACGCCGAGCGGTTCTTTCTTCGCTTCATCAGCTTCCTGCATCGTGATGTAGCCGTTTTCGGCCATACGATCGATAACCCAGTTGCGGCGTTCAATCGCGCGATCTGGATAGCGGAACGGATGATAGTTGTTTGGACCTTTTGGCAGAGCGGCGAGATACGCGCTATCAGCAATGCTCAACTCACCAACAGACTTGTCGAAATAAGTGAGTGCAGCGCTGGCGATGCCGTAGGAACCGAGACCAAAAAAGATTTCATTGAGATAGAGCTCGAGAATACGATCTTTGGAATAGGCCTGCTCAATGCGCATCGCAAGAATCGCTTCTTTGATCTTGCGGTCATAGGTCTGGTTAGAGCTTAGAAGGAAGTTCTTTGCGACCTGCTGCGTGATGGTCGATGCGCCAACCGGGCGACGGCCAGAACCCATGTTCTTAACATTCGTCAGCACTGCCCGCGCGAGACCACCAAAATCGAGACCATGGTGTTCGTAGAATGTTTTGTCTTCAGCAGAAATGAAAGCAGCTTTGACGCGATTTGGCACGGCCTGAATCGGCAAATACATGCGGCGTTCGCGCGCAAATTCCGACATCAGACTACCGTCAGATGCATGAACACGCGTCATAACAGGAGGCTCGTACTTTGCGAGCACTTCGTAATCAGGCAGTTCTTTTGTGACGCTACCGATATAGACGGCAACGCCGCCAGCAACCAAAAGCGCCAGAACCGTACCAATTCCGAAGAAATATCCGATAAGCCTTACCATAAATCCGGGATCCTGCCTTCAGATCATTCGCATATATTTAGGGGCAATCAAAACGAGCACCCGTCGACCTATGCCGCATTGGCAACAAGCTGGTTTAGTGACCATCAAATGCGTCAAAGGCAAGATCGTTTCTATGTTTTTACCAATTTAACGCATGCAAATGCCGGGCAGCGACAAAAATCCAAGAAACTGTTGCAACCATGCATCTTATCATCAGGGATGAATATGAGCCCCCCACTAAACATTACATAATTCTAGCCTTTTGACAAAGTGTCCGGGTGTTTTTGGATTTCGAACGCTTTTACCGCCCGGGCAATACGGTCAGCCAATTTGCGACGCCACTCAGGATTACTGATCAGTTTTTCGTCTTCAGCATTGGAGAGATATCCGATTTCGATAAGCACTGATGGCACATCAGGCGCGCGCAGAACCTGAAAACCGGCAAAGCGATGCGGATTATTGATGAGGTTTACCTCACCCTGCAGGGAACTGATGACCTTCTCGGCAAAGCTCAACGAAAATGTATGTGTTTCCCGGCGAGTCAGGTCGAGCAGAATATCGGCAACTTCCGGGAGTTCTTCTGGAACGGCGCCCGCAACGCTATCCGACTTGTTTTCACGTTCAGCCATGGCTCGCGCAACGGAGTCAGAGGCTTTGTCGGAAATTGTATATACCGTCGCCCCGCGTATATCGCCCTGATTGATCGTATCGGCATGGATGGAAATGAAAAGATCAGCCTCGTACTGGCGAGCCAGTCGCACGCGCTCTGAGAGACGCAGGAATGTGTCGTCATCTCGCGTCATCATGACTTTGATATTCTTCTCCTTACCCAGCCGATCACGCAGCTCCTGACCAAAGGCAAGTGTCAGATCTTTTTCTTTAATACCACTCAGACTCTCAGCACCGCTATCGATACCGCCATGGCCGGGATCTAACATCACGATGAATGGCCGCGCCCCGCCGGATTCAGATGCAAGTGCCTTAGCCGCAGTTGCGGACTTACGCTCAGTTGAGCCAGTAACCTCATGCTGCGACTTGAGCCTTTCAGAAAACTCGCGATCAGAGGACGCAATGATATCCGCGACAAGCCGATAACCCGACGTTGTTTCGTTTTGGATCACCTGAACGTTTTCGACGTTGAATGGTCCACGCAAGGTGAGAATAAGACGTGACCGGCTTTTTCCAACCAGACCATAGCGCACGCGCGATACAATCCCCCTCGCCTCCAGGCTTTTTTCATCAAAGCCGAAACGCGTTTCTGGAAGATCAAAGACCAGGCGATGCGGATTGTCGAGCAGCAGCGTCGAAACTTCGGGCTTACGATCAAACATCACAACGACCCGCATTCGCAGATCGTCCCCCGCCATACGATATGTAAGAGCAGAAAGTGGCGCTTCGTCAGCAGCAACGGCCGAACCTACATGGAAAATAGCGGCAAAAACCATCGCCAGAAGCGCGAGCGTGCTTCGAACTGCCGAAATTTTGTTTGCTGCGTTTTTAAAGCTCAGACAATGCATCCGTAATCGCGATCCAGATATTATCGAATAATCTCAAATCCTGACATTTCAGCCAAGGCCTATGATTGCGCGCACTTCATAAATCTACCCGTACAAAATTATAGTTAATGAACACTTTTCCGCTCGCATCTGATAGCTCTATTGGATTGAATTTGACGCTTGAATCCCAACTGAATGAGATGCTGTTTCAAACGTCAAATGCGAAAAATCCAGTAGATGCTTAAAGTTACTAGTGGTCTTTGCGATTCCGACATTTGCTCGGCGCCTGTATCAGAGGGACGCAAATGTCGAAATCAGACCACTAGCAGGGCATTTTGAGCCCTATAATCATCTTTCGGCAAAATTACGATGAAGGTGTCAACTGATATTCGTACTTGTCATAGTTCAATTGACGCCATAAAAGCTTAGTTAGGTTATGGAGCAACTGCCAGAATCGTTTGCCGGTTCTCAATTTGGACCGTTACTAAAAGCAGCGAAAACAGTGGCATATACGTTTGTTGCTCCAATAGCCCGCACAGAATTCAACGGAATACGGCTCCCCTGCCGCCTCCGTTTTTTAATCGGCCGACTGCGTACTGATACGCGCTGTCGCCAGTGCTCTGAAAAGAGCAAAGAGGTCGGCCCGGCTTTTTCGGGTCATATATGAGGTCGTTTCGTTCGGAACAGCTATGGGTCAAGCAAGACTGACCATCGCAAGCCTGAAGACCGTGATCGCCATGAGGCCATCGCGCGCAAGGACAGCAGCTTTTATTCCGACGAACCCATTATCATCCGGCAGACGCATCCCAGCCAGGACGACAGCCTTCAGGGTTTCGTCCGGCGCACGCGGCTTGCGTCTTAGCGCCGGCAGGAAAGACAATAATGTCCAACAAAATGCTTATAGATGCCTCCCACCCGGAGGAGACGCGCGTTATCGTAACGCGTGGGAACAAAATTGAAGAATTCGACTTCGAGTCGGAACATAAGAAGCAGCTGAAGGGTAATATCTATCTCGCACGCGTTACCCGCGTCGAACCATCTCTTCAGGCTGCGTTCGTGGAATATGGCGGCAATCGCCACGGCTTCCTCGCATTCTCTGAAATTCATCCGGATTATTACCAGATCCCGGTTGCTGATCGTCTGGCCCTGCTCGAAGCGGAAGCAAAAGCTGCGCGCGCAGAAGATGAAGATGAAGAGCCAAAGGCAAAGAACGACCGTTCGCGCCGTCATCGCCGTCGCGGACGTCGTGATGGCCAGAACGGTGATTCGCATTCAGGCAGTTCGAATAGCGGCTTGCCTGCAGCTGAACCTGTCGGACCGGCTTTTGAAAATTACGTTCCTGGCACTCCTGCCATCGTATTGATGAAGCAGGCTGGACATGTCATTTCCGAAGCAATTGACACCGACAATGGTGACGATGATGACGACAATGATGTCGAGAACGAAGAAGACATCGTTGAATCGGTAGGCTCGGAAGATGCGATGGAAGAACTTCCTTCGCATGGCCGCACCAGCCGTCGTCAGTACAATATTCAGGAAGTCATCAAGCGCCGACAGATCATTCTGGTTCAGGTCGTTAAGGAAGAGCGCGGCAATAAGGGCGCAGCTCTCACCACGTATCTGTCGCTTGCTGGCCGTTACTCGGTTCTGATGCCAAACACCGCGCGCGGTGGCGGCATTTCGCGCAAGATCACCAATCCGCAGGATCGCAAGCGCCTGAAGGAAATCGTCAAGGAACTCGAAGTGCCGCAGGGCATGGGCGTGATCCTTCGTACCGCTGGCGCAAACCGCACCAAGGCGGAAGTCAAGCGCGACTACGAATATCTGATGCGCATGTGGGAAAATGTCCGCACGCTGACATTGCAGTCGACAGCGCCTTCCCTCGTCTACGAAGAAGGCAGCCTGATCAAGCGCTCGATCCGCGATCTTTATAACAAAGACATCACCGAGATTCTCGTATCGGGTGAAACCGGTTATCGCGAAGCAAAAGACTTCATGCGTATGCTCATGCCGAGCCACGCCAAGGTCGTTCAGCCTTACCGCGAACAGGTGCCAGTCTTCACGCGCTATGGTCTGGAAGCACAGCTTGATCGTATGCTTCTGCCACAGGTAACGCTGAAATCCGGCGGTTATCTCATCATCAACCAGACCGAAGCTCTGGTTGCAATCGACGTGAACTCCGGGCGTTCGACCCGTGAGCATTCGATTGAAGACACTGCACTGCAGACAAATCTGGAAGCAGCTGAAGAAGTTGCGCGCCAGCTGCGTCTGCGCGACCTTGCAGGTCTTATCGTCGTTGACTTCATCGACATGGAAGAAAAGCGCAACAATCGCGCTGTCGAAAAGAAGATGAAGGATTGCCTGAAGGACGACCGTGCCCGCATTCAGGTCGGCCGTATCTCGCATTTCGGCCTTCTGGAAATGTCGCGTCAGCGTATTCGCGCATCCGTTCTCGAAAGCACGATGCAGGTTTGCCAGCATTGCGGCGGCACCGGTCATATCCGTTCCGACTCGTCCATGGCGCTCCATATCATCCGTGGCATCGAAGACTATCTGCTGCGTCATTCGGGCTACGACATTGTCGTTCGCACGCCTGCAGCGTCGGCTCTCTATGTCCTCAATCACAAGCGCCAGCTGCTTGCTGATCTGGAAGGCCGTTTCGGCGCCAATATCAGCATCGATGCCGATGAAAGCGTCGGACATCAGCATTTTGTCATCGACAAGGGTGCGCCTTCGACACGTCCAGTAACCATCCAGCCTGTACAGCCGATGATTTACGAAGACGATATCGAAGATCCTGAGATTCCACTTGAGGACGACGACGCCGAAGAAGAAATCAAGGCAGAAGCCCCTGCTCGCGAAGAAAGCAGCGAAGAAGGCGATCGCAAGCGCCGTCGTCGCCGTCGCCGTCGTGGTGGTCGTGATCGCGACAATCGCGAACAGACTGAGCAGGTTGAAGCAGGCTCTGACGATTCAGACGAAGACGATGAAGAAGACAACGCATCTTCGAGCAATGCCTCGCAGAGCGATGAAGATCGTCGCAAGAAGCGTCGTCGTGGTCGTCGTGGCGGTCGCAAGAACCGTCGTGAAGACGATATTCAGTTCAACAAAGTACCTGATCCTGAGTTCGTCGGTTACACGCCTGTCATTCCTGCGAAGGTAGAAAAACAGCCTGTTGATGTGGTTGTTGCTGAGGCCGTTGCGGTTGAAACCGTCACTGTTGAAGCGACTGAAGCTGCTCCGGCTGCTGAAACAGTTGCAGACGAAAAGCCTGCGAAGCCAGCGCGCAAGCCACGCGGTCGTAAGACTGCAAAGAGCGAAGAAGCGGCGAATGACGATGTCGTCGTTGCAGAGCCAGCAGAAGAACCTGCAAAGCCTGCTCGCAAGACACGTTCGCGCAAGAAGGCTGTTGAGGAAGAAGTTGCAGCTCCTGCTGAAGAAGCAGAAGCCGCAAAGCCTAAGCGTCGTACACGCAAGACTGCTGCAAAGCCGGAAGTTGAGGAAGTTGCGGTGGAACCAGAGGTAGCCCCTGTTGCAGAAGCGCAGAAGGTTACCGAGCCTGTCGTCACCTCCAGCGATACGGAAGAGCAGAAGCCGAAGCGCGGCGGCTGGTGGCAGAAGAAGGGCTTCTTCTAAGCCCTGCTCACTTCTGATGTAGAATATAAGAAAACCGGCGGAAACGCCGGTTTTCTTTTTGTTTTAGTAATTAAAGCATTTCCAGCAAGAGTGCGAAGCGGTTCTGCGCAAGGATAATGCTTAAAACAGAAAGATAGTGCGGTTCCACGATTCAATATTAACTGGGACCGCTCTAGAGCGCATCCCGAAAAGTGCGAAGCGGTTTTCGGAACAAGATGCGCGCAAAAACAAATAGATAGAGCATTTCCAATGACTCAATCAAAACAGGAAATGCTCTAGCTATCAGGCGCGCTGTTGTGGAAGCCACTCTTCAAGACGGCGAACCGCTTCCTCAATTTCTTCTATGCTGCCTGCATAAGAAAAGCGCATGGTGCGGTGCCCGTCGATCGGATCAAAATCCAGTCCCGGAGTAGCCGCAATGTTGGTTTCGGCAATCATGCGTCGCGCAAATTCCATGCTGTCATTGGTAAAGCGCGAAACATCGCAATAGGCATAGAATGCGCCGTCCATGGGCGCGGCGAGGCTTAGCCCCATGCGCGGCAGGTGTTCGAGCAGGATTTGTCGGTTCTGCCGATAGCGGTCTTTCACGCGTTCCAGCTCTGCGGTGGCGTGAAACGCTTCAATTGCCGCGCGCTGCGAAAGTTCAGGCGCGGAAATATAAAGGCTCTGGCCGAGGCGTTCGATGGCACGCACATCAGCACTTGGCAGAACCATCCAGCCAATACGCCAGCCGGTCATGCAGTAGTATTTTGAGAATGAATTGATGATGGTGACATCGTCCGAGATCTGCAGTGCCGTCACATCTTCGCTCTCATATGAAAGACGGTGATAGATTTCGTCAGAAATTACGCGGATACCAAGATCGCGCGCAGTTTCAATGATGGCCTTGAGTTCCGGCTTGTCAATCACAGCGCCGGTTGGATTGGCGGGACTTGCAAAAAGTACGCCCTTCAACGGTTTTTCTGCATGAGCGGCAGCCAATGCCTGAGCGGTCAGTGCACCTGATGCGCCGCCTTCATTGGCGATTTCAACCACTTCGAGGCCAAGCGCTGTCAGAATATTGCGATAGGCTGGATAGCCCGGGCGCGTGATTGCAACGCGATCGCCTGGATCGAAATAGACAAGAAACGCCAGATTGAACGCGGCCGATGACCCTGTCGTAATCGCAATGCGTTCCGGCGAGACGGTTACGCCATAGTTGTCAGCATAATGCGCGGCAATTGCTTCGCGCAGCTCTATCAGCCCTAGAGCATCGGTATAACCGATACGGCCATCTTTCAGGGCGCGTTCCGCAGCCAGCCGCACGATTTGCGGTGCCGGGTCTGCCGGTTGCCCGACTGCCATCGAAATGATTGGATGGCCCGCAGCGCGACGACGATTGGCCTCTGCCAGAACATCCATGGCGTGAAACGGTTCGACTGCGCTACGGTTGGAAAGAGTATTCAACTTAGCCTCCAGAAAAGCGGGGAATGCAATGCAACTCACCCGCCCTATAATCGCCGGATTGGTAAAGCAACAGCGCTGTAGTAAAAACAGCGATGAAGATTGATATAAAGCCCTTAAACTAGGCCGGATTTGTAAGATTCGCTTTTGTTTCGTTTGAGCAGGATGAGGAGCACTATGGGGAGCATGACTGCAACTTTCACGACCAAAGCGTTTTCTTTTCAGAATGTGATGCGCCGTTCAGTTGCTGCCTTTGCAGCCCTAGCTGTTGCCGTTACAGGCGTCCTGCCTGCACAGGCGCAATCGCGTGGCGGTGGCGGCGTTCCAATCGTACGCGATGCTGAAATCGAAGCGCTTGTCGCCGATTATGCAGCTCCGATCCTCAAAGTCGCCGGATTAGGCGGACGTGGTGTCCGCGTTATTCTCGTCAATTCCCAGAGCTTCAACGCCTTTGTCGATGGCCGTCGTATTTTCATTAATACAGGCGCCATCATGCAGGCAGAAACACCGAACGAAATCATCGGCGTCATTGCGCATGAAGCCGGTCATATCGCTGGCGGGCATCAGGATCGCTTGCGTGAACAGTTGAGCCGCGCACGCACCATGGCAGTTATTGGTATGCTTCTGGGCGTCGGCGCAGGCGTTGCCGGTGCAGCTTCAGGCAGCGGTGCTGCTGCGGGTGCAGGTGGCGGCATTGCAATGGGCAGTACGGAAATGGCAATGCGCAGCCTGCTCAGCTATCAGCGTACCGAAGAAATGACCGCCGACCGTCTGGCTGTTAATTATCTCAATGCCACTGGCCAGTCGACAAAAGGAATGCTTGATACGTTCCAGCGCTTCGCGTCGGCACTTTCACTGTCCGGCACCCAGATCGATCAGTATCGTATCAGCCATCCGTTGCCCCGCGAGCGAATTTCCAACCTTGAAGAACTGGCCAAAAAAAGCCCGAACTATAACAAGACGGATTCCGCAGCGCTGCAACTCCGACATGATATGGCACGCGCCAAGATCGCAGCCTACTCCAACAATATGGGCGCTTTGCAGCGCATGTTCCGCGGTAATCCCGGTGGCCTACCGGCCCGTTATGGCAGCGCAATCACCACTTATCTGAATGGCTCGGCCCGTGCCGCACTGCCGAAGTTTGAGGCACTCATCAAAGAACAGCCAAAGAATCCATATTTCCAGGAAATGATGGGCGAAGTGCTGATTAAGGCTAACAACCCACAAGGTGCAGCAAAAGCTTTCCAACGTGCAGTTTCTCTTGATACGCGCAAGTCTCCACTGCTGCGCATGAGCTACGGCCGCGCCTTGATGCTTACTGGCACCAAGGCCAATATGCCCAATGCTATCAAGGAGCTGAAAGCAGGTATTGCGGCCGACCCAGAGTTTCCCGGCGGATATGGATATCTAGCGCAAGCCTATGGCCAGTCTGGCGATATGGCCCGCGCTGACCTTGCCACAGCCGACATGAACTACTATTCCGGAAAGCTGCAGCAGGCCCAGATATTTGCCATTCGCGCGCAAAAGCAAATGAAGTCAGGAACTCCCGACTGGCTGCGTGCGCAGGACATCATCAACGCCAAAGCTAAAAAGTAAGCCACTTAAGAGGCCACCCAAGCCGCACTTTAAGTGAGATTTCAGAACGTATGAAAGTGATTGCTATGAAGAACGTCATTCTTGGTTCAATCGGTGGTGCCGTCGTCGGTGCAGCTGCGCTTGCACTCGGCTATTATGCCGGCACCGCACATCAGCCAGCGCCCGTAGCCCCAGCAGTTGCACCTGTGGAAATGGCTGCAGCGCCGCAATTGGACCAGCAGGCGGTAGAGACAATCGTTCGCAATTATCTGCTGAAGAACCCAGAGATCATGGTTGAGGTGCAGACCGCACTTGAAACCAAACAGGCGGAAGCTGCTCAAGAACAGGTCAAGCAGGTTCTGGCATCAAGTCAGGATCAGCTTTTCAATCCGTCACACGATGCTGTCTTCGGCAATCCAAACGGCGATGTCACCGTTTACGAGTTCTTCGATTACAATTGCGGCTACTGCAAGCGCGCGCTTCCAGACATGGAAGCAATCCTGAAGAACGATCCAAACGTCCGTTTCGTTATGAAGGAATTCCCGATCCTCGGACCGGACTCCATGCGCGCCCACATTGTAGCGCAGGCGTTTAAAGCCCTTATGCCGGAGAAATATGCCGAGTATCATGAAGTTCTTCTCGGTGCGCAGGAACGCGCAACAGAAGCTTCGGCTATTGCTGATGCGGTCAAGCTCGGCGCAGATGAAGCACAACTTCGCGAGAAGATGAAAGACCCGGCAATCACCAATGCCTTCCAGGAAACCTATCAGCTCGCCCAGAAGCTCAACATCACCGGCACGCCGTCCTACATCATCGGAAACGACCTCGTTCCCGGTGCAATCGGCGCAGAAGGCCTGATTGAAAGAATCGCTGCAGCGCGCTCAGCCAAAAAAAGCTGATCTGATTGAGATCGCGTCTTGTTGATTATTGGCAAGGTACATTCAATAAATCAGAAGTGATAAATGACTATTTTTGCCACAAATAGCGTTCATTCCACAAAGAATAGCGGGAAAAACGCTGTGGTGAAACATTAGCTTTAATTTAGAGGGTTTCGACTTGCGTCCAAGCCCTCTATATGAAATGCGAAGTGTAATTGAATTTTCGTAATAGGCCCGTTATCGATCACGGACGAATATGGTGAAAACGGTTTTTGTTCTGAACGGCCCCAATCTCAATCTTCTTGGGAAGCGCGAGCCGGGCATCTACGGTGTGGCAACGCTCGAAGATATCGAAGCGGGCTGCAAGCGCGAGGCTGAACAATTGGGCCTTGCTGTCGATTTTCGCCAGACTAATTACGAAGGTGATCTGGTTAGCTGGATTCAGGAAGCGGGCGATAAAAACGCCTATGTTCTGATCAATCCCGCAGCTTACAGCCACACTTCGGTTGCTATTCATGATGCCATCCGTTCGGCCAAAGTTACGGTCGTGGAAGTGCATCTGTCGAACATTCATGCGCGTGAAGCTTTCCGGCATCACTCCTATGTCTCCGCAGTCGCCAAAGGCGTCATCTGCGGCTTTGGCGCGGAAGGATACCTGCTCGGCCTGCGCGCACTCGCGGCAATTGCCAAAGAAGAAGAAAACAACGGGCAAGCGTAAAGGGGCCTTTATATGTCCAGCAAAAATTCCGTCATCGACAAAGAAACCATTCGCGATCTAGCGAACATTCTCAATGAAACCGACCTGACCGACATCGAAGTCGAACATGGTGAATTGCGCATCCGCGTTTCGCGCAATGTAACGGTTCAGGCTGCGGCTACTGTGATGCAGGCTGCACCAGCCGCAGTTGCAGCCCCGGTGTCTGCTGCTGTTGCAGCAGAACCAACCAAGGCAGAACTCAGCAAGAATGCTGTTCCTTCGCCAATGGTCGGTACCGCCTATCTCGCCCCTGCTCCTGGCGCACGCAACTTCATCGAAGTTGGCACACAGGTCAAGGAAGGCCAGACCCTTCTCATCATCGAAGCCATGAAGACCATGAACCAGATTTCTGCGCCTCGCGCCGGTACGGTCAAGGCTATTCTGGTTGAAGATGCAGCGCCTGTTGAATTCGGCGAACCGCTTGTCGTCATTGAATAAGACGACCCATTGGTCAGTAGAATTCAGGCTTATTCAATGAACGGGCAGCAAAGCGCAATGTTTCAAAAGATACTCATAGCCAATCGTGGCGAAATCGCTCTTCGTGTGCTCAGGGCTTGTAAAGAACTGGGCATCAAGACGGTCGCTGTTCATTCCACAGCTGACGCCGATGCGATGCATGTTCGCCTTGCGGACGAAAGCGTTTGCATTGGACCGCCTCCATCACGCGACAGCTATCTGAATATTCATCAAATCGTTGCTGCTTGCGAAATCACCGGCGCGGATGCAATCCATCCGGGCTATGGCTTCCTTTCGGAAAATGCCAAGTTTGCTGAAATTCTTGAAGCACACGGCATTACTTTCATCGGACCGACCTCTTCGCATATCCGCACCATGGGCGACAAGATTGAAGCCAAGCGCACTGCAAAGCGCCTTGGCATTCCAGTCGTTCCGGGTTCGGACGGTGGCGTAACCGATGAAAACGAAGCCAAGCGCATCGCAAAAGAAATCGGCTATCCGGTCATCATCAAGGCATCCGCCGGTGGTGGTGGTCGCGGCATGAAGGTTGCCCGCACTGAAGACGATCTGGCAGTAGCTCTTGCAACTGCGCGTACCGAGGCTGGTGCAGCATTTGGTGATGATGCCGTTTACATCGAGAAATATCTCGAAAAGCCGCGCCACATCGAAGTGCAGGTCATGGGCGATGGTGCAGGTAATGCAATCCATCTGGGTGAACGCGATTGCTCGTTGCAGCGCCGTCACCAGAAGGTCTGGGAAGAAGCCAACTCTCCAGCATTGAATGCCGAAGCACGCGACAAGATCGGCATGATTTGTGCCAATGCTGTTGCTGATATGGGCTATCGCGGTGCAGGCACGATCGAGTTCCTTTATGAAAACGGCGAGTTCTATTTCATCGAAATGAACACCCGTCTTCAGGTGGAGCATCCAGTTACCGAAGCAATCACCGGCATCGATCTCGTTCACGAGCAGATCCGTGTGGCAGCAGGCCTGGGCCTGTCCGTCAAGCAGGAAGATGTACGCTTCCATGGCCATGCCATTGAATGCCGCATCAATGCGGAAGATCCGCGCAACTTCACGCCTTCACCGGGCCTGATCACCCATTACCATACGCCAGGTGGCCTTGGTATCCGCGTGGATTCGGGCGTCTATTCCGGCTACCGTATTCCGCCATATTATGACAGCCTCATCGGCAAGCTGATCGTACATGGCCGGAACCGCGTTGAATGCATGATGCGTCTGCGTCGTGCGCTTGATGAGTTCGTGGTCGATGGCGTCAAGACGACCCTGCCCCTGTTCCAGGACCTGATTTCCAATCAGGACATTGCCAATGGTGATTACGACATCCATTGGCTGGAAAAGTATCTGGCCAAGCAGTCAGAAACTCCAAATACATAAGAACATGGGTGCATAAATAAAGTGACCGCAGGAGCCTCACCGGACGACTATACAATCGAACCGGAGCTGCTCCTGCGGGCCTATGCCACCGGGGTTTTCCCGATGGCCGAAGAAGCAGACGATCCTGAGATTTTCTGGGTTCGTCCTGAAAAGCGCGGTATCATCCCGCTTGATGGCTTTCACATTCCGAAAAGCCTGCAGAAAACCATCAGACAAGCAGTTTTTGAAATTCGGCTCGATAGTGACTTTGAGGGCGTTATCGACGGCTGCGCAAGCGGTACCGGCGAACGAGCGCGGACATGGATCAACGCGCCGATCCGCGAAGCCTATCAGAAACTCTTTGACGCTGGTCATTGCCACACAGTCGAAGCATGGCATGACGGCCAGCTCGTGGGTGGACTTTATGGCGTCACGCTCGGACGCGCCTTCTTTGGCGAGAGCATGTTTACACGCAAGCGCGACGCGTCAAAAGTCTGCCTCGCCTATCTGGTCGAGCATCTGAAACGACAGGGGTTTGTACTGCTTGATACGCAGTTCACGACAGCCCATCTGGAGCGCTTCGGTGCAATCGAAGTTCGGCGCAAAAAATATGAAGGGCTTCTCGATGAAGCACTTCAGGGCGTCGCCATTTTCTGAAATGAAAGATTATTTGCGCTGATCTGGCGGCGGAACGTCGGACTTCTGCTTGCAGTCTTTAAGCCACACGTCATAAATCGGATGTTCAACAGCGTTGAGACCCGGACTATCGGCAAACATCCATCCGGTAAAGATACGGCGAATCTTGCGGTCGAGGGTAATTTCATCAACTTCGACAAAACCGTCTGTGCGCGGCGCTTCGTTCTCGGTACGCGAATAGCAAACCTTCGGCGTTACCTGAAGCGCGCCGAACTGCACAGTTTCATTGATGTAAACATCGAAACTGGTGATGCGGCCGGTGATCTTGTCGAGACCCGAAAACTCTGCAACAGGATTGGAAATACGTTCAGCATAAGCTGCATTAAAGCTTGAAGTGCCGGCGAGCAGAGTGAGCAAAGCCACCTTTGCTGCCTGCTTGAACCAGTTCTTTCCGTTAATAGCCGTGCCGGTGGAATGCTTCGTCAAAACGGATATCCGTATTAATCTGGTTAAATAATGAGCCGGAACAACTCCTAATCGTCAATTGTGACGATTCGTGGCCCAGCTGCAAGCAGCAATGCTTTGCTACCGTATGTGTGATCCAACTATCCTCAAACCTTTTGCGTTAGACAGGCTTTAGATCTGAATGAATCAAATCGGCGCTCTAAAATTTTTGATGTTGAGCATAATCTTATCGACCCCGATTCACGCCGGTCGAATTGTGCTCTCATACCGCAAAAGAGAAAAAACCGGCATGAAATCCATGCCGGTTTAAAGATTCAAATCAGCTGCCCGGTGTCCAGGCATCGTATTCGCCGGTTACGCGTGGACGTTCGGCAGGAGTGGTTCCCGGAATCGCGATCGATCCCTTCGGACGATAAGCCAGCGACGAACCAGTCAGGTTCTGCAGGTGTGGCTTCTGCCAGTCACGCGGCTTGTAGTCTTCCTTGCTTGGCGGCGTATCAACGCGGTGATGCATCCAGCCATGCCAGCCCGGAGGAATAGCGCTTGCTTCCGCATAGCCATTGAAAATGACCCAGCGGCGGGTGCGACCTTCAGAGTCCTTGCCACCCTGATAGTAGACATTGCCGAACTCATCTTCGCCGACCCGTTCGCCTTTGCGCCAGGTGTGAAGGCGGGTGCCAAGCGTTTGGCCATTCCACCAGGTGAAGACTTGCGTAAGAAATTTCTTCATGACCTATCCAGATCCGTTATTGCCACAGGCAGATTAACTGCCGGGTTTTCAACGCTTATGGCCCTATCAAAGGCCCAAGGCAAGGGGCAAGTTGCCGCTGTCACAAGAGTATGAAGCGCATCCCGAAAAGTGTGAAGTGGTTTTCGGATATGATGCGCGTTAAAGCAAAAGACTACATACTCCAGCCTTCGAGAGACTTTTCCATAATCAGCACGGGCTCCTTGCAATTGGGATCGCCCCAATCTTCACTGCGGCCCACGCGGGCATAGCCTTTGCGCTCGTAAAAGCGCACCGACTTCTCATTGCGTTCGATCACTTCAAGCCGCATCGTGTTTACGCCCGGAAAAGCCATTTCGACTTCCGCCAGAAGCATTGTGCCGATGCCCTGCACCTGCGATTCAGGACGCACATAGAGTTGATGGAGCGAGGCCTTGCCCTCTCCGGTCTGGCTCGCAAAAGCCATGCCGTCGATACCGCCCTCGCCGTTATCTGCAACGATGAATTCAGAATACGGCTTCTTGAGATTGGCTTTCAGCGCCGCAACCGAGTGCCATTTGCCGGTGACGGCATTCACCGTTTCCCGGCCAAGAATATCGTCGAAAGTCGCGTGCCAGGTCGAGACCAGCAATTCGTGCACGGCCTTAAGATCTGCCTCACTGGCGCTGCGAACCCACATTATTCTTCAATCCCGAGCTTGGACTTGACCAGATCATTAACGGCCTGCGGGTTGGCCTTGCCACCCGTTGCCTTCATCACCTGACCGACAAACCAGCCAGCCATGCTTGGCTTGGCTTTGGCCTGTTCGACCTTATCCGGGTTGGCTGCGATAATATCGTCAACGGCCTTTTCAATCGCACCGGTATCCGTAACCTGCTTCATGCCGCGTTCTTCAACGAGGCTTTTCGGGTCGCCACCTTCATTCCAGACGATTTCAAACAGTTCCTTAGCGATCTTGCCGGAAATCGTACCATCTTTGATCAGATCGATGATCGCGCCGAGCTGAACCGGTGAAACAGGTGATGTTTCAATGTCCTTGCCCGTCTTGTTCAGCGCACCAAGTAGATCGTTGATGACCCAGTTTGCAGCCAGCTTGCCATCACGACCATCGGATACTGCTTCGTAATAGTCCGCAATGGCCTTTTCCGAGACCAGAATCGACGCGTCATAAACCGAGATACCGAGTTTTTCGACCAGACGGTCTTTCTTGACATCCGGTAGCTCAGGAAGATCTGCGGCAAGCGCATCAACGAAGGCCTGATCGAATTCGAGTGGCAGAAGATCCGGATCAGGGAAATAGCGATAGTCGTGCGCTTCTTCCTTGGAGCGCATCGAACGGGTTTCGCCCTTCACAGGATCAAACAGGCGCGTTTCCTGATCAATAGAGCCACCGTCTTCCAGAATAGCGATCTGACGACGTGCCTCATATTCAATCGCCTGACCGACGAAGCGGATCGAGTTGACGTTCTTGATTTCGCAACGGGTGCCGAATTCGCCGCCCGGACGACGAACGGAAACGTTCACGTCTGCGCGCATCGAACCTTCGTCCATGTTGCCATCACAAGTGCCGAGATAACGGACAATCGTGCGCAGCTTGGTCAGATAAGCGCGGGCTTCGTCGGACGAACGCAGGTCTGGCTTGGAAACGATTTCCATAAGCGCCACACCGGAACGGTTGAGATCGACATAGGACATCGTTGGATGCTGGTCGTGCAGCGACTTGCCCGCATCCTGCTCCAGATGCAAACGCTCAATACCAATCTCTACGTCTTCGAACTGGCCCTTATTGTCAGGACCAACGGAGATCATGATCTTGCCTTCACCGACGATCGGCTGCTTGAACTGCGAAATCTGATAGCCCTGCGGCAAATCGGGGTAGAAATAGTTCTTGCGATCAAAAACCGACTTCAGATTGATCTGAGCATTCAGGCCAATGCCGGTACGCACAGCCTGTTTGACGCATTCAATATTAATGACAGGCAACATGCCCGGCATCGCGGCATCCACCAGAGACACATTCGCATTCGGGTCTGCACCGAAGGATGTGGAAGCGCCGGAAAATAGCTTGGACTCGGACGTGACCTGAGCGTGGACTTCCATGCCAATGACGATTTCCCAGTCGCCGGTGGCGCCAGAGATGAAACGTTTTGGTTCAGGCGTACGCGTATCAATAAGGGTCATAGTAACTCGTCTATCTCTTCCTGTGCGACGCAATGCGCAGCAAAAATTCTATCTGACTTTGGCTAAAACAAACGGCGAGGACTGGCAAGCCTTCTCTGCCCTTCAGGGTGATTTGCTCAAGGTTTCATAGGCAGTTTCGTCACTGAAACTTCGCTAAAGCCTATACGCCTGTAAAGCTTTTCAGCACCAGAGGGGTTATTCTGCTCAACTTTCAAACTAATCGTTGTCTGATTACGTTGAAAGAAAAGCCGAAGAACACAAAGCAAAAGCGCTTCGCCGAGCCCTTCCCGCCGCCTGCTTTGATCGACAACCAAATCCTTTACGAAAGCACTATTCCAACACTGCACAAATGCTACAGGGCGACGGACCTGATCGAGAACCAGAACGGCCAGTTCCGGATCATATTCGCTATCGGCTATCAAACCATTGTACCAGCTGTCGAAATCAGTGACCAAACCGCCGCCGCTGGCATAGCCCCGAAGCAGCAAATCATGGGCAGCTCGTGCATATTCATCAGAGAAGGTAACTACACTGACATCGGCTGGCCATGCGGGTTGGCGTGGCTCTTCCTGCATCGTCAGCTCCAAATGGAGATATGGCAATCCATTCATGTCACACCTTCAACGGACGAACTAAGCTTCAAATGAAAAGGCCGCGCAGTGCGCGGCCTTCTCGAATAGTTCAGACTTGGAAGAATTAAGCCTCGTCGGACTTTTCTTCTGCCTTCTTCTTAGGAGCGGCCTTCTTCTTCGCAGCAGCCTTCTTGGCTGGCTTTGCTTCCGAAGCTGCATCTTCGTCTTCTGCAGTCAGCTCTTCCTTCGAGACCTTCTTGTCGGTCACGTTGATGTTTGCGAGCAGATGGTCAACGACCTTTTCTTCGAAGATAGGTGCGCGAAGGTTAGCAACTGCATCCGGCGTCTTGCGCAGGAATTCGTAGATTTCCTTTTCCTGACCTGGGTAGCGACGTACCTGGTCGTAAACAGCGCGCTGCAGTTCTTCTTCAGAAACTTCTACGCCTGCCTTTTCACCGATTTCGGAGAGAACCAGACCGAGGCGAACGCGGCGCTCAGCAAGCTTGCGGTATTCTTCGCGAGCAGCTTCTTCAGTGGTTTCTTCGTCTTCGAATGTGCGGCCAGCCTGCTGCAGATCGAAGTTGATCTGCTGCCAGATGTTGTTGAATTCTGCTTCAACGAGCTTTTCTGGCGTTTCGAACTGGTAATCGCCATCGAGTGCGTCGAGAATCTGACGCTTTACCTTCTGACGGGTGATCTGGCCGTACTGGCTTTCGATCTGTTCGCGGACAACCTGACGCAGACGCTCAAGCGACTCGATGCCGAGCTTCTTAGCGGTTTCGTCGTCGAGAACGAGTTCGCCAGCCTTTTCAACGCCCTTAACGGTGATGTCGAAGGTTGCTTCCTTACCTGCGAGGTGCGCAGCACCGTATTCAGCAGGGAAAGTTACGTTGATAACCTTTTCGTCGCCAGCCTTGAGGCCAATGAGCTGCTCTTCAAAGCCTGGGATGAACTGACCCGAACCGAGAACGAGCTGCGCATCGGTGTCTGCGCCGCCTTCAAATGGTTCGCCGTCGAGCTTGCCGAGATAGTCGATCGTTACGCGATCTTCATTTTCGGCCTTGCCCTTCTTGGCTTCAAAAGTGCGGGTCGAAGCAGCAACGCGCTTAACCTGTTCGTCAACTTCTTCGTCCGAGATGTCTACGACTTCGCGGGTGACAGCAATCTTCGAGAAGTCCTTGACTTCGATCGCTGGCAGAACTTCGTAAGTCAGCGAGAAAACGAAATCGGCCTTGCCGTCCAGAACCTGTTCAGCTTCTTTTTCGTCTTCCGACATCGAAACGACAGGCTGTGTTGCCGACTTTTCGTTGCGGTCAGCAAGAATCGAACGCGACGAATCATTGAGGATTTCGTTCACGATTTCAGCCATGAAGGACTTGCCGTAGGTCTTGCGCAGGTGTGCCGTTGGCACCTTGCCTGGACGGAAGCCATTGATCTTGGCGCGACCACGGGCAGTTTCGAGCCGCTCAGAGAGCTTGGCTTCGAGATCTCCGGCCGGAACCACGACTTTAATCTCGCGCTTCAGCCCTTCATTGAGCGTTTCGGTAACCTGCATGTTCAAACCTTCACTTCTTGTCATTGTCCCGCCGTTTCCGGCGTTTGTGCCTCGTCGCGGGAGAGAAATTCTTTTGCCTTAAGGCAGTTGGTGCGGATAGAGGGACTCGAACCCCCACGGTCTCCCGCCAGAACCTAAATCTGGTGCGTCTACCAATTTCGCCATATCCGCCTCTGAACCGAAGTGCATTCCACCGAACGCACTACATTCGCCTCAGATATTGAACCGCCTCTCGAAAGCGCGCGTCTCTATATCATTCAATTTTCCCGGTTCAAAGGAAAAAAGCCGTTTTACCGGCATAGATTTGCCAGCTCTTTCAAGCCGAAGCGCTTTCGTGCTTTCCGCCCCTATATAGCGATCTTGTCGTCTTAGCCAAGCCCCTTTTCGTTCAGAAGCCGATTAATAGAGCGGTTCCTGATAAAGTTGCTCGCCATTATCACGTAAAGCTTTCATGACAGCCGTGCCTGTATCGTCAACGGCAACCACGGCAGTGATCTGTAAATCACGCTGGCTATCCTCAATTGCACGCCCCTCACCCTCCGGCACGTAATAGCGTTCTATGCCGTAACGCATACTGATGGTCGCATCAGGATAATCAGAAATCGCATAAACCGAATGGCCGCGAATCTGCTTCTCGTCAGAAGCAAGATCAGTGAACGGCTCAAAGGACGCACGCGAAAGATGCCACAAGCCCTGCACGTCGGGCTTCAGCGCTACATAGACTGTGCGGGCACCGTCCTCAGGCTTGCCCTGAATGATGTTGCGGTTGATCGATGTGATGTCATAGCCGAGGATAACGTAATCACCACGCAACAGATCACGCGGATCAATCGGTCGTGTCTGCAGCACGATCTCATTGCCAGACCGAAGCACTGAGGCGCGTTTCTCAATACTTGCATAAAGAATGCCCGTCTGGAGCACTGCAGCGACAACGGCACCGGCATAAAGCCACTTACTCTTGAATAAGCTCATGGCTTTGCCTCCACTTGGCGCTTTCGCCCGAACCGGCTCTCCATACGTCGCACGAAGGCTGCAAGGAGCAGCACCAGCACACCTGCCGTGAGGAAGAAACCTGATGTACCGATCATCGAACCCACCGTCGAGAAGGCGAGATAAAGCACTTCAAACGAGAAAGCTGCATAGGCAATGGAACGCAAACTGCCATTGTCTCGCCCGCACACGGCTAACGAACCAATCGATAGCGCCAGAATGAGAATGCCATAGACGACATCCTGCGTGATGTTCTTATCAAAGATGATGGAAAGCATCTTGTCGACTTGCAGAATGCCAAGCGCCAATAGCGCAAGCAGCAGGCCGTAGGATGCCAGCGGATGCGCAAAGCGTGTGAGCTTCTGAAGCGCATCATGGGCAAAGGCGTCGGCGAGCATGAAAGCAATACCGATAACCAGCATCATGCCAAGAATCGCCCGGCTTTCGTTTTCCGAATAAAGAAGCACCGCCCAGCCGAGAACGAACAGGCACCATAAATGGGCTGCGTGGCGGGATTGCGTGAAACGCGCGGCAACTGCTCCAACAAGAACCAGCAACGGGCCTATCCAGCGGTAGTCCAGGTCGCCATATTCGTTGCTGAACGCATAGGTCCCCAAATAAAAGCAGGCGACGGCTGCACCAAACACAGCCAGAACCGGAGAGCGCAGCAGAAACGCTGCTACAAGAACACCGCCCGCCCAGACCACAGCCGCCGAATGAACATCGCCTGACAGGTGATACATCTGACCAACAAGTGCGATGCCTGCGCCGAATGATGCCGCCGCTATTATATAGAGCACCTGCGGTAACAGCTTGTCGCCGCGCAGCTCACGCCATGCACCGCCGATATAGCACACCCAGATCAATGCGAAGATAAGACCGATACGCATGATGCGCGGCATATCCTGCCAGTTGGCTGCAACCAGCATGATGACCGCAGCGCCAAGCAACAGCCCGCCAAGTGTTGCGAGAACCGAGCCGAGACTGAACCGGGGGCCACGTTTTTCAAGATCGGCATTCAGCCGCGAAGCCGTGTCGGCATCGATAAGGCCATCATGCTGCCATCGCTCGATCAGGCGCTCTACTGAAACTGAAAACGACAAAACAACTCCCGAACAATCTATCCGTTGATACGAAGCTTAATCCAAGTGGCTGGTGGTTAGATTCCGATATTTGTAACCGGACGAGACTCGCGTTGAACAAATATCGGAACCTAAAAACCACCAGCAATATTATGAATCTAGTGGATTTTTCGAATTTGACGTTTGGAGCAGCATGTATGTCGGTCCGTGTCCAAACGTCAAATTCAATCCACTAGGGAACATATAAGAAACTCGCCAGCCGGCAAATAGTTAGGTCGAGGTCCTTTACGGCAATTTTGTGCCTGAACAGTCTAATCGATTTAGTCCGTCGTGCAGAACCCGCAGAGCAGCTATGCAAACTCGGGCCTGCAAGTAGCGAAAACAATGAGTTATATAATGGGCAACACAACGAGATGAATTGAACCACAGTTCCTCAAAGATGAAGGAATAAAACGATGAACCTGCTTCGCTCATACAACAACTGGCGCCGTTACCGCGATACTGTCAACGAGCTTAACCAGCTTTCGACTCGCGAACTTAACGATCTTGGCATTTCCCGCGCAGACATTCCGTTTGTCGCACGTCAGTCCAAGGGACGCTAATCAGATTTGACTTTGCTGGGCCTGAATCCTCCTCCCATCAGGCCCGGTTCGTCGCAAAGCACTCCTCCTCCCATGCTTTGCGATACCAAGACCGGTCTCTCCTCCTCCCAATTCCGGTCTGACAATAATGGCATCCGTCGCACCTCCTCCCGCGCCGGATGCCATTTGTTTTTGTGGTATAGGTTCCCTGCTCTGATGCGCTTCTCCCATTGAAGGCGACATTCAAAGGAGGTAAGGGATTTGCCATGTCAAAAGATACCAATCTCTCCCCCGTACATGTCGTTGGCGGCGGCCTCGCAGGCTCCGAAGCCGCGTGGCAAATTGCGCAGGCTGGCGTTCCTGTGGTTTTGCATGAAATGCGCCCCGTTCGCGGCACAGACGCGCATAAGACGGAGCAGCTTGCAGAGCTGGTCTGCTCGAATTCTTTCCGCTCGGACGACGCTGAGACCAATGCCGTCGGCGTACTTCATGCCGAAATGCGCCTTGCAGGCTCGCTGATTATGGCTTGTGCCGACGCACATCAGGTCCCAGCTGGTGGCGCACTCGCGGTCGATCGCGAAGGCTTTTCGCAGGCAGTGACTGCAAAACTAGAAGCGCACCCGCTGATTACAATCGAGCGCGGAGAAGTCACCGGCCTACCGCCCGAAGACTGGGGCACGACGATTGTTGCGACCGGCCCACTGACTGCGCCGACTCTTGCAGAAGCGATTCAAGCACAAACAGGTGCTGATGCGCTCGCTTTCTTTGATGCCATCGCGCCGATCATTCATTTTGATTCGATCAATATGGATGTGTGCTGGTTCCAGTCGCGCTATGACAAGGTTGGGCCGGGCGGCACCGGTAAGGACTACATCAACTGCCCTATGGACAAGGAGCAGTATGAGGCTTTCGTTGCTGCCCTCATCGAAGGCGACACGACCGATTTCAAGGAATGGGAAGGCACGCCCTATTTCGATGGCTGTCTGCCTATCGAAGTGATGGCCGAACGCGGCCCGGAAACCTTGCGCCATGGCCCGATGAAGCCAATGGGCCTCACCAATGAGCACAATCCGACGGTCAAGGCCTATGCGGTCGTGCAGTTGCGTCAGGATAATGCGCTTGGCACACTCTACAATATGGTAGGTTTCCAGACGAAATTGAAATACGGCTCGCAGACCGGCATCTTCAAAATGATCCCCGGCCTTGAGAATGCAGAATTTGCGCGTCTTGGCGGCCTGCACCGCAACACCTATCTCAATTCGCCAGTGCTGCTCGATAATGTGCTGCGGTTGAAGTCTCGCGAAAACCTGCGCTTCGCTGGCCAGATTACCGGCTGTGAAGGTTACGTCGAATCATCGGCAATCGGACTGCTGGCCGGACGTTTCACCGCTGCTGAAAAGCTTGGCAAGACACCGGTGGCACCGCCGCAGACCACAGCTTTTGGTGCGCTGCTCGGCCATATCACTGGCGGCCACATTGTTGCTGACGACGATGAACCGGGTAAACGCTCATTCCAGCCAATGAACGTGAATTTTGGTCTGTTCCCACCAATCGACGTGCCTAAACCAGAAGGCAAGCGGCTGCGCGGCAAGGAAAAGACGCTTGCAAAAAAGCGTGCGCTATCTGCACGCGCACTCGCCGATTTCCAGGAATGGCTCGGCAACAACGCGTAAGTTTCGAAAGAAATTTACAGTTTTAATTCAAAAAGATAAGGCGGTTTTCTTATTCAGGAAAACCGCCTTATCTGTTTTAAAAATTAGAGCGAAACATCAGCCATTGTTTGCGTATGGCTGACAGGTCAGCCACCTGATCAGCAGCTTTACTACCAAGCCGTTCAACAGAGCTGAGATAGGCCGGAACAAGCGCCAGCGGCAGAAATGCAGGGCTGAGGCTTTTGGGCAGATCTTTCTTGGCCTTATCAAAGATTGCCAGATGTTCACGCGCGAGAGCCATCATCACAGTGATGACGCGCTCATGAGCGGATTTGTCGTCGTTGCCGAGGAAGGCTTCGCGCGTCACGCCAACCGCCTGCAGCATATCGGCAGGCACATAAAGCTGCCCGCGACGACGATGAATCGGCATAAGGCGCAAGAGGCCAGTCACGGCCTGTGCAACTCCGGCATGGCCGACTGTCTCGGTATGGGCCTGCGCCGCATCACGATCAAGAATGAAACCGGCTAGCTGGATAAGTGCCGACGCGGTTTCGCCGCAATAGCCTTCCAGATCGTTCCGGCTTGGCATTGGGTCGTCATAGAGATCGAAAATGCGGGCATCGCAATAATTGTCGAAAGCCACGCGCGGCAGATCATATTTGGTAATCGTATCGATCAGCGCTGCAGCAACAGGGTGGGCATCTGCACTGCCCCGTTCCTCACCATTGATGAGATCGCGCCACCATTGAAGACGGACTTCACCGGGTAGTGGCTCGTGTACCAGATCGCGAATCCGAGCAATTTCTGCATTAAACGCATAAAGCGCCGCAAGCGCGCCGCGTTTTTCTTCCGGCGCATAGAGCACCGAAAGATAACGATCCCGGTCAGCTTCGCGCAGAAGCGCCAGGCAATGTGCCTCATTCTGGTTCATGGAAATCAGTCTACCGCAATCAGCGCCGCTGCTACTGCACGATCTTCGGCGAGCAGCACATTATATGTGCGCACCGCAGCGCCCGTACTCATTGGATCAGAGGAAATACGATGCTCACGCAGCATAGCGCGCACATCTTCCGGAATGCGGCGAAGATCCATTCCCGTTCCCACCAACAGGATTTCAATGTCACTCGCCTGTTCAAGAATGGCGCCCAGATCACGGCGTGACAGGATTGGCGGCGTCTGCGGTTCCCAGCCATGAATGCCGGATGGCAGGCACAGAATAGAGCCAATATGCGACATATCGGCGAAGCGGAAACCGCCATTGCCATATGCATCAATTGGTGCGCGGCCCGGAAAGTGGGCCTCACGAATTTCTATACCCTTAGCCATGTCTAATTATCCAGATTGAGCGACTGTGCAAGATCATCGCCCATTGCATCGTCACCATCAGCAGCGCGCGGCTTGAGGCCGAACTGTACGAGCAAAGGTGCTGCGATAAAGATCGAAGAATAGGTTGCCACGATGATGCCCACGCTCAATGCCAGTGCAAACATGCGGATATCTGCTCCACCAAACATATAGAGCGGAATATGCGCAATGAAAGTCACAAAGGCTGTCGGCAATGTACGCGACAAGGTCTGATTGATGGAGGCGTCAATAATCGCGGGCAGCGGCGCACTGTTATAGCGCTTCAAGTTTTCACGCACTCGGTCATAAATCACGATGGTATCATTCAGCGAGTAACCGATGATTGTCAGAACCGCCGCAACACTCCAAAGATTGAATTCCATGCGGAAGACAATGAAGACGCCCGCCAGAATGATGACGTCGTGCAGCGTCGAAAGAACAGCGCCAAGCGCCAACTGCCAACGGAACCTGATCCAGACATAGACGAAGATACCGGCAAGCGACAGGAACAGCGCGAGAAGACCGGCCTGTGACAGCTGCTCCGAAACGGTTGGGCCGACAACCTCAACACGCTGGAACGAGTAGTCCTGCTCGAATTCACCACGCAGTTTCACCGCTACGGTCTGTTCTGCATCGTCGCCCACTTCCTGGCTGCCAATAAGGACAAGCGCAGAACGTGGGGATTTGACAGGCAGCACGCGCGCGCTCTCAATATTGAGCTCGCTCATGCGTTCTTCAATGTCAGCCAGATTGGCGTCACCGCTGCGAGCCTGCAATTCGACCATCGAACCACCACGGAAATCGATGCCGTAATTGATGCCGATATTGACGAAGAGAGCGACAACGATTGCTGAAGCCAGAACGGAAATGCCGAGGGTCACGAACTGAAGACGCATGAACGGAATATGCGTAACGGTCGGAACGAGCTTCAGGCGACGCTTCGGGATTTCTTTCGGCTTTGCCGTGCGCACCCATTGGGCGATCAGCAAACGCGTGAAGGTCAGCGTCGTGAATAGTGTTGTAAGGATACCGATTGTAACAGTGAGCGCAAAGCCATGTACCGGACCTGAGCCAAGCAGGAACAGAACGAGAGCTGCAATCATCGTTGTGAGGTTGGCGTCAACGATGGTCGAAAGCGCGCGATAGAAACCAGATTCCATCGCCTGAACAACGGAATAGCCTTTTCGGCGATCTTCCCGCACACGTTCGTAAATCAGAATATTGGCATCAACGGCCATACCGATGATCAGCACCAGACCCGCAACGCTGGCAAGCGTTATCGATGCTCCAATCAGTGATATGATCGCTATCAGAATGATCATGTTGACGACAAGCGCCACCATGGCGATCACGCCGAGGATGCCATAGGACAGGATCATGAAGAGGCCGACTAGCAGCGCCGCCAGAAGTGCTGCGGATACCGCTGCACTTGCATAATCGTCACCCAGAGCCGAAGCGATGGTACGTTCTTCAAGAACTGAAACAGCCTTTGGCAATGCGCCCGAACGCAGAACGACGGCCATATTATTGGCAGCCTGCAGATCAAAGCCGCCAGAAATTTCAAGCTCATTCGTGTCAAGCTGTCCGTCTACGACAGGCGCTGAAACAACCTGATTATCGATGACAATTGCGAAGCTCTTGCCAGCGGCCTGAGCGGTCGCAGCAGCGAGACTGCTGCGCCCCTTCTCGTCCAGCGTCAGCGTAATGACTGGTTCGTTATCGTCTTCGGCAAGGGTTGCTTTTGCATCGGTGACATCTTCACCAGTAAAAATAGGCTCGTTTTTGACGAGATAGCCGACTGGTGGATCGTCATAGGAATAGACAACCGCGCTGTCAGCTGGTGGTTCTCCGCGGATCGCATCGTCGGGAGACATGCTGTCATCAACCGAACGGAACGAGAGATTGCCACGAATACTGAGAATATCTTTCAGAAGCTGGGCGTCATAAAGGCCCGGGACTTCAACGCGAATCCGATTACGGCCCTCTTCCTCGACGATAGGGCTGCCGTAGCCAAGTTCTTCCAGACGCTGCCGCATAATGTCTTTAGTGCGATCAAGATCGCCACTGGCAGCATTCTGCACCTGAAGGACGAGCCGAGAACCACCCGAAAGATCAAGGCCAAGTGCGACCTGCTTTGTGGGCAAAAATCCGGGCAGATTTGCCAGTGTTTCACGCGAGAAAAAATTAGGCGACGCAATGATGAAGCTGGCAATGATTGCCAACCAGATCAGAGCCGATTTCCAACGTGAAAAATAAAGCATCGAGCAGCAAATCCGTTTCGGCTTGGGTAGATCGTGCTGGAGGAGTGCATTCGCGAACTGCCCTCCGGCTTTGTGAACGCGCCATATCCAAAGACAAGGCACATGCACGATAATGATCGAGCCCCGGTTATGGAAACCTTACCGGGGCTCGATTAGTCTGGTAAAAATTACTTGTTCTTGTTGTCGGCGACTGGTTCGCCCTTAACGCGCACTTCAGAAAGAGCGCTGCGCAGAACGCGGATCTTAACGCCTTCAGCGATTTCAACATCGAGCTCGCCGTCGTCATGGACCTTCTGGACCTTACCGACGATGCCGCCACCGGTCACAACCGTGTCGCCGCGACGAACTGCTGCCAGCATTTCCTGACGCTTCTTCATCTGGGTACGCTGAGGGCGGATGATGAGGAAATACATGATTACGAAAATCAGGACGAAAGGCAGGATGCTCATGAGCATGTCTGGTCCAGCGGCGCCGCCGGAGGCTTGTGCAAAAGCCGGTGTTACGAACATTAGGAACTCCTCTGAAGTCTCGAAGACAAATTCTTTACGGCATTACAATGGTTAGCGCGACAATTGCAACCGGCGAAGGCCCTACTGCGCCAAGGTCACACACTTTTCCCGCCCGCTGTGGCATGTTAAGCCCTGATCCTCACTATTTGAGGGCTTGGAATGACCACCGAAAATATACTCAGCCAGAAACTAGACCGCCTGATTGCTGCTTTGGAGCGCATTGCACCACCGCAACCAGGCATACCTGATCTTGAAGCCGCTGACTGCTTCGTCTGGGCACCGGAGCGACTGACACTTGATCCGGTCAAACGTGTTAATCGCGTCGATATAGCGCTCATTCGTGGCGTTGATTTGGTGCGTGACCAGCTTGTCGACAATACCCGCCGTTTTGCCAAAGGTTATCCGGCAAACAATGTCCTGCTCTGGGGCGCGCGCGGTATGGGCAAATCATCGCTCGTCAAGGCTGCTCAAGCCAGCGTCAACGCCGAACAGGCCGACAAACTGCCGCTCAAGCTCGTTGAAATCCACCGCGAAGATATCGACAGCCTGCCTGCCCTGATGAATATCATCAAGGAAACGGACTATCGCTTCATTCTGTTCTGCGATGATCTTTCGTTCGATCACGATGATACGTCCTATAAGTCGCTGAAAGCTGCACTTGAAGGTGGCGTTGAAGGCCGTCCAGACAACGTAATTTTCTATGCGACGTCCAATCGCCGTCATCTGATGCCGCGTGATATGATTGATAACGAGCGCTCGACTGCCGTTAATCCATCGGAAGCGATTGAAGAAAAGGTTTCGCTGTCCGATCGTTTCGGCCTGTGGCTTGGTTTCCATAAATGCAGTCAGGATGACTACCTGGCGATGGTTGACGGCTATGCCGCGCATTATAAGCTGGATTACGATCCGCAGGCGATGCACGCAGAGGCGCTAACCTGGTCAACCACGCGTGGCAATCGCTCAGGCCGTGTTGCCTGGCAGTATATTCAGGATCTCGCTGGCCGGCTCGGCAAAGCGATTTAAGCGTTTCCAGCAACATTGCGAAGCGGCTGTGTGTCGGATGATGCGTAAAAACAGACAGTTAAAGCGGGTCCAGGGATTCATTCTTAACTGGAACCGCAGTAACTGAAAGCATAAAGAAAATGGCGGGTCCGAGACCCGCCTTTCTTATTTACATTATCCAATTCCGATCAGGATTCCAGATACTTGGATGGATTGACCGGCGAAGAGTTCTTGCGCACTTCAAAGTGTAGCTTTGGCGACTTTGCGTTGCCGCTCATGCCAGACTTGGCGATATCTTCACCGCGACGAACCTTCTGACCGCGCTGCACGAGAATCTGGCTGTTGTGGCCGTAAACCGTAACCAGACCATTGTCGTGGCGGATAAGAACTGTCTGGCCGAATTCTTTCAGACCGTCACCTGCATAAATAACGACGCCGTTTTCAGCAGCCTTAACAGCGGTACCTTCCGGCACCATAATGTCGATGCCATCATTCACGGAAGTGCCGTCACGCTGACCGAAGCTTGCGAGAACGCGACCGCGAACTGGCCATCGCATCTGCGAGATACCGGTTGAAGATGGCGCAGCGGACTGATCCTTTTCCGCATCTTCAATGACCTTGTTGCTCGCCTGAGGCGGCGTGTAAGGCTTGACGTTCGATGCTGCGTCAGGTGCAACTGAAGCGGTCTGCACAGGTGCAGGAGCTGCAGGTTTCACTGGCTGAGGTGCAGCGGCTGCAACCTGCGTTGCCGCACCTGCTGCCGATGGGATAGCCAGATTCTGACCAACGCGGATTGCTCCGTTTGTCAGGCCATTTGCCTGCTTCAACTGTTCAACCGGAACGTTGTGCTTCTGCGCAATCGAGAAGAGCGAATCACCTGACTTAACCGTGTAACCACCACCAGCTGCGGCAGGTTGTGGAGCAGCGTTCGCGACTGGAGCAGGAGAAACAGTATGATTTGCGGCAGGCAGGGGAACGCCATTTGCGGTGGCTGGCAGCTGACCCAGAACCTGCGACTTCGCATTGGCAGCTGCATTATTTGCAGCACCGGCAGCACTGGCGACCTGAGTTCCGGCATTGTTAACGGCGCCATTCACGCGATTGGCGGCATTATTTTGTGCCTGATAAACCTGATTCTGTGCCTGCGTTGCAGCAGCAGCGACCGGTGCAGACGACACAGGAGGCAGGCTGTTACGCTGTACGGACCCACTCGAAACCGGCTGAGCCGCCGCCACTGGCGCAGATGAGTAAACATCGCCAGCAGGCTGTTGTTGCACAACACGCTGATTAGACGTGGAGCCTGTGTAAAGACCATCCGTGAAGCGCATTGTATCGGCGCTACACCCTGCACCAAAACCGGCAATGAGAACGATCGCTGCATTCCGCAGAAGACGTTCGGACGTATGCTGCAATATTGGAAAACGCATGTTCAACTCGCCCAACTCTAAAACTCACTTGGACTCATTAAAACGCGTTAATGTTACTCGCTGGTTAAGAATCGAGATTTCTTCGAAAAAATATTCACCAATTAAACACCATAAGCACACAAAAGTGCCACGGCATTGCCCGCAATGCTCCACAAACCCTGAGCTTTTAAAGGATAAATACGCGGGCCACTTCCTCACAAAACGGAGGAAATGCCCTCGATAAACGGCTGATAACGAACAGGCATAATGTTTTCCTGCTCGAAACGGCTACCCACTTTTGCGATGCGCGTTACCATCTGCATACCATCGCCCGGCCCCACTGGCGCAACGAGAACGCCATGCGTTGCCAGAAGCTCCACAAAATGGCGCGGAATATCCTCACAGGCCAGCCAGATCACGATACGATCGAATGGCCCACCCGGCATTCCGTGGCGACCATCCGCGTGCTTCACCATGATATTTTCGCGCTTGAGCGTCACGAATTGCTGCAAGGCTCGGTCGCAGAGTTTGCGATAACGTTCAACCGTCGTCACGCGGCCAGAAAGCATAGACATAACGGCGGCTGTAAAGCCCGAACCTGTACCGATTTCCAGAACACGGTGTCCCGTTTCCAGATTGAGAGCAGAGATAACCCGCGCCTGATCGTCGATACCTTCAATATACTCACCGCAATCAAGCGGTGCGGTGCGCTGGCTGAAAGCAAGATGCGCCCATGAAGAGCCCATGAAGCTCTGTCGCGGGGTCGCTTCAATTGCCGCAAAGAGGCGGGCATCATTGATGCCACGCGCTCTCATACGCATTACGAAGGATGCAAATCCTTCCCTGTCCGAAAGCTGCGGGCGTTCAGACACAGCCTGATTCATGCTTCAACCCCAAGAGTCTTGCTCAATTCAGCGCGAACCTTCTGAGCTGTCAGGTCGAGATGCAGCGGCGTCACCGAGATGTAATCAGCGCGGATTGCGGCAATGTCGCTATCGCTGGCGACTTCTGCCTTGGTACGACCAAACTGCAGCCAGAAATAAGGGAAACCGCGACCGTCGCGACGCTCATCGAGCCGTGCATCGTGGCTCAACTTGCCCTGTGCAGTGACGCGTGTGCCTTTGACTTTATCCGGTGCGCAATTCGGGAAATTCAGATTGAGCAGGACGCCTTCTGGCCAACCAGCTTCAACCAGCTTCTTGATAAGCCCAGGTGCGTGAGCCTCTGCTGTTTCCCAAGGCAGAATACGGCGACCATCTTCGTAGTCATATTCCTGCGACAGCGCGATTGCCTTTACACCGAGAAGCGTGCCTTCCATCGCACCGGCGACCGTGCCTGAATAGGTCACGTCATCAGCCATATTGGCACCCGAATTTACACCCGACAGGATGAGGTCCGGTGCTTCTGGCAAAACATGGCGAACGCCCATGATGACGCAATCAGTCGGCGTGCCACGCAGTGCAAAATGACGATCATCAATCTTGCGCAGGCGCAGAGGCTCTGACAGCGTCAACGAGTGTGCAAGGCCGCTTTGGTCAGTTTCAGGAGCGACGACCCAGACATCATCGGAGAGCTGGCGTGCGATACGCTCCAGAACTGCGAGGCCTTCAGCGTGGATACCATCATCGTTCGTCAGCAGAATTCGCACGTCATCACTCCTTCATCTATCAATGATTCTGATTCACGCAGCTTTCTCGATCCGCGTGAGGCCGCCCATGTATGGCTGCAATGCTTCAGGAATATGAATGCTGCCGTCTTCCTGCTGATAATTTTCCATCACAGCAATCAGAGCGCGACCAACAGCAACACCTGAACCGTTGAGGGTATGAACAAAACGCGTGGCTTTCTCACCTTCCGGGCGATAGCGCGCGTTCATACGGCGGCCCTGGAAGTCGCCGCAGACCGAGCAGCTGGAAATTTCGCGATAAGCGTTCTGTCCAGGCATCCATACTTCGATGTCGTAAGTCTTCTGCGCGCCAAAGCCCATATCACCCGTACACAGAACAACAGTACGGAACGGAAGACCAAGACGCTTGAGAACTTCTTCCGCACAGGCTGTCATGCGTTCATGTTCAGCAGCCGAGCTGTCTGCGTCAGTGACAGAAACCATCTCGACCTTCATGAACTGATGCTGGCGCAGCATTCCGCGGGTGTCACGGCCTGCAGAACCCGCTTCCGAACGGAAGCACGGTGTCAGCGCGGTATAACGCTGAGGCAGCGACTTGAGATCGACAATCTCGTCCGCAACCAGATTGGTCAACGGCACTTCTGCTGTTGGAATCAACCAACGGCCATCCGTGGTGCGGAACAGGTCTTCCGAAAATTTCGGCAGCTGGCCTGTGCCATAAACGGCTTCGTCGCGCACCATCAGCGGCGGCATGGTTTCAGTATAGCCGTTTTCGGTGGTGTGCAGATCAAGCATGAACTGGCCAAGCGCACGTTCAAGACGGGCGAGCGGGCCTTTGAGAATCGTAAACCGCGCACCGGCGATCTTTGCCGCGCGTTCGAAATCCATGTAGCCAAGCGCTTCGCCCAGCTCATAATGTTCTTTTGGCTGGAACGAGAAATTGCGCTGATTGCCAATGCGGCGGACTTCGACATTATCTGCCTCGTCCTTACCAAGCGGCACATCATCTGCTGGCACATTTGGCAGGCTCGAAAGCGCGTCGTTCAGTTCCTTGACCAGACGGCGTTCTGCTTCCTCAGCTTCAGCCAGAAAGGTCTTCAGCTCACCAACTTCAGCCTTGAGCTTTTCAGCGGTTGCCGCGTCCTTCTCGGCCATGGCTTTGCCGATTTCCTTGGAAGCCGCGTTGCGGCGTTCCTGCGCGGCCTGAACTTTACCGACGTGCTCACGACGCTTCTCGTCCAGCGCGATCAGTTCGGACGAGAGTGCCCCTGCTCCGCGCTTTGCAAGCGCCTTATCGAGAGCTTCAGGGTTTTCGCGAATCCATTTGATATCGAGCATGGGAAAAGCCGTTTCATGAAATTTAACAAGAAGAGAGGCTGCGATCCCGCAGCCTCTGTTTAACATATGTCCGGATCAGGAAGTCGGAGCGCTATCTTCAGCATCAGGATCGCCTTCGGCTTCATCCTTAGCTTCTTCGCGCTGCTTCTCAATCATTCGAGCCAATATGATGGAAATCTCGTAGAGAAGGATCGTCGGTATGGCAAGACCGATCTGGCTTGCCGGATCCGGCGGTGTCAGAACCGCTGCCACCACAAAGGCAATGACGATTGCATACTTGCGTTTGTCTTTCAGGCCCGCTGATGTAATCAAGCCAACGCGTGCCATAAGGCTTGTAACGACCGGAAGCTGGAAAACGAGACCGAAAGCGAAAATGAGCGTCATGATGAGGCTCAGATATTCGGAAACCTTCGGCAGCAGCGAAATCTGCACTTCACCATTGCCGCCACTTTGCTGCATGGCCAGGAAGAACCACATCACCATCGGCGTGAAGAAGAAATAGACGAGCGCGCCGCCAATCAGAAACAGGATCGGCGAAGCAATAAGGAACGGCAAAAATGCCATACGCTCGTGCTTATACAGGCCCGGCGCCACAAACTTGTAGATCTGTGCGGCGATGATCGGGAAAGCCAGCACAAGACCGCCAAACATCGCGACCTTGACCTGCGTGAAGAAGAATTCCTGCGGCGCGGTATAAATCAGCTCAGCCTTCGAGCGATCCATACCAGCCCAGTCGATAGCCCACTGGTAAGGCACGACGAGCATATTGAAGAGATGCTTTGCAAAGGCGAAGCAGATAACAAAAGCGACAAAAAACGCCAGAATCGCCCAAATCAGGCGGCGGCGCAGTTCGATCAGGTGTTCGAGCAGAGGAGCGGCGCTCTGTTCAATTTCGTCCTCGTCCCGTTTCACGCTTTGGTTCCTGTCTTTTCAGTCGTCTTTTTGGTGGTCTTTTTAGCAGCAGGCACTGCTGCTTTTGGCGTTGCTGGCTTTGCCGAAGCAGTTTTCTTCGAAGCCACTGCTTTTGCAACAGGCTCAACCTTGGCGGCAGCTCTAGGTTTTGCAGCCACTGCCTTAGCTTTGACAGGCTTGGATGCAGCCGGAACCTCTGCTTCAACAGCTGGAGCGGCCTTCTTGCGCGGGGCTTTAGGCTTGGCTGCCTGTGCTTTTGGCGCAGGCTTTTCTGCAGGAGCTTCGACCGGGACCGTCGTACCATTCGCTTCGACAGGTGTCGTCACCTCGGCAACCTTTGCAGGCTCGGCAGGAGACATTGATGTCGTGGACTGGAGACCGGAACGAATATCTTCACCGGCGCTGCGAATCGGATCGAAAACCTGAGTAAGCTTAGAACGCGGATCAAGCTTGCGAGCTTCATCAACGATGTTTTTCACATCTTCAAGTTCAGCTTCCTTCAAAGCTTCGTTGAACTGATGCCGGAACTCGTTGGCGGTGCTGCGCATACGCGCTGTCGCCTTACCGAAAGCTCTGAGCATCTTCGGCAAATCCTTGGGACCAACGACCACAATCATCACGATTGCGATTATCAGCAGTTCAGACCAACCGATATCGAACATAATTTGATACTCCGCGCTTCTGACGCGCGCGTCCCGTCTTTCGGCGGAAAACCGCAATCCAGATTACAAATGCATCTCTGGTGAGAAAGCCCTGCAATCAACCTGTTATTATTGCGCATGATGGGCCCCGAAAACCGGCGTTCAACTCACGGGATCATGCTGTCATGACAAAACATGCTGCGCACTATATTGCACGCAGCAGCATCTAGATCACATCAGGACTTTGTCGTCTTCTTGACATCGTTGACGGTTTCATCCGCCCGCGCATCAATTGTACGTGCATCTGCCTTGGCGTCTTCCTTAGCAGCATCTTCTTCAGACATGCCCTGCTTGAAGTTCTTGATGCCCTTGGCGACGTCGCCCATCAGTTCTGGAATTTTGCCACGGCCAAAAAGAAGCAGCACAACCGCGAGAACGATCAGCCAGTGCCAAATAGAAAAGCTACCCATTTCATTCCTCTCATCGCCGTTAGAGCACGGCCTATTCCTGTATTGCTGATTACGATTTAAGCGCTTTCAACAAATCTTTCAAACAGAAGTATGACTGTGAACCAAGATACAACGAATTTATTTGTTGTAGCTCAATTTTCTTATCAATCTCCGCGTGGTGCTAACAGTCCGAGCCCTTCAAGATCGATATCTTCGAGTGGCTCTTCCTCATCCGTCAATTCATCCGGATCAACATTTGGAACCGGAACCGAGAAACTGGATGGGATGCGGGCAGACAACAGCCCTGCCCCACGCAGTTCTTCCAATCCAGGCAGATCACGGATTTCCGGCAGACCGAAATGATCCAGAAACGTGTCCGTCGTGCCGTAAGTCACAGGGCGGCCAGGCGTGCGCCGACGTCCGCGCAATTTGATCCAGCCCGTCTCCATCAGCACATCAAGCGTGCCTTTGGAGGTTTCCACACCGCGAATATCTTCAAGTTCCGCGCGCGTCACCGGCTGATGATATGCAATGATTGCAAGCACTTCCATGGCAGCGCGCGAAAGTTTGCGCTGCTGCACCCTCTCGCGGCTCATAAGAAAGCCGAGATCAGGAGCGGTGCGAAAAGCCCATGCCGTGCCAACCTGAACGAGATGCACACCACGTCCCTCATACACCTTCTGCAGATGAGTAAGTGCTGCAGAAAGATCAGTCGCATTCGGCAGTCTCTCGGCTAAAGCACGCTCGGATACGGGCTCGGATGATGCAAAGATTATTGCTTCAACCATGCGAGCCAGCTCGGCCAAAGTCAGCGACGAAGCCGGATGCTGTGCATCGTCTTCATATTCATCCATTGCCGCTTCCGCTTCAGACATTGTCGCCCTCATCCAGTTCATTCAGTTCGCCCGACGCCCGCATATAGATTGGCGCGAAAGGCGCGTTCTGTCGCACCTCCAGCTTACCCTCACGAACAAGCTCCAGACTTGCGGCAAATGAGCTTGCCAAGGCTGACGCTCTCTCCTGTGGAGACAACGTATAATCAATAAGAAAGCGATCGAGGGAAACCCAGTCCCCGCTCACTCCCATCAATCTTACAAGAGCAACACGCGCCTCTCTCAACGACCATACCGCGCGCTTTTCAATCTGCACATGAGATACGGCTTGTCGCTGGCGTTGCGATGTATAAGCCGTCAACAGATCATAAAGTGAAGCAGCAAACTGGCTTGATCGATCCACGACGACCAGTTCAGGCATACCGCGGGCGAAAACGTCACGGCCCAAGCGGTTGCGATTTACAAGCTTTGCGGAAGCATCCCGCATCGCTTCGAGGCGCTTCAGACGAAATTGCAGCGAAGCAACCAGTTCTTCGCCTGTGGCACCATCATCATCCTGTTGCTTGGGAATAAGCAATCTGGATTTAAGGTAAGCCAGCCATGCGGCCATAACCAGATAGTCTGCTGCCAGCTCGAGCCGAAGCGCCTGTGCCTGTTCCACAAAACCGAGATACTGCTCGGCAAGTGCGAGAACAGAAATCCGTGAAAGATCGACACGCTGATTTCGGGCCAGATGCAGCAGAAGATCAAGCGGGCCTTCAAACCCCTGCACGTCGATCAGCAGCGATGGTTCGCTTTCTGCACGCTCGGCTTCACCTTGCCACAAAGCATCCATCGGCACGTTAGCACCGTCTTTTCCGCCTGTGTTCGCTTCAGATTCAGCCACCCGCTCGTCCTGTTTGTAGATTCTGTCCGGCGCGTGAACAGCGCCGGCGTTTATAGTCTACCAAGTTTTGGCGGTTACGCCATCAGTTCGAACATTTGTCCAAACTCTTCGCGCAATTCCGCTTCATCGGAAAGATCAGGGTCGCCTGCATAAACTTCTGCAAGATCAGCACGTTTGCGCGACTTTCCGTCAAGGACGGGAACGCGAGCAGCAACTTTCACCAGCTCCTCCATAACGCCCGCGCAATAAAGAACGATGTCGCAACCGGCTTTTGTGATGCCTTCAACGATATCGCCCAGATCGCCTGAAAGCGCCTTCATCGAAATGTCGTCGCTAATCACCAGACCATCGAACTGGATAACGTCACGGATAACCGTGTTGATGACCGTAGGCGACATAGTCGAAGGGCGTTCAGGATCGAGACTGTCAAAGATCACATGCGCCGTCATCGCCATTGGCAAGTCATTCAATGCCTTAAACGGCACAAAGTCGTGGGCTACCAGCTCGCTCAACGGCACACTAACGCGCGCCAGCTCCTTGTGCGTATCGCTGAATGCACGGCCATGCCCCGGCATATGTTTCACCACAGGCAACACGCCACCAGCGAGAAGACCTTCTGCGGCAGCTCTTCCCATGGCCGCAACATTGTGCGGATTCTTGGAATATGCGCGCGCGCCGATGACATCATGAGCGCCCTCGATTGGAACGTCGAGAACCGGCAGGCAATCGGCATTCACGCCGACCTTCAAAAGATCGAAAGCATGAAGGCGTGCATGAAGCCAAGCAGCACGAAGTCCTGCTTCGGGATCACGATCATAGATCGCACCAATTTGAGCTGCGGCTGGATAGTTAGGAACCAGTGGCGGACGAAGACGCTGAACACGACCACCTTCCTGATCAATGAAAACAGGCGTCTGAGGCCTGTCTGTCACTTCGCGCAACTGCGCAGTCAGCTCAGCAACCTGTTCAAGGCTTTCAACATTGCGCGCAAAGAGAATAAAGCCCCAAGGCTTTTCATCCCGGAAAAAGGCCACCTCGTCCGGCGTCAACTTCGTTCCGGCTACACCAGCAATCCACGCCTTGCACTCTTTCATGCAGCATTCCTTCGATCTGTTCGTCGCCTTCAAATCAGCGGTAACGGTTTAACCCAAAAACAGTGAGCATGATAGTCACACGAAAAAGGGCGACTGGTGTCGCCCTTCTCTCAATTCACAATCTTGAAGCGTTTACTGCGTCACGAAGCAGCTACCGCCAGCAGTCTTGAGACGACCACATAGTGCGGATGCATCATCCTTCGAACCAGCCTGAACTCGAACGCGGTAATAAGTGCCCTTGTTCGGAATGTCAGCACGCTTGATATCGACTGCACGGCCACCAATCAAGCTGCCATAACGCTGCGCCATGTTGGCATAAGACTTCTGTGCCAGTTCAGCAGATGGCTGCGAAGCGATCTGAATGAAGTAACCGCCTGCACCGGCTGCAGAAGCAACCTGAGGTGCTGCAGCAGGAGCCTGTGCCTGAGTACGCTGCGGAACATTTCCCACGATAGTGGTTGGCTGTTCAGCCGGGCGTGAAGGCACGACAGGTGCCCGCACCTGAGGCGCTGGAGCCTGAGTTGCAGGTGTCGGCTGCGTTACAGGCGTGTTTGCAACTGGTTCCTGAGGCGCATTACCTGCAGCAAGAGCTGCAATCTCATCAGTTTCCGTTGGCGGCGCGATTGGTGCTGAATTGTTTGCAGTGTTTACTGGAGCGGCCTGTGGAGGTGTCTGCGCAGGCTGCTGGGCCTGAACAATGGTGCCATCAGGACGAACGATCATCGTTTCAACTTCACGAGGCTGGATCAACGGTGATTCCTGACCGGATTCAGCGGAGTTTCCGGCAGCCTGATTAGGCTCAGGTGCATCATCCGTGCCAACTTCATTGTCCTGTGTTGCACCAAGATCAACAGGCTCTTCGCCGGCAGAAATCAATGACTTCTGCTCAGGATTGTTTGGCAATGTACCAGCGACACGGTCATAGACAGCCTTGTCCTGATTAGGAACCGTAGCGCCACCCGGATTTTCCGGCTGAACCTTGATCGGCTGATTATCAGCGCGAATCACAACCGGCTCACCCGATCCGCTACCGCCGAGGAAATGGTAGCCAATACCGCCGATAAGAACAGCGATACCAGCAACACTTGCGAGGATAAGACCACGGCGGCCGCGCACCGGACGATTGCGATAGGCTTCCGCAGCGCTACCGAGATCATCTTCGGGCTGCATTGCAGCACGAGTGCCGAACTCACCACTTTCCATAGTCTGCGCACCCTGAGCAGCCCAATGATTATAGAAATCATCGCTGCTACCGCTTGGGTTCTGCGGTGATGCTGGTTGTGCCGTAGGGTTGGCACGTCCATAAGCCATTGTTGCAGCAGCTGCAGCCGCGCCAACGCCTAGCGCGGTACCAGCTGCAACACCTGCGTTTGGCATGTAGGACGAAGCGCTTTCGCGGAAAATATCTTCAAACGCCTTGTCAGCTTCGCTCTGAGCATCTGTTTTTGCAGCGGTCTCATCAACTCCAATCGTGTTGAAAACTTCTGCAAACTCAGTCTCAAGATCAGTCAGACCTGCATTATTTTCTTCTTCTCCATAGCTGACTTCCGGCAAATCGAGCGAATGGGTCTGCTCCACCTTGCTGTCAGCAACACTCAGCGTTTCGATTTCGGGTGCTGGTGCTGCAAACGAAGAACGCGGGTCGGCGTAGTTCGTGAAGGACGGAGCGGCAGGATGCTGCTCTTCCTCGGAATAGGTAGCGTGAGCGTAAGGTGTTTCCACCGGTTCACTCTCGGCTTCCACGCTCAGATCGAGATCATCTGCTGTGAAGAAGTCTTCTTCAGTGAAGAGGTTCGCATCGTCAGCCGCAACTGGCGAAGATGCATCGCCCGAGGCTTCGAAACCGAAATCGTCTTCATTGAACGAGATTTCATCAAGGCCGGAAAGTTCATCGCCGGTTGCTTCAACCGCTACAGGAGCAAACGACTGTTCGGTCTCAAGCGTGAAGTCGTCGTCGAAAGAGAAATCATCGTCGAGTTCGACTTGTTCTGATTCGTATTCTGCAGCAGCCTGCGTAGGTTCTGGCGACAAGACGCCAGCCGTTGCGGCACCCGCCGCAAAGTTGCTGAGTGCGTAATGCGGATAGATCGGTGTCTGTGCAGATTGCGAAGCAGCCTGTGGCTCTTCTAATGATTCCGGCGCATAGTTTGCAGCGGCCTCGACTGGTTCATAAGCCTCTGGCTCATCCAGCTGGAAGTCATCAAACACAGGGTCAGATTCTTCACGATAAGCGGGCTCTGCATAAGCCAAAGTTGGGGCTTCTGCTGCAGGTTCAGCATAACGTGGCGTATAGGTCGAAAACGGCTCAGGTTGCTCATCGTAAGCCGTCTCGGTGACCTGAGCAGACTGAGGCTCGTCGCTGAACAGCAGGTTTTCCAGCTCGTCTTCTAACGAAAGCGGCTGATGCGATGGCTCCGCGGCGTAGCTGGCCTCGAATGGCTTGGCGGATTGGAATTCCCAATCACTGCCATCGGACGGCAGCGGTGCAGGTTCCGTCGCATAAGTATTGTCGTAAGGATCTTCCGACGGCTGATAAGCAGACGGATTATAGTTCGAATAGTTCTGCTCCAGCGGCTCTACAGGCGCTTGTGCAGCATAGGCATCCGGATGAGTTTCTTCATAAGCCGTGCGGGCTTCTGAATAGTCGTTGTAATCGAACTGAGGCACAGGCTCGGAACGATCAGCTTCAACAAATTCAAAAGATTCAGCAGGAGCAAGCGGCTCGTTTGCATCGAGATGAAGATCGAACTCTTCTTCAAGCGCAGACGCCAGCGCGTCCTCCTGCACCGCAGGTTCTGCGTCCTGATAGGAATGCGGCTCGTAAGCTGGCGTCACATATGGAGCTGAATGCTGTTCCGGTTCGATTGAATTACCGAAATCACCAAGCAACTCTCGCTCGAGATCGAACGAAAGGTCATTGTCGCCAGAATCAAAATTTGGTTCGGGTCTATATTCGCTTCGAGCAACGTTATTATCTGCAGACGCGCCGAAATCCATGATCCGTGAAAGTTCCATCAGCGGATCGTCTTCGTGCAGCGGACGCTCGCCGTAACTACGGGGATTAGCACTGCTGTCCGTCATGGTGTGTTCCTAACTCAAACCCTGGACGCCGCAAGACGTCTCGATACATTACGTTGTAGCGAGGCAATGTGGGCAAAAGTTGACGGAAGTTTCCTGCGCCTGAAGGAAGATCGACGACTTGGATACTCGCTGATCTTCCATCATTTTGACTTATCTATACCCGCTCAACACTCTGGTTGAACTTGCGCGTATAGAAACCGTCCTAGCGCATTTCCGTTGGAGCATCCGCACCGATTATAGTCAAACCGGAAGTCAGCACATCGGAAACGACCTGTACTAGCCCTAGCCTTGCTAGAGACAATTCTGGATCGTTAACCTTAATAAAACGTAAGTCTGGGTTCTCAGTGCCCTTATTCCATTGCGAATGGAACGCGCTGGCCAGGTCATAGAGGTAAAAAGCCAGGCGATGTGGCTCCTGATGCGTGGCTGCAGATTCGATCAGACGCGGATATTCTGCAAGCTTACGAACGAGTGCGATTTCGCTTTCGTCGGTCAGTTTGCCGAAATGTTCAGCCATAGAAACGCGATCAAGACCCGACAGACCAAGCTGGTCGACTGCCTGACGGAAAACCGAGTGGCAACGCGCGGACGCATACTGCACGTAGAACACCGGATTGTCTTTCGACTGCTCAGTCACTTTCGCAAAGTCGAAGTCGAGCGGCGCATCGTTCTTCCGGTAAAGCATCATGAAGCGGACCGGATCACGACCAACCTCATCGACCACATCACGCAGAGTGATGAATTCGCCAGAGCGCTTGGACATACGAACTGGTTCGCCGTCACGGAACAGCTTGACGAGCTGGCACAGCAGAACTGTCAGCTTGGCCTTACCGTCGGAAACGGCACGAGCGACAGCTTCCAGACGCTTGACATAGCCACCGTGGTCGGCGCCCAGCACATAAATCATCTCGTTGAAGCCACGGTCATACTTGTCTTTGAAATAAGCAACGTCAGCCGCAAAGTAAGTGAAAGTGCCATCAGACTTCATCAGCGGACGATCAATATCGTCACCGACTTCTGTCGAACGGAACAAGGTCTGCTCGCGGTCTTCCCATTCTTCAGGCAGCTGCCCCTTTGGCGGCGGCAGCTTGCCCTTGTAAACATGGCCCTTGAGCGTCAGATCGTTGATTGCGGCGCGAATGACGCGTGCATGATCAACATGGAGCGTGCGCTCGGAGTAGAAAACGTCATGATGAACGTTCAGCGCTTCCAGATCGGCGCGGATCATGCCCATCATGGCATCGATCGTGCGATCTTTAACGATAACGAGCGCTTCATCTTCCGGCATTTCAAGAAGCTTGTTGCCAAACTCTTTGGCAAGCGCCTCACCAACCGGCACCAGATAATCGCCCGGATAAAGACCCGCTGGGATCTCGCCAATGTTCTCACCTAGCGCTTCGCGGTAGCGAAGGATCGCCGAACGGGCAAGAACATCAATCTGCGCACCAGCATCATTGATGTAATATTCTTTGGTAACGTCGAAGCCTGCGAACTTCAGCAGATTTGCCAGCACGTCACCAACCACTGCACCGCGGCAATGACCAACATGCATCGGTCCTGTCGGGTTGGCGGAAACATACTCGACATTGACCTTCGTACCAGCACCAAGCTTGGAGCGGCCGAAGTCGGTTGCTTCATTGAGCATCGCAAACAGTTCGCGCTGCCAATAAACATCTTTCAGACGGAGATTAATGAAGCCGGGGCCAGCCACATCGACCGTTGCAACATCGGCATCAGCCTTCAGCGCATCAGCAATAATTGTCGCAAGCTCACGCGGGTTCTGACCGACAGCCTTGGAAAGCACCATCGCGGCATTGGTGGCGATGTCACCATGCGTTGCATCGCGCGGAGGCTCAACGGTGATACGAGATAAATCGAGATCGCCACCGTCCTTTGCTTTAAGATCAATATCTTGCAACGTTTTTTTGATACGCGCGTCGAAATCTGCAAAGATATTCATGGTTCGTCCTGTGAGGCTTCCGTCCGGTTAATTTCTGCTGTCCGGCTTCTGTTCGTCATAAAAATAGCGGCGATCCCGGAGGCATTTGCGTTTCGAGACCCGCTTCGTCCCGCCCCGATTAAGCTAAATCGGGTGTATGGTCAAACAATCGTCGGTGTTCTCGCAATGCATAATTGTCAGTCATCCCCGCAAGATAGTCGGCGACGCGGCGCGCGCGCCCTGCATCATCAAGCGTTTCGCAGCCTGATTGCCATTCTGACGGCATGATTGATGGATCACTGAAGCAGATATCGAACAGGTCCTGAACGATCTTGTCTGCAGCGTGCCTGCGAACAACGACGCTGTCATGAAAATAGAGGTTCTTGAACAAAAAGCGTTTCAGGACTTTTTCTTCATCCCGCATCTTATCTGAAAAGCCAACAAGCGCACGCGGTTGTGCCTGCACATCCTCAACGCTTTGCGGATTGGCTACCGCAATACGGCGCTGCGATTCAGCGATCACGTCCTCAACCATGATGGTGATCTGGCGGCGGACCAGTTCGTGACCGGTGCGCACCGCATCAAGCGCCGGATAGCGCGTCCTCACGATATCCAGAAGGCGTTTTGTGAGCGGCACCTCATCAAGCCCCTCCAGCTTAAGCAAACCCGACCGAAGACCATCGTCAATGTCATGAGCGTTATAGGCAATATCGTCGGCAATCGCGGCACATTGCGCTTCAAGGCTGGCAAATCGCGATAATTCGAGATCATAACGTTCGTTGAAATCAAGGATCGGTTGCGGAACCGGCTCATCTGAATGCGTGGCGAATGGACCAACAAGGGGGCCGTTATGTTTGACCAGTCCCTCAAGCGTTTCCCAAGAAAGGTTTAATCCGTCAAAATCTGCATAGCGATGTTCAAGCTTGGTCACGATACGCAAAGACTGCGCATTATGATCGAAGCCGCCATAGGCTTTCATACGCTCATTCAGCGCATCTTCGCCGGTATGCCCAAAAGGCGTGTGACCAAAGTCATGCACGAGTGCTACGGCTTCGGCGAGATCTTCATCAAGCCTCAGAGCGCGCGCCAAAGCACGGGCAATCTGCGCCACTTCAATCGTGTGGGTCAGGCGGGTTCGATAATGATCCCCCTCATGGGCAATAAACACCTGTGTCTTATGCTTGAGACGGCGAAAAGCGGTGGAATGGATGATTCTATCGCGATCCCGCTGGAAAGGCGTTCGTGTAGCGCTTTCAGGCTCCGGCACCAGCCGACCTCGGCTCAGCGCAGGATTACTGGCATAGGGCGCTCTTTCGCGATAGCCGAAGCCAATTCCTTCCAGTTGCCCTATTTCTTCAGCGGACATTGCGATGCATTCCTCACTGTAATATGATTACGCAAATATCGTGCGGACATTGACTTCCACACGTTGCGTTCATAGCTATCAGCTAAACATGAAGGCAAGTATGCGTTTGTCGTAAATCCAGACAATTCCAACTCGACACTCGCAATTGCAAGCGGAACAAGGCAGATGACAGACATTACCGTTTCCGAATCCGCAGCCAAGCGGATTGCAAAAATTATCGGTTCTGAACCGGGCAAAACTGCGCTCCGCGTTTCGGTCGAAGGCGGCGGCTGCTCCGGATTTTCTTACAAGTACGACCTCGTAGACGATCAATCCGACGATGACATCGTTATTGAAAAGCTCGGCGCCAAGGTGCTGATTGATTCAATCTCTGTGCCGTACATGGATGGATCGGAAATCGACTTCGTTGATGATCTGATGGGACAATCGTTCCAGATACGCAATCCAAACGCAACTGCATCGTGCGGTTGCGGCACGAGCTTCGCGATCTGATCAGACTTTGGAGCGCGTTTCGATCTGATTGAATCAGATTGTCGTTCTAAGTCCTTGTTTTAACGCGCATCTTTATCCGAAAACCGTTACACATTTTTCGGTATGCGCTCTAATTCCTAAGTAATATTCAGCTGTATAAAGCGGCTCCAGTTGGACTGGAGCCGCTTTATTTTATCAGGCTTTTACCGATGAAACGGTCGCATCAATATGATCGACAAGCGCATCCGGTAGGCCAAGACGACCAGCCAGCATATCGAGATAACCACGCTCCGCACGGGTGTCCGGATCAATCGTCAGACGGGAAGCAGTATAAAGCTCGACCTTCTGTTCTTCGGTCTGTGCTGCAGCGACCAGCGCATCAATATCAATCGGATCAGCCAATTCTTTCTCGAAGAAGGCTTCAGCCTCATTGTCGAGACCCGAAATCTGCACCTTCTCCATGATATGTGCGCGTTCAGCGTCATCGATATGGCCATCCGCCTTTGCAGCAGCAATCATTGCCTGAATGAGTGTAAGCGCGAAGCTATTGCTCATCGTCGGGGACTGCGGATGAAATGGAGAATCCGCTGGCGGCGGCGGCAGCAGCTCTGGCTCTTTTGCTACAGGCTGTTCAGCGGTCTGTGGCGACTGGCCGGATTTGTAATTTTTGTAGGCGAGATAACCAAGGCCCGCGATTGCAGCGATACCGCCCGCAGTTGCCACATTACCTGCAAGCTTACGTCCGGTTTTTGTGCCCAAGATTGCAGCCGCAATCGCCCCCGTAGCCAATGGGTTTTTTTTCGCGAGATCAGTGGCCTGCCCTGCCTTGTCACGAACGCTTCCTGACATGCCCGGTATTTGCGATCCCAGAAACTGATCGAGAAGCTTTTTGGCGTCGAACATTAAAATCTCCTGTTTGGCTACGGTTTCATGGAGATAGGAACGCAAAAGCGGCAATACAAATGGCATTTGAATAATTATCAGACCGAGGCGAAATTCTGTGATGGAGAGTGAGCAGCGCTTGCCCTCGCCTCGTCTTCCGCCTAATCATTTACAGATGAAAATCGCGACATGGAACATTAATGGCGTCAAGGCGCGTATCGAAAACCTCCAGCATTGGCTGAAGGAATCGTCGCCTGACATTGCTTGCCTTCAGGAAATCAAGTCGGTGGACGAACTGTTCCCACGGCTGGAGATTGAAGCGCTCGGCTATCATGTGGAAACGCACGGCCAGAAAGGCTTCAACGGCGTTGCGATTCTGTCCAAGAAGTCGCCTGACGAGGTTAATCGTGGCTTGCCGGGCGACGAT